>DATMMZ010000050.1:0-42997 GCA_035569455.1 Mycobacterium sp. | reverse complement strand
TGGATGGGGAAGTCGTCGAACGGACTGAGCAAGATTCCTCCGGTACAAATCTTGACTAGAGCTTGACTACGGCGCCGCCGTCGACGTCGAGGACCGCGGCGTTGATGAACGTCGCCTCGTCGCTGGCCAGGAACGCGACGGCGGCGGCCGCGTCCTGCGTACGGCCGTGCCGCTTGAATAGCTGGATCTTCTGGTAGTGCGACCAGAACAGGCCGTCGCGGCCGAGGACGCCTTCCCACTTGTCGGTGAGGATGCGGCCGGGGCGCACCACGTTGACGCGCACGCCTTGCTCGCCGCCCCGGCCCGCGAGGTGCTTGGCCAGGCCTTCGATGATGCCGGCATTGGCGAGCACGACGTCGCCCCGGCCGTAGCGATCGACCGCGGTGCCCAGCAACGCCGTGGCCGAGGGCTCGTCGCTGATATCGGCTGTCACGAAAGTGATTCCGGCGCCCATCTCCTGGCCGATGCCGGACCTGGCGCCGGTGACCACGGCGACGCGGTCGGTAAAGCGCTCAGCCATGGGGGGTCACCAAGATCTTGCGGTCGCCGGTGGATGTCAGCAGGCGTTCGAAGGCGCCGCTGACGCCGTCCAGACCGACCTGGCCGGTCACGAAGGCGTCGGCGTCGATGCCGCCCGACTCGAGTAGCGCGGCCGCCGCGGCGAATTCACTGCCCCGGTAGTAGACGGCGAAACGCACCTCGACCTCCTTGAGCAGCGCAGTCACCGGCACGACGGTGTCCGGTGCGATGCACAGGCCGGCGATGACGACCCGGCCGCGCGTGGCCGCCGCGTCGATGGCGGCCTGCACCATGCCCGTCGAGCCGACGCACTCGAACACCACATCGAAATTGCGTGGCGGCTCGTCGGTGGTCGGGTCGTGTGCCCCGGTGGCGCCGAACGTCCCAGCGATGGCGCGGCGCGCCGCGATCGGATCGCTGACCACCACTTCGCGGGCGCCGAGCCGGCGCGCCCACACGGTCACCGCGAGCCCGATGTTCCCGCCGCCGATCACCAGCGCATTGTCGCCGGCTCTGATGTATCCCATGGCTACCGTGTGCAGGCCGACGGCGAGCGGCTCTACCAGCGCGCCGAACCGGCCGACGGCCGGATTCAGCGCGACCGTTCGGTCGGCGGCGACGCGGACGTATTCGGCGAAAGCGCCCGGCGAGGCGCCCACCCCCAACAAATCGACACGCGCGCAGTGCGCGGGCTCGTCGGCCAGGCACCAGCGACACGTTCCGCACGCGGTCAGCGGCAGGGCTGCGGCCTGTTGGCCCTGCCGCCACTTCTCGCGACCGTCGGCTCCGACGGCGACGACCTCTCCGCAGAACTCGTGACCCAGCACCACACCGGCCGGCAGCATCGTGTGCATCTTCAGGTCCGAACCGCAGATGCCGCAGGCGTTCACGCGCAACACGAGTTCGTCGGGCCGGGGCGACGGATCGGGGACGTCGGCGATCTCGAAAGTGTGGCTTTCGGTCAGGACGGCGGCGCGCATCAGTGTCCCTCCACATCTGCTAGCAGCGACAAAGCGTCGAGATCGTTGATCGCGGTCGCCGACCGCTCCGCCATGACCGTGAACATTCGGTCACCGCGCTCCGTGTTTTGCGCGACGAACGCGCCGAGGACGGTGATGAATGGTCCCTGGAATAACGCGTAGCGGTAGTCGTCCCAGCAGCGCTCGGCGTCATAACCCGTCACGCCGTGCTCCGCGAGCCGGCGGTGGTAGGCGCCCACGATCGCTCGTTCACCGGCGCGACGGTTGTCGGGTGAAAGGCCGGTGGCGAGGAGGAAGGCAACGTCGCGCAGCGGCAATCCGACGGTCACCACCTGCCAGTCCACCGCCACAACCGGATCGTTTGCGCCGGCCGGCGCGAACAGCAGGTTGTCGAGTCGGTAGTCGCTGTGCAGCAATGAGTAAGGTTCGGGGCGCCCAGTCGCCCACGCCACAAATCGGTCGGCGAAGCGCCGCAACACCGACGCCGTGTTCGGCTCAACCGGGTAGCGCTGCAGGAACTGCTGCGTCGCTTTGGCGAGAAGATCGGCCGTGAACTCCGGCATCGCCGTGAGATCTGGGATGAGCCAGTCGAACTCGCGGACCGACGGGTCGTTCCACGTCGCTGCGTGCAAACCGGCGACGTTCGCCGCTGCCGCGAGCGCCTCGCCGACGGTGCAGCCCGCGATCTGATCACCCGGCTCTGCTGGAGCGAGATCCTCCAGCAGGAGCGTGAACCCGTTGGTCGCAACGTCGGCGGCCGTGAAAAAGCAGCGAGGAACGCGCGTGCCGATCCGATCGGCGAGCTCCCGGTAAAAGCTCGTCTCGCAGCGGTATCCCAAGGTCCCGGCGGCCCGGCTGTCGGGTTCTGTGGCCGGCAGTTTCACGATCAACCGTGCCGGCCCGTCGCCGTCGGCGTATTCCACCCGCAACCGGAAGCATGAGCCCATCTGCCCGGTGCCGACGCGTTCCGGTGTCACACTGCGCACCGTTGCGGCAACACCGGCCCGACCAAGCACGGTCGTCAGCCACTCCGCATCGATTTGCTCAACCGTCTCGATGACCGCCGGCTCTGCCAGCAAATGCGATCCTCCTTGAATTGAGACTTAAGTATCACTAGTTTTGATTTGGCGAGTCAAGTCTCAATAACCGAAAGGGGAGGCTTTCGTGTCGCTCGAAACGACCGAGAAGCTTGACGGTCGCTCGCACCGCCGGCAACGAAACGCCGCGCAGCTCTACGACGCTGCAAACGATCTCCTCGCTTCACGCTCCTTCGACGAGCTGAGCGTCGAGGAGATCTGCGCGCACGCCGGCATCGGTCGGGCAACGTTCTTCCGGATCTTCGCAACCAAGGCGGGCCTGCTGCGCGAGTTCAACCGCCGTCTCGCGCAGGATGCCGCGGCGCGGGTCGCCGGGGCGGGAGCCGCTGCCGTTGGCACCAGGCTCGGCCACATCCGCGCCGCGATTTACGACGCTTGGCGCGAGGCGGGCCCCGGTCACGTGCGGATGGCCGAGGAGTTCGTCCGGGCGGCGCCTTCGAACGACCCGCATTCGGCGCATCCGGAGTTGCTCGGAATCATCGTCGACACCATTGCCGCAGCGGTCGAGTCAGGCGAATTGACCGATGCCGTACCGGTTGATCTGGCCGCCTCGCTGGCCCTGATCCAATTGATCGCGCCCATGTCCTACGCACTGGCCGGCCAGGACGTGGACGTCGACCAGCTCTCACAGCTGCTGCTCGACCAATGGCTACAAGGGATGGGAGTCACAAAGCGACGATCGGCCCCGAAGCGCAGCCGCTAAGGCAAGAGGCTGAGAGCGTCAGTTGCGGTTTTGGCTAACACGCCACGATTGGCAGCGGCATCGCGCACTCGAGGTGCAGGTCGAGGGTTTCGAGCGATGCCGAGCGCGCTTTGGGCTCCGTTATTGGCCCGCCACGCAGAACACGTTGCCTTCGGGGTCGGCCAGTACCACCCAGCGGAAGTTGTCACTGATCTTGCGCCTGCCTACCTCCGTGGCCCCGGCTCCCGTCAGCCGCGACACCTCGGCATCCACGTCCGCGACACTGAAATCGAGGTGCACGCGGTTTTTCCCGGGGGTGGGATCGGGCACCTTCTGAAATCCGAGCCGGGGGCCTTCGGGCCGGGTCACCGCAACGAATTCGCCGGGCAACAACTCCTGGGTCGTGCCGCCGAACTGCTCGGCCCACCAGCCGGCCAGCTTCGCGGGATCACCGCAGTCGAACGTGACCATTTCCACCTTGAGCGTCATATCAGCAAACTCTATGCCGGGACGGGAACCCGCGGCAGTGGGGGCCGCCACAGGCAAAGGCCCGCCGAATGCCGATAACGCTATGAGTCACGTTTGATCACGATATGATCTGCACCTGCAGATTGTGCCGTGGCGCCTCAGATCATGCGGGCGATCTGATGGAGGTGCGAGATGCCGTTTGTGATCACCACGCCGGACCTGGTGACCGCAGCGGCAACGGATCTCGCGAATATCGGTTCGACGATCGGCGCCGCCAATGCGGCGGTGGTGGTCCCGACAACTGGGATGCTGGCACCGGCCGCTGATGGGGTCTCGGCTGCGGTGGGGGCTTTGTTTGAGGCGCACGGTGAGGCATATCAGGCGTTCAGCAGCCAGCTGGCGGGATTTCATAACGAGTTCGTCCAGGCCCTGACCGGTGGCGCGAACGCCTATGCCAGCGCCGAGGCCGCCAATGCGTCGCCTTTGCAGACCATGGAGCAGGCCGCCCTCAACATGGCGAATGCGACCACCGACGCGCCGCTGGGGCGTCCGATATTTGGCAGCGGGACCAGTGGCTTCCCGGGCACCGGAGAGACCGGCGGTCTAGGCGGGATTTTGTACGGCAATGGTGGTACGGGCGGTTCCGGCGGGGTCGCCGGGATACCGTTTGGCAACGGAGGCAGGGGCGGGGCAGGCGCATTCGGGGGGCCTGCCGGGCTCTTGAGCAACGCCGGGGCGGGCGGAACCGGTGGGCCCGGCGGGTTCTTCGGCCAACCCGGCGGCAACGGCGGCGCCGGCGGGAGACTGTGGGGCAACGGCGGGACCGGCGAAACCTGCGCCGACAGCACCGCGATAAGCGGCGGCAACGCCGGGCTATTCGGTCGCGTCGGGGCCGGCGGCGTGAGCGGCAAAGCCGTGGCGCCGGGCACCATAGGTGGGACCGGCGGCACCGGCGGCCTCGGCGGAATGGTCGGCAGCGGTGGCAATAGCGGCAACGGCGGCGACGCCACGCTGAGCTTGAACACCAACGGCGGCAACGGCGGCATCGGCGGCACCAGCAGGCTGTCTGGCAACGGCGGCAACGCCGATCCCACTACCGGCGGGGGTGGCGGCGGCAACGGCGGCATTCTCGGAAACGGCGGCAAGGGCGGCAGTGGCTTTGGCATCGGGTCCGGCGGCACCGGCGGCGCCGGCGGGGTGCTGATCGGCAGGACCGGGACATACGGCCTATAACGCGCGGGCCGGGCCGCTCGCCTACGGCTGAAAGCACGATCCTGCTAATTCCGTTGTACAGCAAGGTTATTCGACGGCGTTCTCGACGCGATACTCAACGGCGCCTGCAGCACCGACTGAGAGCGTCACTCGGGAGAAAGGAACGCGCGCAGCGCCGCCGAGTATTTGGCCACGTCGTGAGCGCCCATCAACTCACGCGCGGAGTGCATCGCAAGCTGGGCGGCGCCGACGTCGACGGTGGGGATGCCGGTCCGAGCCGAGGCCAGCGGCCCGATCGTCGAACCGCACGGCAGGTCTGCTCGGTGCTCGTAACGCTGCAATCCCACCCCGGCCTGCTGGCAAGCCAGCTGGAACGCCGCTGCCGTGCGTCCGTCGGTGGCGTACCGCAGATTTGGGTGCACCTTGAGCACCGGCCCGGCGTTGACCTCGATCAGATGGCCAGGCTCGTGACGCTCCGGGTAGTTGGGGTGGGTGGCGTGTGCCATGTCGGCCGAGGCCAGCAACGACGCGGGGAGCCGACGCAGGTAGTCTTCGCGGCCGCCGCCGGCGGCGAGCACGATGCGTTCCAGGACGGTGGTCAACAGGTTGGACTGCGCGCCGTGGTCGGAGGTCGAGCCGACCTCCTCGTGGTCGAAGAGGGCCAGCACGGGTAGGAAACCGCGCGGCTCTGCCGCCAGCAACGCCTCCATCCCGGCATAGCAACTGGCCTGGTTATCCAGCCGGGGAGCGCTCAGCAGGCTCGCAGTTCCGTTAACTGGGGCGCCGATCACCGTCGACGGGGTCAGGTCATGAGTCATCAAGTCGGCAGCCAGCACGTCGGCGCCGGCCATCCCGGCCCGCTCGGCGACATACCCGAGGAAGGAACACGCTTCTTGGCCAACACCCCATACCGCGTTGACATGTCGCTGGGGATCCAGCGTGAGCGACTTGCGATCCTCGGCCAGGTGGATGGCCAGTTGCGGCACCCGCAGAATCGGATCGTCTATCCGGACCAGCCGGTGGGTTAGCCCGGAGCCGTCGCGTATCGACAACCGTCCACTGATACCCAGATCGCGGTCCAGCCAGGAGTTGAGCCATGCTCCCCCGTACGGCTGCAGCGCCACCACCCGCCAGCCGGCGACCAGCCGGTCGGGATGCTGTTTGACGCGGAGGTTGGGGCTGTCGGTGTGGGCACCGATGATCCGGAATGCGCTCGCCGGCCGCACCGCATTCCAGGCGATCAGTGAACCGGCGCGGACGGTGAAGTATCGGCCGGGTTGCTCCGGCCAGCGATCGGCTTCGCTGAGTTCGGTGTACCCGGCGTCCAGCAGCCGTGCGGCCACAGTCGCGCACACATGAAACGGCGACGGTGAGGCGTCGATGAATTCGCAGAGGCCTGCGGCGCTGGCCGACATGTTCAACATCATGGCTGTCCGCGGCGGCGGGGTTGCCGCTAGGGTCAGCAGAGTGCCTCCGGTTCAGCCCCAACCCGTACTCGTGCCGTTGACTCCTGCCGCGATATTCCTCGTGGTCACGATCGACGATGGCGGCGAGGCTACCGTGCACGACGCGCTGCCCGACCTATCCGGGCTAGTGCGCGCTATTGGCTTCCGCGATCCCACCAAGCACTTGTCGTTGGTTGCCTCGATCGGCTCCGATGCCTGGGATCGATTGTTCGGCGGGCCACGGCCCGCCGAGTTGCATCCGTTCATCGAGCTGACCGGACCGCGGCACACGGCGCCGGCTACGCCCGGTGACCTGTTGTTCCACATTCGGGCCGAGACGATGGATGTGTGTTTCGAGCTGGCCAGCCGCATCCTCAAGTCGATGGCCGGCGCGGTCACCGTCGTCGACGAGGTACACGGCTTCCGCTACTTCGACAACCGTGACCTGCTGGGTTTTGTCGACGGCACCGAAAACCCTGACGGCCCAATCGCAATCAGCGCCACCGCCATCGGTGACGAGGATCCCGATTTCGCCGGCTCGTGCTACGTCCACATACAGAAGTACGTGCACGACATGTCGTCGTGGGATGCGCTATCGGTCACCGAGCAGGAACGGGTGATCGGGCGGACCAAGCTGGAAGACATCGAGCTCGGCGATGACGTGAAGCCATCCAATTCACACGTGGCGCTCAACGTCATCGAAGACGACGACGGCAACGAGCTGAAGATCGTTCGGGCCAACATGCCCTTCGGCGAACTCGGTACCAGCGAGTTCGGCACGTACTACATCGCTTATTCGCGAACACCGCAGGTCACCGAACAGATGCTGCACAACATGTTCTTCGGCGATCCGCCGGGCAATACCGACCGCATCCTTGACTTCTCCACCGCGTCGACCGGCGGACTGTTCTTCTCCCCCACCATCGACTTCCTCGATGATCCACCGCCTTTGCCCGCGCCGCTGGTGACCGCGCGACCGGTCACACCCGCTTCTGTTGACGGCTCACTTTCGATCGGCAGCCTGAAAGGAACCTCTCAATGAACAACCTGTATCGCGATCTGGCACCGGTCACCGAATCCGCTTGGGCCGAAATCGAATTGGAAGCGACGCGAACGTTCAAGCGCCATATCGCCGGGCGCCGGGTGGTGGACGTCAGCGAACCGGGCGGGCCGGTGACCGCGGCGGTCAGCACGGGTCGGCTGATCGACGTGAAGGCACCTACCGACGGTGTGGTGGCTCACCTACGGGCAAGCAAACCGCTTGTCCGGCTACGGGTTCCGTTCACGCTTTCGCGCAGCGAGATCGACGATGTCGAGCGTGGCTCGCAGGACTCGGACTGGGACCCGGTCAAAGCGGCCGCCAAGAAGCTGGCGTTCGTTGAGGACCGCGCCATCTTCGAGGGGTACGCCGCTGCGTCCATCGAAGGCATCCGCGGCGCGAGCTCGAACCCGCCGTTGACGCTGCCCGCCGACCCTCGTGAAATTCCCGATGTCATCTCGCAGGCGCTCTCCGAACTGCGGCTGGCCGGTGTCGACGGCCCATATTCGGTGCTGCTGGCCGCCGACGTCTACACCAAGGTCAGCGAGACCACCGAACACGGGTATCCGATCCTGGAACACATCAACCGCCTGGTCAACGGTGACATCATCTGGGCTCCCGCCATCGACGGCGCGTTTGTGCTGACCACCCGGGGTGGCGACTTCGACTTGCAGCTGGGTACCGACGTCGCAATCGGATACCTGAGCCATGACGCCGACACCGTGCAACTCTATCTGCAGGAGACGCTGACATTCCTGTGCTACACCGCCGAGGCGTCGGTCGCGCTCAGCCCGTAGCCGGAATAAATGCCGGCGTGCGTGCGCTTGCGGAGGAGTTAGTGAACTTCCCTCCTGGAGGCAGGATTCGATGGCTAGCACACTGGCCGGCTCTACCGCACTCGTCACCGGCGCCACAACTGGGATTGGCCGCGAAATAGCGCTGCAACTCGCCCAGCGCGGCGCCGTGGTCGTAATCCACGGGCGCAGCGCCGAGCGCGGCGCCAAGGTCGTCCGTGATATCGAAAATTCCGGTGGCAAAGCGCGTTTCGTCGCCGCTGATCTCACCATCGCCGACGACGTCCGCCGGCTGGCCGCCGAGGCGGGACCCGTGGACATCTTGATCAATAATGCCGGCATCTACAAATTTGGCGGGACCTTAGACGTCGACGACGCGACGTTCGACGAACATGTGAACGTTAACCTGCGCGCGCCGTACATCCTGATCCAGCAATTGGTACCGGGGATGGTCGGGCGCGGTGGCGGCGCCGTCGTCAATGTGAGTACTCTCGCTGCTTCGGTCCCTACCAGCGGAGCTGGGATTTACGGAGCAAGCAAAGCCGCCCTGGAACAGCTGACCCGCGTGTGGGCCGATGAGTTCGGCAGGTCGGGGGTACGGGTGAATGCGGTGGCCGCCGGGCCGACTGACACACCCGGAGTGGCCGTGATCCCAGGCGTCCTGGAAGCGGTGGCGGCAACCACCACGTTGAACCGGCCGGCCGAGGCTGGCGAAATCGCCAGCGCAGTCGTCTTTCTGAGCTCCGCGGATGCCAGCTATGTCAACGGCGCGGTCTTGCACGCGACCGGCGGTCAGCGTGGGATTGCCGCTTAATTCACGCGCTTTCGCTAAAGATCCAGCACGACGTCAGTTTCTGGGGCCGCCGAGCAAATCAACACCGTACCCTGCTCAGGCGGCTCCAGTGGAGACTGGACATAGGTTGTCGCTCCGGCCACGACCCCGGTGACACACACGTGACAGACCCCGCTTCGGCACGAGAATCGGGTTGGTACGTCGCACGCTTCGGCGAGGTCGAGAATACTGTTGTAGTCCGACGACCAGTTGACCGTAAGTCCGCTGCGCGAGAACGTGATCGAAGGTCCACTGCCTGGCGTTCCGGCCGGCGGGTGCGGCGGCCTGCGTTGGCCCGTGTCGACGACGCCGGGGTTGATTGCCGGCAGTGCACCGAATAATTCGCTGTGGATGCGTACGGGGTCAAATCCGATCGATGTCAGTGCATCGCGCATATCGGACATGAATTGCGTTGGACCGCAGAGATAAGCGGCGGCATCGGTGGGCAAGCCCAGCGCCGCGATAGACCGTTGCTCCAACCGCCCATGCGGCTCGGTGTAGAACACCTGCTGGCGAGCATGAGGCAACGAATCGATGAGCGTCGTGACTTCGCTTGCAAACGCCTGGGTCTCACGATTACGGGTGGTGTGCAACCACCAGATGTCGCGCTCGCTGCCTGCGGCCGCTAACGCATGCAACATGGCAAGGACGGGAGTGGCACCGATTCCCGCGGAGATCAGAACGGCGGGAGTGCCGTCATCGGCCAGATAGAAGTCACCACGGGGTGCGGCTGCTTCGATGACTGATCCCGGTTGGATGTGAGCGTGCAGCCATCGGCTCGCCAGGCCGTGTTCTTCGCGTTTGACGCTGATGCGGTAGAACCCTGCACCGGGGTCGCCGGAGAGCGAGTAGCTGCGCAGTGGCGCCGGGTCGGCGGCGCCGGGGATTCGCACGGTCAGGTACTGACCGGGAAGCGGGCGCGGCAGCGAGGTCTGGTCGTCAGCGTCTAGACGGATCGACAGCACGTTCTCGCTTTCCCGGTCTATCGCGGTGACCCGCAACGCGCGAAATCCGTTCCACCCCGGCTCGACTCCAATTGGCGGTGCCGTGGCGGTGTTCGAGTTCTCGTGCGCCGCCAGCATGTCGTTGAACGACTGCTGCCATCCCGGGCTCAGCGCGGGAACGTCGACGACTTTGCGAAGCCGTTCGATGTCGCGGTCGGGCAGATAGAGCAGTGCGTCGACGTCGGCGACGCTGAGCTCGTGACGCCCCCGTCGGGTCCGGACGATATCATCACCGGCTCGGACGTGGCCCTCGGTGATGACGCGGAAGTAGAAGCCTGGACGGTGCTGAGCGACAAGCAGGTTGGGCATATCGGGTTCGTTGAGGCGTAGGCCGATCCGGAAGCAGGTGACCCGGGGCTGGGTGACTTCGAATTCGGCGTCCCCGATGCGGTAGCGGTCGCCGACGCAGACTTCGTCGTCGGCGAGCCCGGTGACGGTGAAGTTTTCCCCGAAGTGACCCGGCACAAGGTCGTCGCGACTCAGGTACGCCTTCCAGAAGTCGTACGACTCGGTTTGATACACCATGACCGCGCGTTGTTCGCCCCCGTGGCCGGCGAGATCACCCTGGCCGTCGCCATCGATATTGATGCGGCGCACCATGACCGGACCCTCGACCGGGGTCTTCCATATCCCCGTATACACGGCCTTGCCCCGCCATTGCACGTCCTTGGGCATCCCCACGTTTACCGAGACAAGCCTGCCCACGGTGTCTCCTCAGCGTCAGACAAGCGGTTCGCCACCATCGATCTTCAACGTCATGCCGGTCATGAACGTGTTGGTCATCGCAAACAACACGCCGCTGGCCACATCCTCGGGTGTTCCGATTCGCCGCGCCGGGTTGCTGTCGGCGATGTGCTTGAAGTAATCCCGCTTGCCGTCGTCGCCGAGCGAGTCCCAGGCGCCCGTATCGATAACCCCGGGTGAAATCGCGTTGACCCTTATCGGAGCGAGCTCGACCGCCAGCCAGCGGGTGAGGAAGTCGACGGCGCCATTGGTGATCCCCACCCCGAGATAGCCGACGTTGAGTTTGAAGGCGTGCACACCCGAAAACAGCACGAACGAGCCACCCGGATTGACCTGATGGGCAAAGTATTTAGCCAGCATGGCTGGGCCGATGACCTTGGTGTCAAACGATTGCTGCAGGTTGTGGCGCTGCAGGTCGAGCAGCTTCCCGCGAGCGCGGGCCGAGGCGGTCGACACCACGTGATCCACGGCACCCACCCGGTCGGCGAAGGCGGCGATCGACTCGTCGTCGGTAATGTCGACGACTTCGGCCGTGACATCGCTGCCACTGTAGGCGCTGGCAAGCTTTGCTTGGTCGCGTGCGGCCGCGATGACCCGCGCGCCTTCCGATTGCGCCAGCAAAGCGACCGCGCGCGCGATCCCGCTGCCGCGTCCGACCACCACGACTGTCTCGTCCCGCAACGCGTTACCCATCGCGTATTTACTCCCCGTAGCTACTACCTCGGATTGGACCTAAATTGGGATGGTCAGCCCAGAATATTGCAACCCGACGCACGTCGCAACAGCTGGCTGCGGACACTGTTGCGCGCCGACTGTTTTGGTGCATACTGGGTCATATAACCCAGAACTGCAGAGGGGTGCGTCATGCCGGCTGTTCATCACCGCTACGCCACAATCGACGGTCATCGGCTGTTCTATCGTGAAGCGGGCGATCCCGACGCGCCCGCAGTGGTCCTCTTGCACGGGTTTCCGACCAGCTCCTACATGTTCCGGGATCTGGCTCCGGCGCTCGCTGAGCGCTACCACGTGATCGCGGCGGATCATCTCGGCTTTGGACTTTCTGACGCGCCGCCCGTGGAGGAGTTCGACTACACCTTCGATGCCCTGACCGACCTGACCGCCGGCCTGCTACGCACGCTCGGCATCGACAGGTACGCAATGTATGTGCAGGACTACGGCGCCCCCATCGGATGGCGACTGGCGCTGCGCGACCCGGCCGCGATCACGGCGATCATCAGCCAAAGCGGCAACGGCTACGACGCCGGGTTCGTCGAAAGCTTCTGGAAGGTGGTCCAGGCCTATCAAACGGAACAGACGCCCGACACCGAGGCCGCAGTGCGACAGTTCCTCACGTTGGGCGCCACTCGGTGGCAATACCTCACCGGCGTGTCCGACGAGACGCTGGTGGACCCCGAGTCCTGGTATCACGACTACGCACTGATCTCCCGGCCCGGAAACGACAAGGTGCAACTAAAGCTGTTGCGCGACTACGCCACCAATGCGCCGTTGTACCCGCTCGTGCACGAATACTTTCGCGCCACGCGGGTGCCACTGTTGGCGGTGTGGGGTCGCGGTGACGAGATATTCGGTCCGGCCGGCGCTGAGGCGTTCGCCGACGACCTGCCCGATGCCGAGATCCACCTGCTCGACGGTGGGCACTTCTTACTGGAGTCCGCGCTGGAGGAAGTCGCCGAGTTGATCCGAAACTTCCTCGCCAAGGTGCACGTGCCCGCCTGACGCGGACCGCGGGCGGCACGCTCCGACCCACCCTTCTAATGGGCTGGATATCCCATATTCGGAAGTGCCCCCGGGTTAGCCTGACGCGATGGCCCATCCCGAGGTTCAGGACGAACAACGGTTGACCCCCAAAGGGCGTGCCACCCGCGATCGAATCGTGCAGGCAGCCGCCGAATTGATCGTCACCGAGGGCTTGGCGGCGTCGAACATGGAACGTGTGCGCAAGGCCTCGTCGGTCAGCGGCTCTCAACTTGCCCACTACTTCACGGACAAAAGCGCGCTCATCCGCGCGGTCGTCCGGCGCCAGATCGGGGTGGTGCTGGACTTTCATCGCCAGCCCAAGCTTCGGGACCTGGACTCGTTTGACGACTTCGAACGGTGGATCGAACTCAACATGCGTTACCTCAGGCGCATCGGAACCTCGGGCGGCACGCCGACCTACCACGCGCTGACCGCACAGCTGGCGAAGTCCGACGCCGCGACGCGCGCGACGTTGGCCGCGGGCTATTGGCAATGGATCGAGCTGCTTGAAGCCGCGATCCAGCGGATGAAGGATCACGGCGTTCTGGTCGCAGAGGCCGATCCGCGACGGCTCGCATTGGCCATCGTCTGCGCTCACCAGGGCGGCGGCACGTTGGCCTTTACCTATCGGGCGGAATGGCCGCACGCCGATGCCATTCGATTCGCGGTCAACTACCTGCGCATGTTCGCCAGCGACCCCGCCGAACGCGCCGCGCGCCCGCCGCGGCGCCCGCGCGGCCGGCGTGCCACCACCAAAGCCAGCTGATGAACGAAGACAGCACATCTCGGTTCACCCGCAAGGGATTGGCGACTCGGGCGCGCATCGTCGGCGCCGCCGCAAAGCTCATGTTCGAGCGCGGGGTCGCCAACACCAGCATCGACGAGGTGCGCACAACCGCCGGAGTGGGCGGATCCCAGATCTCGCACTACTTTCGCGACAAGCGCGATTTGACCCGCCAGGTCATCGCCTCACGCCGCAACGACGTCGTGGTATTTCACACTCAACCGCAGCTCGGCGCCCTGGACAGTCTCGCTGCCCTGCAAGCATGGGCCGACGCCTGCGTGGCCGACATCGACACCGTCTACCGCCTGGGCGGATGCATCTACGGTTCGCTGGCCGGCGAACTGATCGACGCCGACGATGAAATCCGCGACGATCTCGCCGACGGGTACGACCAGTGGCTTGAGCTATTCCAGAGCGGCCTCACGGCGATGCGGCGCCGCGGCGACCTGCGCGACGACGCCGACCCGCGGCACCTCGCCGCAGCGCTGGTCATCGCCCACCAGGGCGGCGCGATGATCACACACGCCACCGGCGACGCGGAACCGCTACAGGTCGCCGTCAATGCCGCAGTTGACTACGTGCGCTCGTTTGCGCCGCAGCCCAGGGCTCGCAGCAGCCGATCCCAGCGCAGACCCAAATCCTGACCGGCGCAAATCCGGCCCGCCGGCCCCCACACCCTAGACATGTTTGGGTTTACTAGCCCATAATAATGGGTTAGTTGGCCCATTCGTTTGATGCGGACGGCGGGGGATCATTGACGATGGCCGGCCTTGGCAAGCCGATATCGTAAGGCCCACTAACGATTTAGAAAGAGGCAGGTAGTGTCGGCCAGGTACTACGACTTGACCGCCGGCTGACATCGACGAACTTGTTCCAGCGAGGACCCCGAAACTTCTAGGGAGGCGAATGGCGATGGAAACCACTAGCACCAGTGTCACCAGCACGCTGCCCACCGCGCCGGCCGTAGTACGTGAGCAGCCCGGCGGGGATACCATGCGCGCGATCATCCTGAAGGGGTTCGGCGGGCTCGACAGCCTGGTATACACCGACATCCCCAAGCCGCTGCCCAAGGACGGCGAAGTGGTGATCAAGGTGAAGGGATTCGGAATCAACCATGCCGAATTGCACATGCGTCGGGGCGAATGGGCCGAAGCCGCCGAAGTCAGCGGCATCGAATGCGTCGGCATCGTCGACTCCTGCCCAGGCGGCGAGTTTCCGATCGGTGCCAAGGTAGCGGCACTGATGGGTGGCCTGGGGCGAACCATCAACGGCAGCTACGCCGAATACACCCGCGTGCGCGCGGCAAACGTGGCCCTCATCGAATCCGACCTACCCTGGTCGGATTTGGCGGCATTGCCCGAGACCTATGCGGTCGCTTGGACGTGCCTGTTCCGCAACCTCAACCTGACCGCGGGACAGACACTGGTGCTACGCGGCGCCACATCATCGCTCGGCCAGGCGGCGCTCAAGATGGCGGTCGCTGCCGACGCGCGCGTCATTGCCACCGCGCGCAGCCGCGAGCGCTTCTCCATGCTCGAAGAGTTGGGCGCTTCGCGCGTCGAGGTGGAGCGGCGTGACCTGGCCGCCCACTTAGCCGAATCAAAACAGATCGACGCCGTCCTCGACCTCGTCGGCAACAGCACCATCCTCGACTCTCTGGACATGCTGCGCCGCGGCGGCACAGCCTGCCTGGCCGGATGGCTGGGCGGACTCGACCCCATTGGGGACTTCAACCCGCTGCTCCGCATGGCCAGCGGCGTGAATTGGAACTTCTTCGGCAGCTTTGTGTTTGGAGCTCCAGGTTTCCCGCTCTCCGACGTGCCGCTGCAAGACATCGCACGGCAGGTGGCCGAGGGAAAGCTCGACGCAAAGCCGTCGCGTGTCTTCTCGTTCGACCAGATTCGTGAGGCACACCGAGTGATGGAGGCGGGAGAAGCCGGCGGCAAGATGGTCGTGGTGATGAACTGAGTCCTGGACTGACACAGGCCGCAACTACACGCTCTGGTAACTGATTTCGCTAGGAGAGGATGCGACGATGGGTTTGGCATGGCAGCAAGGCCCGCTGGCCACCGGGTCGGTGGGGCACTTCCTCATCGAGCAGCCGCTGCCGCCGCGACTGCTGTTCGCTGAGCCGTTGCGTCGCCGCATGCGGGTGCGTTTTGCTGACCGGTGGATCGCCGACAGCGAAGACGTCATCTTGTTGCACGAGCCGGGCCGCTATCCGGTTGCCTACTTCCCGCTCGGCGATATCGAAGCGGGGATCTTGATCGCTGAGAACAGGGTGACGCAGCACCACGACCTCGGCGACACACAATGGTTCACCATCAAGGTCTCGGAGCGAGAGGCCAATCACAGCGCGTGGCAACACACGGGCTTGCCACAACATGCGGCGGTTCTCGACGGGCGGCTGGCATTCGCCTGGCGCGCCATGGACGCCTTCTACGAAGAAAACGAACGCATCGTCGGGCATGCCGCCGATGCCTATCACCGCATCGATATCCGTTCTACTTCACGACATCTTGTCGTCCGGGACGGCGAGCAGGTGATCGCCGACACACACCACCCGCTGGCGCTGTACGAATCGGGCTTTGCACCCCGCTGGTACGTACCGCGCGAAGATATCGACAAATCGGCGCTCAAACCCGTTGAGGGACAGACCTTCTGTCCGTATAAAGGGATATGTTCCTACTACGACGTCGGCAGCCACAAACGCGCGGCGTGGTCCTACATCAACGCCTGGTCGGAAGTAGGGCGGGTAACCGACCTAGTGTCCTTTGAACCCGACAAGATCGACGTCTACCTCGACGGCAAACAGCTACAGCTCGAGCCGGGCCAAACCGTCATTCCCCACGGTGTTGACCGGGGGCTTGAAACCGATGAGGTGCTCGGGAAAACGCCCACTGGGAACATCCGATGAAAGCCCTGCTCGAAGTTGTCATCCTGCCTGTTTCGGATCCTGACCGGTCGCTGCGTTTCTACCGCGACCAAGTCGGCTTCGAACTCGACGTCGACTACGAATCCGCACCCGACTTCCGGGTCATCCAGTTGACACCCCAGGGGTCGGGCGCCTCCATCCAGTTCGGCGTCGGCTTGACCGACGCGTCGGCGGGCTCGCTGCAGGGTCTGTATCTGGTAGTCCCCGACATCGAAAAGTACTGCCGGGAATTGACCGATCACGGTGTAACCGTCAGCGAGATCCGGCACAAGGACACCGACGGCGGCTGGCGCGGCGGCTTCCTCCCGGGCCTCGACCCGGACCGCGCCGATTGCGCGAGCTTCGCCGATTTCCGCGACCCCGACGGCAATGCCAGGGTGCTGCAAGAACGCAACCACGAATCAACCTGACGATCGCGACGGCGGCGGGAAGGTCTGGAGGCAACGTGGCTGCACGGCAAACCACTCCAGATCGGGTGAGAGCGTTTTCCGACGGCGTGTTCGCGGTGATCATCACCATCCTGGTTCTCGAGCTCAAACCGCCGACCACCGCTACCTTCAGCGCCTTGCTACCGTTGTGGCCGACGGGCCTGAGTTATGTGGTCAGCTACCTGTTCATCGCGATCGTCTGGGTGAACCATCACCACCTGTTCAGCTACGCGGAGGTGACGACGCCGCGGCTGGTGTGGTCCAATTTCGCACACCTCTTTTCGGTGTCGCTGATCCCCTTCACGACCGAGTGGATCGCCGATAGCAGGCTGGCCGCGGCACCGGTGGTCCTGTATGCGTCCGTGTTCGTGCTGGTCAACATGACTTATCTCGCACTCTGCTTTGAAGTGGTGGATCGACCCGCCCACGAGGACATCACACAGCGCGTACGCAGATTGTTGCGAATGAGGTCGTTCATCACGGTCGGCGTCTTCGCGGCATCGGCGGTCGTCGCGCTCAAGTGGCCGGTAGTGGCGATGGGTTTGATTTGTTTGTGTCTGATCGGGTACCTACGCCCGGATGTTCCCGCCAAGAGAAACGTTGCGCAGTTAGGAGAGCACGATGACGGCAACTGATCCCACTCCTTCTCCTTCGGTACTTGTGTTCGACGTGAACGAAACGCTGATCGATATCGATTCCATCGCACCGCTTTTCGGGGAGCTGTTCGGTGATCGGCGGGTACTCCGCGAGTGGTTCGGCCAGCTGGTCATGTACTCGATGACCGCCACTTTGTCCGAATACTATGTCGACTTCTTCACGCTCGGCCAGGGCGTGTTGCGCATGCTGGCCAACATCTATCGGGTCGCCATCACCGATGACGACGTGCTTCGCCTCAAAGCGGCGATGCTCACCATGCCTGCGCACCCCGATGCCGTGGACGGGCTTACTCAATTGCGCGACAATGGCTTTCGTCTGGTCACCCTCACGAACTCACCGCCCAACCCCAGCGGTCCGACGCCCCTCGAAAGCGCCGGGCTGGCCGGGCTTTTCGAGCGCCAGCTGAGCGTTGATCCCTGTCGCGCCTTCAAGCCGTCGCCGGTGGTCTATCGGTATGCGTGCCAGGAGCTCGGGGTAACCCCCGCGGATTGCATGATGGTGGCGGCGCACGTGTGGGACACGCTCGGCGCCCAAAATGTCGGATTCAGCACCGCTCTTATCACGCGGTGGGGCAACCCGCCGCTGCCGGTTGACGGCCTGCCGCAACCAAACCTGATAGTGGACGACCTACGCCAGCTCGCCGAGCGCCTCACCAAGTAGCCAGGCTCCCAAAAGAGCCGAACCGAAAGGATCTTCGACTATGGCCGCCGACTTAGAACAGGCCTATGACGTTGTCGTGCTGGGCGCCGGACCGGTCGGACAGAATGCCGCCGATCGCGCCCGGGCCGGCGGCCTGCGGGTTGCGGTGGTCGAGCGCGAACTCGTCGGCGGCGAATGTTCGTATTGGGCCTGCGTACCCAGTAAAGCGTTGCTGCGCCCTGTCATTGCCCTCTCCGAAGTCCACCACATCGACGGTGCACGTGAGGCGGTCACCGGTTCGATCAGTCCGGACGGCGTGTTCGGCCGCCGCGACCGCTATGTGAGCAACTGGGACGACACCGGCCAGGCCGACTATGTGGCTGGAATCGGCGCGACCCTGGTACGCGGCCACGGGCGGTTGGACGGCCCCCGACGTGTCGTGGTCACCACATCGAGCGGCGATGAAGTGGCTCTCACCGCGCGGCATGCGGTTGTCATCTGCACCGGAAGCCGGCCCGCGCTCCCTGACTTACCCGGCATGGGCGAAGCCCGCCCGTGGACCAACCGCCAAGCCACCGACAGCAGTAAAGTCCCGGGACGGCTCGCGGTGGTCGGTGCCGGCGGTGTGGGCGTCGAAATGGCGACGGCATGGCAGGGCTTGGGTTCGTCGGTCACTCTGCTGGCACGGGGAGCCGGCCTGCTACCCAGGATGGAGCCCTTTGTGGGCGAACTGATCGCCCGTGGACTCGCCGACGCGGGCGTGGATGTCCGGGTGGGTGCGTCGGTCCGTGCGCTGCGCCGGCCCGACCGCGGTGGGGCGGTGACCCTCGAATTGGACGACGACACTGAATTGCAGGTCGACGAAGTGCTTTTCGCCACGGGCCGGGAACCGCTCACCGACTACATCGGCTTGGAAACAGTGGGCCTGACCCCGGGCGGCTGGCTCGACGTGGATGACACCTGCCGGGTGCGGGCCATCGACGACGGTTGGCTCTATGCGGCGGGCGACGTCAATCACCGGGCCCTGCTCACCCATGAGGGCAAATACCAGGCGCGCATCGCCGGCGCGGCTATCGGGGCACGCGCAGCGGGAACGCCGTTGGACACCGCGCCGTGGGGAGTGCACGCGACCACCGCCGACCATCGCGCGGTGCCGCAGGCTTTCTTCACCGACCCCGAAGCCGCCGCGGTGGGACTCACGGCGCAGCAGGCTGAGCAACACGGTCAGCGGGTGCGCACGGTAGACGTCGAGATCGGCGATGTCGTCATGGGAGCCAAGCTGTACGCGGACGGGTATACCGGGCGGGCGCGCATGGTGGTCGATGAGGATCAGGGGTATCTGCTCGGCGTGACTCTGGTCGGCCCGGGTGCCACCGAGATGCTGCACTCGGCCACCATCGCGGTCGCCGGCCAGGTGCCCATCGCTCGCTTGTGGCATGCGGTGCCGTGCTTCCCGACGATCAGTGAATTGTGGCTAAGACTTCTTGAGGCCTACCGAGATTCGGATCCGGCCGATAGTTGACAAGGAGCGCTCATGGCAACCTCGGACGGATTTCACCCCGACTTCGACGCGAGGGCATCGGAAGTCACGCGCAACAAAGTGCACCACGTCAAGGCGTCAGACATCTCTTCGGACACCGCGCAATCGGAGGGAATGCGGCGCTTCGCGGCGCTGAGTGGCCGATCAGTCGGTGCCGAGAAGCTGTGGATGGGCGAGACGCATGTGTCTCCCGCAACCGCGTCGGCCAACCACCATCACGGCGAAGCCGAGACCGCAATCTATGTACGAAGCGGCTACCCGGACTTCGTGTTTCACGACGGCGTCCAAGAGGTGCGCATCTCAACCCAGCCCGGCGACTACATCTTCGTCCCGCCCTATCTGCCGCATCGGGAAGAAAATCCCGATCCGAACACACCCGCGGAAGTGGTGATCGCGCGCAGCACCCAAGAGGCCATCGTGGTAAATCTGCCGGCCCTGTATCCGCTCTGAGGGGTACCGGGGGTTCAGTAAACCGCGATTTCGATGAGATTCCCCTCGATGTCACGGCAGTAGTGTGACGTCATCGGACCCAATGCGCCGACCTTGGTCACGGGCCCCGAGGTGATTTCAACTCCGCAGCCGACAAGGTGGGCGCGTACCTCTTCCGGGGTGGCACGGGTGATGAAGCACAAGTCTTCGGAGCCGGCCGCTTCGACCGACCCGGTGACCCAGTCAGGATCATCGGCCAGCGCGCCAACGGGTCGCAGGTTGATTTTCTGGTTGCCGAAGGACAAGGCGGTCCGATCGGACGGCCCGAACGTCTCTCGCGTCATACCGAGGACCCGCTCATACCACGCCGCAGTGGCCTCAACATCGTGGCAATTCAGCACGATGTGGTCGAACCGTTCCACCGCGAATCCCATTTTTCACTCCTCTTTTCAAGCCTGCTGGTTCGCGCCGACCTGCGTTGCGAGCGCCGCCGCAATATCGTCGGCGGCGCGTTCATCGAGTGGATGGTGCGCGAAAATCATTCGATACCACAGTAACCCGAACGCCTGGTCGACGATGGAGTCGAGCCCTGCCGTTGCTGGGATTTGCCCGCGGTCGCGTGCTCGGTCGAGGATCTGAGCCAGTGCGTCGCGCCGCGCGGCGGTGAACGCTGCGAGTTGCTCCATCGTGGCGGCATCGCCCAACGCCTCCCGCAGCACACCCAACAACAGGCTGCGGTTATCGGGCGCGGCGGCAAACGTGGAGCGCAGGAAAAGCCGAAGGTCGGTTTGCAGATCACCAGTATCGGGCGCCGGCGCAACCTCCGCCGCCCGATGAATCATCGCGTCGAGAAGCACCGCGCTCTTCGACGGCCACCAGCGGTAGATCGTTTGCCTGCCGACCCCCGCTCGCTCCGCAATGGCACCCACGGTGATCAGCGCAGCGTCCCCGGCCGCAAGCAACTCGCCGGCAGCTCGCAGAATCGCCTGCTCGGCGGCTTCATTGCGCCGGCTGCCGGTATGGGGTCGTCCTGTCACAGGGTGAAGGCTAGCGCCCGATTTGACGAGACCGTTAGTCTCGACAATGCTGGCGGGCATGACGACTCACAGATCCACCGCCGACCGCAAACGCCGCCGCGTCAGCTTTTTCCACCGGCGCATTGCCAACCCCATTACCCGACGGCTACCCACTCAAATGCTGCTAGAGACCACCGGCCGCGTCAGCGGGCAGCCGCGGCGCACGCCGATCGGCGGCCGGCTCGACGGCGACTCATTCTGGCTGGTGTCCGACCACGGCGAGGCATCGAATTACGTTCGAAACATCAAGGCGAACAACAGGGTTCGAGTCCGCATCCGAGGCCGCTGGCGCGCCGGAACCGCAGCCCTGCTGCCCGGCGACGACCCGTACGTCCGCTTGGCGACGTTGCCGCGTTTCAACAGCTCGATGGTGCGCGCGTTAGGCACCGATTTGCTCGCCGTGCGCGTCGACCTGGACCCCGCATGATCCGATAGCCTCGACTGACATGAACGCCACCCCCGCATCGAGTGGACCCAACCTGGGGCTGATATTGGGGCTAACGGTTAACGGCCCTGGCGATGAGCTCCTTTCGCTCCGAGAAGGAAATGAGGAACGTCCGGTATCAAGGTCATCGTCCCGACACCGGTTGCTGCTGGAAGGGCACGTACCCGCTTTCCATCACGCTGCCTGTGACATATGGGCTGTCGGTCGGGGTCGTCGTGTACGAGTACAGCAGCGTCTAGCGCCTTTCCGCCTGCCCGGCAATCATCACTCAGCAATTTCTCAACAGATTCTTCGATCCCGCTCGGCTCGGCTCCAAGGATCTACCTAGGCGCTGGCTTCAGCATTAGTCTCATGACTGGGCCATTGGGTGAGCTCGTGCGTGAGCCGTTGTCTACCGACCTCATCGAACGCTACCTGTGCACCCGCGGGCGACGGTATTTCCGCGGCCAGCACGACGGCGAATACTTCTTCGTCGCGAATGCCCATCCGCGGCGACTGCACGTCCACCTCGGGATCTCCCGCTGGCACAGCGACGTGTTGACGGTCAGCGTCAACCCCGCGTGCTTCTTCCCCGCAGCCGACGGCGATCGGCTGGCGCACATCGCCGACAGGTGGAATCAGCAGGGCGGCGATGTCGTCGCCATCGTGCACGGATCCTCGGATCCGCAACGCATCGGCGTCGTCGCACGCGGTTCCCAGCGGATCCGGGATCGCGTGAGTTTCGAGGATTTCGCGTCCTTCGTCGACCGCGCCATCGCGGCCGCGGTCGATCTCTTCGGTGAGTTGACCCCGGTCATCGAGTTGCCGCCCCCATCTCAGGAGGCCCAGCCGTTGCTGCGAGACGCCGGCTGAGCCGCGACCTCACGACACCGGCACGCGCTCCGCGACGTCGGGACGCGGCTCACCCAGTTCGGTCCGGATAGCGCCCCACGGGTTGGCGTAGCGCCCCGGCGCGTTTCGGTAGGCGGCGCGGCGTTTGAGCACGCGCCGGGCTATGGGTGTCACCAAAGAGGACCACGAAATCCTCGGTCCGCGCCTCTACGGGCGACTGATGGCCTATCTGCCGACTGCGATCGCCCCGGCTGCGTTTCGCTGGCTAGCGCGGCGTGAAGCCCCGAACAAGATGATGAACGTGGCTGTGTCCAGCGTCGCGGGACCGCGTGAGCGTGGCCACAACGGAGGCGCGCCGGTCAGCGAGATCTACTCGACCGGCGTCCTGTCGCCGGGCGCCCTGGTCAACATCACCGTGTGGAGCTACGTCGACCAGCTCGGCCTCGCGGTGCTCACCGACGACAAGACGTTTAACGACGCGCACGAAGCCACCGACGCACTCAGCACAGCATTTGCCGAATTACGCAGTGCTGCAGGGGCGTTAACGAGTTCAAGCGGCAAGAACGGCGTCGAGCGCCGAATAGAACATGCCCAGCCCGTCGTCGGAAGGACCGGTTAACGCTTCGGTGGCGTGCTCGGGATGCGGCATCAGCCCGACGACACGGCCGTTGGCTGAGCTGACGCCGGCGATGGCACGCATCGAGCCGTTGACATTGTCGCGATAGCGGAACACCACCCGGCCCTCGGCCTCCAGCTCGTCGAGCACCTTCTCGGGGGCCACGTAACGTCCTTCGCCGGACTTCAGCGGTACCAGCAGATCGGCGTCGGGCTCGAAACGAGATGTCCATGCCGTCGAGGTCGATTCCACCCGCAGCCACACATCGCGGCAGACGAAGTGCAAACCGGCGTTGCGGGTCAGGACACCGGGCAGTAGCCCGGCCTCGCACAGCACCTGAAAACCATTGCAAATTCCCAATACCGGCATGCCGCGCCCCGCGGCGTCGATCACTTCGGCCATCAGCGGGGCGAACCTGGCGATCGCACCGGCCCGCAGGTAGTCGCCGTAGGAAAAGCCGCCGGGCACTACGACGGCGTCGGCGCCCTTGAGGTCGGCGTCGGCATGCCACAGGCTGACGGCCTCGGCGCCGACGCGCCGCGCCGCGCGCGCGGCGTCCACGTCGTCAAGTGTCCCGGGAAAGGTGATGACGCCGATCCGCGCCGTCACCGCGTCTCCCGGCTTATCGTCCAGTCCTCGATCACGGTGTTCGCCAACAACGACTCCGCGATCTCGGCGAGCACCTTATCGTCGACGGTGTCGTCCACTTCGAGCTCAAATCTCTTGCCCTGACGGACATCTGAGATGCCGGGATGTCCGAGCCGCCCCAGCGCACCGACAATCGCCTGACCCTGCGGGTCGAGAATCTCCGCTTTGGGCATCACGTGCACGACCACCCGAGCCACCGGCGTTCCTCCTCAGATCTATGTCGGCGCCAACTCTACCGGCGACGGGTGCCGCCGGCTCATGGACACGAGGCGATATAGGCGTCGCACAGCGGCGCGGTTATCGAATCCAGCACGGGATCGTCTGCCATCGACGGCCAGGGCACTTCTGGCGGCGCTGACGACCAGAGCGTGAGCTCGCTGATCGTGCTGCTCGCCACGTGCGCGACCAGGTAGGTGTGCATGATGACCGGCCCGCTGATCACCGCCGCCATCCGGTTGGGTTCGTCGGTGGTGATCGATGGCGACTGCTGCGGTGACCCCCGCTGGCAGCCGCGTAACGCGGCGACGGCGGCGCTGAACACCGAAGCCGCGATTGCGCCGCCGCGGGCGGTGTCACCGCGCCAATGCAAGACCTGAGCCTGCAACTGCCACTGGCCTTCCGGATGGACCACCGTCACGCGTGCCGCGACCGCGGCGGCGCGGGCGTCCCGTGGTGCCGGCGGCGCGGCACACAGATCCTCGAACCGGAAACGCGCGGTGGCCCCGGGGCCTCGTCCCGTGAGAGCTACCGCGAGCCCGGCCAGCGCGGGCCAGTTGTATACCGACTTGAGCGGCACAGCACGTTGCTGGATCCACGCGGTGTTCGGGATCTGATCGCACACGGGTGGGCACGTCTCCGGCTCCGCGTACGCGGGCACCACGACGACAAGAGCCACCGCGAGGCCACCGGCGAGCAGCATCGTCGCCAGGATCACCCGCATCGGCACTACTCCCGTCAGGCCCCGTCGGGGCCTCCGTCAAGGCACAATCGTAGACATGCAATTGACGCATTTCGGCCATTCCTGCCTACTCGCCGAGTTCGACCATACGAGCGTCCTCTTTGATCCCGGCACATTCGCGCACGGATTCGAGGGAATCACCGGCCTGTCTGCGATTCTGATTACCCACCAGCACCCTGACCACGCCGACGTCGCGCGGCTGCCATCGCTGATCGAGGCCAACCCGGACGCCGCGCTGTACGCAGACCCGCAAACCGCCGCAAAGCTCGGCGCGCCGTGGCAGGCGGCGCACGTCGGCGACGAACTGTCGATCGGCGAGCTGACCGTCCGGGCGGTGGGCGGCCGGCACGCGGTGATCCACCCGGAAATCCCTGTCATAGACAATATTTCGTATTTGGTGGGCGACGGCGACCATCCTGCCAGGTTGATGCATCCTGGTGATGCGCTGTTTGTGCCGGACGAGCCGGTGGACGTATTGGCCAATCCCGCGGCGGCCCCGTGGATGAGGATCTCCGAGGCCATCGACTACCTGCGGGCTGTGGCACCGGCACACGCGGTACCCATCCACCAGGGCGTGGTCGCTACTGAGGCGCGCGGCCTCTACTACAGCCGGTTCACCGAGATGACCAGCACCGACTTCCAGGTGTTGCCGGAAGAAAGCGCGGTCACCTTCTAGGTTCGGCTACCCGCGAGCGTCACGCTGGCGTGGCGCTCGGGAATGGCTAGGCGATGTCGTTGGCGGCGCCGCGGCCGGCGGCCCGACCGGAGAAGATGCAGCCACCCAGGAAGGTGCCCTCCAGGGCTCGGTAACCATGCACGCCGCCCCCGCCGAACCCCGCCACCTCGCCAGCCGCGTACAGCCCGGCAAGCGGCGTGCCGTCGGCTTTGAGTACCCGAGCTTGTAAGTCGGTTTCGATGCCGCCCAACGTCTTTCGGGTCAGGATGTGCAGCTTGACGGCGATCAGCGGCCCGGCCTTCGGATCGGTCAGCCGGTGCGGCGCCACCACTCGGCCCCACCGGTCGCCCAGATAGCCGCGGGCGGCGCGGATCGCGGTGATCTGACCATCTTTGCTGAACCGGTTGGCTACCTCACGATCGCGGGCGGTGACCTCGGCTTCCACCGTCGCGTAGTCCAGCGGGGCCACATCGGGCAGCTTGTTCATGCCAGTCACCAACTCGCGCAACGAGTGCGCGCTGACAAAGTCCACACCGCGGTCGACGAATGCCTGAACCGGCCGCGGTGGGCCCGACCGGACCCGCGAGCGGATCAGCTGACCGACACTCTGCCCGGTCAAGTCGGGGTTCTGCTCTTGACCGGAGAGCGCGAATTCTTTCTCAATGATCCTGGCGTTCAACACGAACCAGGTGTAGTCATACCCGGCTTTGGTGATGTACTCCAACGTGCCGAGCGTGTCGAAACCGGGATACAGCGGAATCGGCAACCGCTTCCCAGTCGCATCCAGCCACAGTGGCGACGGGCCGGGAATGATCCGGATGCCGTGACGCGGCCAGATCGGGTGGTAGTTGGTGATGCCCTCGGTGTAGTGCCACATCCGGTCGGGGTTGATCAGCCGCGCGCCGGCCTTCTGCGAGATGCCGATCATCCTGCCGTCGACGTGGGCGGGCACTCCGCAGAGCAGTTGCTCGGGGACCCGGCCCATTTGCGTCGGCCAGTTCTGCCGTACCAGATCGTGATTACCCCCGATCCCGCCGCTGGTTACAAGCACTGCTAAAGCGCGAAATTCGAATTGCCCCACTGCCTTTCGCGAGGAGGGCGCGCCGCGCGGTTCGGCCGAAGGCTCCAGCACGGTCCCCCGGACGCCGGTCACCGCGTCGCCCTCGACGATCAACTCGTCGACCTGGTGGCGGTGCGCAAACCGCACCGCCGAGCGGTCCCGCAGCTGACGCGCGAAGATCTCGACCAAAGCCGGCCCGGTACCCCAGGTGATGTGAAAACGGGGCACCGAGTTGCCATGCCCCTGTGCGTCATAGCCGCCACGCTCGGCCCAGCCCACCAACGGAAAGATCTTGTGGCCCCGGGCCGCCAGCCAGCTGCGTTTCTCCCCGGCCGCGAAATCGACGTAGGCGTGCGCCCATTTCCGTGGCCAATGGTCCTCGGGCCGGTCGAAGGCCGCCGTGCCCAGCCAATCCTGCAGCGCGAGTTCGTGACTGTCCCGGATGCCCAGGCGGCGCTGCTCGGGACTGTTGACGAAGAACAGGCCGCCGAACGACCAGAACGCTTGCCCGCCGAGATTGGCACTGTTCTCCTGGTCGAGGATCAGCACTCGCAGGCCGCGCTCGACCAATTCGCAGGCGGCTACCAGGCCCGCAAGACCAGCTCCGACAACGATGACATCAGCGTCGAACCCCGCCGGCTTGGCTGAAGAATCAGTCATGTCGGTACAGGGTAGTGACCCCCCAGATCAGGCAGCGTCGAGAATGGCCTTATCGGGCAGCCACTTGTACACCGTCGGCGTGCAACCGTGCAGTGAAGCCAGGTCCACGGCATCCAGCATCGCCTGAAGTGGCCCGGGCTTGCGTAATTGACGGGCGGCAACCGCGACGCGCACGATGCCGCCGCGGCGGGCGATCCGCTCGGCGGACAACACCACCATCCGGCACCACCACGGCTCCGTCAGGAAGCCTTCTCCAATGCCAAGCACTCGGGTGCGCACGGTGGTGTGCCGGACCAGGTCGGTGACCCCGTGAAGATCTGCCAGCAACCGAAATCCGTTGTGCGGCAACGCTTTGACGACACCCGGTGACACCACCCAGCCCGGGGCGGCGAAGAGCCGGGTGCGTAGCCCAAGGTGCTCGAGCACCCGGTCGGCGGCGGTCAGCCGCAGGTTGGCCTCGTGGGCGCGCAGTATTGCGAATTCGCCGCGCCGCTTCTTGGTGGCCGCGTCGTCGTAGCCATGCAGCACGATCGCATCGCCGCCGGCCCGCCGGTCGGTCAGCCACTCGACGGTGCGCGGGTCGCGGTCGAGCCGGTAGTCACCACTGAGTCGAGGAGCCACCAGCAACGAGACCGGTACCGAGCGGGCATCCATCTGTGCGCAGAACGCGTCGACGTCGGCCAGGGTGCGCTCCCCTATCCCCGAGACCGAGACGATCAGTTTTCCAGACACACCCGCAGTTTGCCGATTCGAGGTTTCGGGACGGTGAAGTACACGCAGACGGCAGGCGTATATCCACCTGTTTGGCAACCGGCAAGGCCCCGTGACCAGCCCTTGTTGTGCGGTCTATCGGCTCCACGCCCAGGGTTGTCAGCCGGCGCCGGGCCGGGCCGCTGCGATGCCTGTCGGTCGGACAATCAAATTCACTCCCGGCCAGCAAACGCCTCCCGGGGTCGACGACGGTGATCGGTTCGATATGCTAAGCAACGCCATGGAGAAGGCCCGTTCCGCAGCGGCCGACGCCCCGCTGCCCACCGCCCCCGCCGGGCAGTTGGGCGCCGGTGAACATGCCTATCCCGACAAGCTGGACGCCCCGCTCTTGCGGATCTCCGGAGTTTGCATCCTGGCCACGGTGATGGCGATCCTGGATATCACCGTCGTCAGCGTCGCTCAGCGCACCTTCATCGACCAATTCGGGTCTACTCAGGCCGTCGTCGCCTGGACGATGACCGGCTACACGCTCGCATTGGCGACCGTGATACCGGTAACGGGCTGGGCCGCCGACCGGTTCGGCACCAAACGGCTCTTCATCGGCTCTGTGCTGGCATTCACGCTGGGCTCGCTGCTGTGTGCATTGGCGTCAGATATTTTGCAGCTCATCATATTTCGGGTTGTGCAGGGCATCGGTGGCGGGATGCTGTTGCCCCTGGGATTCATGATCCTGACCCGCGAAGCGGGCCCCGGACGGCTCGGCCGCCTGATGTCGATCCTGAGCATCCCCATGCTGCTCGCCCCGATCTGTGGGCCAATCCTGGGTGGTTGGCTCATCGGCACCGCCAGCTGGAGGTGGATCTTCCTGATCAACTTGCCGATCGGGGTCATCACAGTCGTCCTCGCGGCAATGGTGTTCCCGAGGGATCATCCGGCGCGGTCGGAAACCTTCGACGTCATTGGCGGGCTACTGCTCTCACCCGGCCTGGCGACGTTCCTGCTCGCGGTGTCGTCCATCCCGGGCCGCGGGACCGTAGCCGATCGCCACGTGTTGATACCTGCGACCATCGGCCTCGGGTTGGTCGCCGCCTTCGTCGTGCACGCGTTACACCGGGCGGATCACCCGCTCATAGATCTACGGCTGTTCCGGAACCCTGTGCTCACCCAGGCCAACGTGACGATGCTGGTGTTCGCCATCGCCTTTTTCGGCGCCGCCCTGCTGCTCCCCAGCTACTTCCAGCAGGTGCTGCATCAGACACCGATGCAAGCCGGCGTGCACATGATTCCCCAGGGCCTCGGTGCCATGGTGACCATGCGGTTGACCGGGCCGTTGGTAGACAGACGGGGGCCAGGCAATATCGTGCTGGTCGGCATCGCGCTGATCACCGCCGGCCTGGGCACCTTCGCCTTCGGTGTGGCCAGGCAGGCAGCGTACCTACCCACACTGTTGGTTGGGCTGGCGATCATGGGCCTGGGCATGGGCTGCACCATGATGCCGCTCTCCGTCGCGTCGGTGCAGGCGCTGGCCCCGCACCAGATCGCCCGCGGTACAACGCTGATCAGCGTCAGCCATCAGGTGGGTGGCTCGATGGGAACCGCGCTGATGTCGATGATCCTGACCAACCAGTTCAATCGAAGCGAAAACCTCTCCGCGACAAACAAACTCGCGTTGCTGCGGCAACAGGCTGCCGCCACCGGGGTGCCGGTTGACCAATCCGCGATACCCCGCCAGTCACTCGCCCCCAGCTTCTCGAGCAATGTGCTGCACGACCTTTCACACGCCTATACAACGGTATTCGTGGTCGCGGTCGTGCTCGTGGTGTCCACCATCGTCCCAGCGTGGTTTCTGCCGAAGAAACCGGCTAGCCAAACAGCCGGCACAGCGCGATTACCCCTTGAATAGCATCGTTGCTATACGCATGACGGTGTCCATCGGATCCAATTCTCGCACTTGAGCGTTGACCGCGTCGTTGAGCCACAGCATCGAAAACCCATGTACCAGTGACCATGCCGCCAGCTGGGCAGCGGTGGGGTCAGCGTGCGCGTTGGGATCCTGCAGCGTCGCCACACCGCGGGCCAGTTCGGCGCCGGCGGCCGCCTCGGCGGCGGCAAGTTCGGTGTCTGAGACGTCGAGCAGCGCCTTGTTGAACATCACCTGGTAATGGCCAGGGTGCTCGATGGCAAACCGTACGTAGGCCAGCGCCGCGTCGGCGAAATGCGGTCGCGCGTCGATTAATGCCTGGGCCAGCAGCCGAAATCCCTGCGTGGCCACCGCGGTGAACAGACCCCGTCGATCGGTGAAGTGGTGGGCGGGCGCGGCATGCGACACGCCCGCGCCCCGGGCCAGCTCGCGCAATGAGACCCTGTCGGCGCCACGCTCGGCCACCAAGCGCGCGGCTTCCGTCAGGATCACGGCTCGCAGGTCGCCATGGTGATAGGTGGGACGGTCCATGGCGCCAGCATAGCGTGCAATCTTGACAGTGACTAGATAGTTGGGTTAGCGTCGTTCGAGTACGAACTTGTCAGTGTCTAGATTGGGGTGTCGAGATGGCTCCGTTGATCACGCTCCTGGTGGGCAGCCTTGTCGCACGGTTCGCCAGCTGGCTTGGGCTCGGCCACGTGAACAGCTGTACCGCAGCGATCGCCGTCGGGCTCGCGGCAATGTTCATGTTGACCGGGGTTGCACACTTCGCGCCGCCGATGCGTGTTGACCTCATTGCGATCGTGCCGCCGCGGTTACCCGCGCCCGGCCTGCTGGTCACCGTGACCGGCGCGCTGGAGCTGCTGGGTGCCGTGGGCCTGTTGCTTCCCGTCACCCGGGTGGCGGCGGCCGTGTGCCTGCTGGTGCTGATGCTGGCCATGTTCCCGGCCAACGTCTACGCTTCGCGGATGCCCAATCCGCCCAAGTCGATGACGACCCGGTTATCCCTGCGCACCGCCACCGAGGTCGTCTTCCTGGCCGCCGCCGTAGCGGTCGCCGTCGGCGGCAGCTAGCAGCCAGGCGTATTGGAATGCGGTTTCCTTCCAGGCCTTGTACCGGCCGCTGACGCCACCATGGCCCGCCGCCATCTGGGTCTTGAGCAGCACCGGGTTGCCGTCGAGCTTGGCATGCCGCAGCGCCGCAACCCATTTGGCCGGTTCCACGTAGTAGACCCTGGTGTCGTTCAGCGACGTCATCGCGAGGATGGCGGGGTAACGCTTGGCCTCGACGTTCTCGTAGGGCGAATAGGACTTCATGTAAGAGTAAACTCCGCTGTCACTCAACGGGTTTCCCCATTCGTCCCATTCGGTGACGGTCAGCGGCAAAGAGGGATCCAGGATGGTGGTCAGCGGGTCGACGAACGGGACCTGCGCGAGGATTCCGGCGAACAGATCCGGAGCCAGGTTGGCCACCGCGCCGACCAGCAGACCGCCGGCGCTGCCACCCAATGCCACCAACTGTTGCGGTCGGGTCAGTCCCGAGTCCACCAAATGCTTTGCCACCGCCACGAAGTCGGTGAAGGTGTTCTTCTTCTCCAGCAGCCTGCCGTGCTCGTACCACAGGCGGCCCATCTCACCGCCGCCGCGGACATGCGCGGTGACGAACATCATGCCGCGGTCCAGCAGCGACAGCCGCGCGATGGAAAAGCTTGGATCTGTGCACATCTCATAGGCGCCGTAGCCGTATAGCACTGCCGGCGCCGGGAATTCGAGATCGGCGCGGTGCACGATGGATACCGGGATCCGGGTACCGTCGTCCGCGTGCGCCCACTCGCGCCGCTCGACGTAATCCTCGTGCCGATAGCCGCCGAGTACGGGTTGCTCGCGCAGCAATGTGCGCTCCCCGGTAACCAAGTCCAGGTCGTAGATTCGCACGGGGGTGACGAAAGAGCCCGCCGTGACCCGCAGTTTGGGCGAATCCCAATTCGGGTTGGCGCCCAGCCCGGACGACATCAGCTCGGAGTCGAACGAGATCTCCTCGGGCTCACCGTAGCCGCCGTCGGAGTCGATGGGCCACAGCTGGACCCGGGGCAACGCCTCACGGCGGTAACTGACCACCAGATGGCCGGCAAAGGCTTCCGCGCCGTCGAGGCGGACGTCGTCGCGGTGCGGGATCAGGGTGCGTTGCTGTGCTGGATCGCTGACCGGGGCCTCGACGAGAGTGAAATTCACCGCACCGTCGTTGTGCAGGATCAAGAACCGGTCCTGTCCCCCGACGACCGCGTGCTCCACCGAGTACTCGACACCGTCACGTCGTGGCAGCACGACGTTGAACTCTGCATGCGAATCGGCCGAGTCGGCGTAGCGAACCTCGGAGGTGATGGACGACCCCGAGGCGATAACGACATAGGCCTCGCTCCGGGTGAGCCCCACGCCGAGCCAGAACCGTTCGTCGGCTTCGTGATACACCTGCTCCGATGACTCACCGGAGCCGAGCCGATACCGCCATACCCTATCGGGGCGCTGGGCCGCGTCCAAGGTCGTGTAGTACACGGTTCGGTTGTCGGCGGCCCAGGTCCCTCCGGCGCCGATGTCGGCGATCTCCTCCGGGTATTTCTCGTCGGTGCGTAAATCCTTGAACCGCAGCGTGTATCGCTCGTTGCCAACGGTATCGACGGAATAGGCCAGCAGATGGCCGTCCAGGCTGACCATGGCGGTGCCCAGCGCGAAGAAGTCGTGGCCCTCCGCCTCGACGTTCGAATCGAGCAAGACCTGCTCGCCGGGTATTTCGGTGTTTTCGTCGAGGACCGGCGGGTTCCAGTCACCGGCATCGCTTACCGGGCAACGGCACTGTACGCGGTACTGCTTTCCCTCGAAGGTCCGCGCGTAGTACCACCAGTCGCCCTGTCGAACCGGCACCGACAGGTCGGTTTCCTTGGTGCGCGCCTTGATCTCGTCGAATATCTGCTGGCGCAACGGCTCGAGATGGGCAGTGGTGCGATCGACATAGTCGTTTTCCGCCTCGAGGTAGGCGATCACGTCGGGATTGTCCTTGTCGCGCAACCATTCGTACGGGTCGATGAAGACGTCGCCGTGGTGCTCCCGCCGGGTGTTCACTCGCTTGGCGACGGGCAGTGTGTCGGTCATGCGACCGGGCCGATCCAGTCGCCGAAGCTCAGGCCGGAAATCCGTTCGTAGGCATTGATGTAACGATCGCGGGTGGCGTCGATGATGTCGTCCGGGAGCGGGGGTGGAGGCTTCGTGCCGTTGCGGTCCCAGCCGGAGTCGGGGCTGGTGAGCCAATTGCGGACGAACTGTTTGTCGAAGCTGGTCTGGACGACGCCGGGCCGGTAGTCTTCGGCCGGCCAGTATCGCGAGGAGTCCGGTGTGAAGATTTCGTCGGCCAGCAGCAGGTTGCCGTCGGCATCGTTACCGAATTCGAACTTGGTGTCGGCGATGATGATTCCTTTTGTCAGTGCGTGGTCGGCGGCCTGCACGTAAGTCTGCAGCGTGCGGTCGCGCAGCTGGTTGGCGCGCACCGCGCCCACCATCTCGATGACCCGGGCGAACGAAATGTTCTCATCGTGGTCTCCGAGAGCGGCTTTCGTCGCCGGGGTGAACAGCGGTGCGGCGAACTTACTGGCCTCGACCAGACCCGGCGGCAACGCGATACCGCAGACCTTCCCGGTCGCTTGGTAGTCCAGTAATCCCGAGCCGGTCAGGTAGCCGCGAGCCACGCATTCCACCGGAAGCATCTCCAGCTGCCGCACCACCAGCGCGCGGCCAAGCACCCCGTCGGGGATACGCGGGTCGTCGGGCGGCCCGGCCAGGTGGTTGGGGGCGTCGACGAGGCCGAAGAAAAACACGCTCATCGCGGTCAGGATGCGGCCCTTGTCCGGGATCGTGCTGTCGAGGATGTAGTCGTACGCCGAGATCCGGTCGGACGCGACCAGCAACAGGTGCTCGTCATCGACGCGGTACAACTCGCGGACCTTGCCGCTGGCCAGATGCTGGTAGCCGGACAATGCGGGGCGCATCGGGTCAGCCTATCGGGCAGTCCTGTGCTGGTATCTAGGTTATGACTTCGCGGTTCTTGCCCTACTCAACCAGGCCTCTCCGGCTGCTGGTTCAACTGCTCAGCGATTTCGCCGTCGTCGTGTGGACGGCGGTCTGGCTGCTCGTCGGCGTTGCCGTGTATGACGCCATCTCGACGATCGCCGACGCCGGGCGCCAAGTCGAGGACGGCGCGCACGGGATCGCCGGCAATCTGGCCTCAGCGGGCCATGGCGCTCAGCACATCCCGCTGGTAGGCGATGCGGTCAGCAAGCCACTCACCTCGGCCAGCGAGGCCGCCCTCGACATCGCAGGCGCCGGACACGACCTGCAGACCACAGCGAGCTGGCTCGCTGTGCTGCTTGCGATGGCGGTCGTCGCATTGCCGATCCTGATCGCGGTGATGCCGTGGCTGTTCCTGCGCTTCCGGTTCTTTAGGCGCAAATGGGTGGTGACCGCCTTGGCCGCCACCCCGGCCGGCGAACAGCTGCTGGCGTTGCGGGCATTGACTAACCGGCCTCCGCGCAAACTGGCAGCCATCAGCCCGGATCCGGTTGGCGGGTGGCGGCGTGAAGATCCCGTCACCATCCGGGCGCTGGCCATCCTCGAACTGCGGGCGGCCGGGATCACCCTTCGCCAGTGAAGCCGCGGGCGATCCGATCGGCGCGCCAACACCACGACCGCATGGGGATGTCGATGGTGTCGGCCCCAGGAAAGTGCGCCGCCAAGGCAGCGCGTGCGTCGGCAAGCGCCTGCGCGCGGTCATCCGGAGACGCGACGATGGCCCTGCTGTAGGTGCCGAGCATCGCGACGGCATCCTCGACCGTCATCGTCCGGACGAATCGGAACGTCTCACGCGCAATGTTGTGAAAGATCCGCGGTTCGGGGAGATCGAAGTATAGGCGCTGTCGGAATCGGTCGGCCAACTGCGCATCAACCCTGTCCCCGCCAGGCAGCCGGTCGAGGTTGCGCACCCAGTCCACCTCGCGGTCTCGGCTCGTCCAGATCAGGCCAAACCGACCACCGTCGTGCAGCACCCGACCGATCTCCGGAACGGCCCGTTCGGGATCCATCCAGTGCCACGCCGACGAGACGAACACCGCATCGGCGGCTGCGTCTGGAAGCGGAATCGACTCGCCGCGGCCCTCGACAACACGAACGCCCTGAGATCGTGCCGTCAGCACCTTCCGCATCCGTGCATCAGGCTCGACGGCGATGACCTGCGCCACTCTGCCTACCAGCGCGCGGGTGAACAGTCCAGTCCCCGCGCCCACGTCGACAGCCACCTCGCAACCGGGCGGCACCAGCCAGTCCACTGCCTGCTGCGGCGCCTGCGGCCGCAGTTCGTCGTAGTTCTCTGCGATCGATCCGAAGGACATCGCGCGCTCTTGACGATCAGTCACACCCGCCACGGTAGTCCGGCTCGCAGCAACCCGGCGCCCACCACGATCAGCCACGCCGCCAACGCGTCCCAGAAAAAGACCAGTGAAACCGTGATCAGCGACCGCCGGCTCAGCTCAGTCGCCATGGCGTAAGTGGCCGCCGAGTACATGCCCAGGCGGGAACACAAACGCCCACCAGACACCAGCGAAATGCAGCCTCTCGGGCCCTCGGCTGATCCGGCGCAAGCCGAAATACACCAACGGCGGCATCCACAGGGTGGCCACCACCCAGGTCACGACGGTGACCGCGAGCACCGGCCGGCCCAGCCAGGCGGGAGCCAAGCCGTGGATGTTGTCGCCGGCCAGCGTCGCAATTGCCAGGCCGCCCATCAGGATCCAGGTGTCGGGCTCGAAGCCGTCCCGGCCTTGTCGCTTCGCCACCGTGCGCCACAGGATCAGCCACGTCATCAGACCGTAGATGCAAAGGGCCGCTACCCACACCGGCACCGCCACCGCGAGCAACCAGCGCTCAGAGGTGCGCTGGGCGACCTTGACGCCGACCACCCGCGGGCCGTCATATCGCGAGCGGTGAGCCCAATCAACACCAGCCAGGACAGCAGCGCTAGCACACCGAGGGTCACCACCACCGCGCGTGGGGTTGTCACGTCCGGATCTGTCAGGTCCCAGCACTTGGCTGCCCCGGTCAGGGACACCAGGGCGATAAGAACCACCAGACCAACCGCGGCGAGACTGCCCAGGAATTCACTGATTTCGGCGTAGTGGTGCTTACTGGCCGCGATCGACAAGATTCCGGGGGCCATCACTGCTGCGAACACATCCGGTGAGGGCTCGACGTCGGCGAGCCGGATTCTCACTAGCCCTCGAGCAGTTCAACGACCAAGTGCCGGATGCCGGTATGCCGGTTGCTGCGAGTCCATTCGGCCGGCTCCACCACCCGCACGGTGCCGAAGCGCTTCAGCAGTTCCTGATACAGCACCCGCAATTCCAGCCGGGCCAGGTTGGCACCCAGGCAGTAATGCACGCCCTGTCCGAAACCCAAGTGCGGATTGGGTTTTCGGGCGATGTCGAATTCATCAGCGCGATCAAACACTTCGGCGTCGCGGTTGGCCGAGCCCTCCCAGATCTGGACCTTCTGCCCCGCCTCGATCGACTGCCCGCCCAGCGTGACGTCGCGCGTAGCGGTGCGCCGTTTGGACGGCGACGGCGAGGTCCACCGAACCATCTCCTCGACCGCCGTCGGCAGCGTGTCGAGATCCTTACGCAGCGCCTGCAATTGCTCCGGATGGTCGGCCAGCGCCAGTAACCCACCCGCGACCCCGTTGCGTGTCGTCTCCGCCCCGGCGCTGAACAGCAGGCTAAAGAACAGGTACAGCTCGAGATCCGACAGAGCCGGCGCTTCGGCGTCGTCGAGCGTCGCGTTCGCGACCACCGACAACATGTCGTCGGTCGGCTCGGCACGCTTCGATGCGATCAACTCCTGGCCGTAGGCGTACATCCGAGACCCGGCCTGCGCGGCACTTTCTGAGACCGACAGCTGCGAAATGGACGCCTTGCGCGAGTCGCCGAAGTCGAACTGCGGCTCGATCGCCTCGAATAGCCAATGCCGTTCGGATTCTGGCACTCCCAGCAGGATGCAGATCATCTGCATCGGCAGTTCGGCGGCGATGTCAACCAAGAAGTCGAACGGTTCGCCCGGCACCACCGCATCCAGCAGTCGGCGCGCCCGGGCCCGCAGATCGTCCTCGACGCGGCGGATCATTCGCGGCGTCAGACCGGAACTGACGAGTCGCCGAATCTGCGAATGCCGCGGGTCGTCCATCATGTTGAGGACCTGGCCCGCAATGGCCAGATCCTGCAGCAGCGTGCCGCCGAATGGTCGCGAACCACCGGTGACCGACGAGAACGTCACGGGATCGCGCAGTACCTCAAGCGTTTCCGCGTACGTGGCGACCGACCAGAAGCCCTCGCCATCGGGAGTGTTGTCGGTCGGCTGGTGCAAGTACACCGGCGCCTCCCGCCGATGGACGGCGAACAACTCGTGCGGAAATCCGTTGGCGAAGTTGTCCAGATCGGTGAAGTCGATGCCCGACAGCGCGCTGGCGAGAGTCACAGAATCGCACCCGGCGTGTACTTTGCCGCGTCCGGGTAGCGGCCCACCAATTCGTCCACCATCGCGGCCACCTGGTCGACCTGTTCGCCGGCGGCACCGATGAACGCCTTCTTGTCGGCCAGCGCGGCATCCAGCGCCGCCCGGTCCAGCGGCAGCCGCGGATCGGCGGCCAACCGGTCCAGCAAGTCTGGCTCGGCGCCGCGTTCCCGCATGTCCAGCGCCGTGGCCACCGCATGTTCGGAGATCACCTGGTGCGCGGCCTCACGCCCCATACCCGCGCGCACCGCCGCGATCAGCACCTTGGTGGTGGCCAGGAACGGCAAATAGCGGTCCAGCTCGCGTTGGATCACCGCCGGGTATGCGCCGAACTCCTCGAGCACCGTCAGGAACGTCTCGATCTGCCCATCTATAGCAAAAAAGCTGTCCGGCAACGCGACCCGGCGCACCACCGAGCAGAAGACGTCGCCCTCGTTCCACTGCGCGCCAGCCAGTTCGGCCGCCATCGAGGCGTAACCGCGCAGCACCACCTGCAGCCCGTTGACCCGTTCACAACTGCGCGTGTTCATCTTGTGTGGCATCGCCGACGAGCCAACCTGTCCCGCCGCGAAGCCCTCGGTGACGAGCTCGTGGCCGGCCATCAACCGGATGGTGTACGCCATCGACGATGGGCCGGCGCCCAGCTGCACCAGCGCGGAAACCACGTCGTGATCCAGCGAACGTGGATACACCTGTCCGACGCTGGTCAAAATTGTTGAAAAACCTAAGAATTCAGCGATGAGGCGTTCCAATTGGGCCAGCTTGGCAGCATCACCGCCAAGCAGGTCGAGCATGTCCTGCGCCGTGCCCATCGGTCCCTTGATGCCGCGCAGTGGGTAACGATCGATCAAATCCCGCAGCCTGGTCAGGGCGATCAGCGTCTCTTGCGCTGCGGACGCGAACCGCTTGCCCAATGTGGTGGCCTGCGCGGCGACATTGTGGCTGCGTCCGGCCATCACCAGGTCGCGATAGGCCAGCGCCCGCTCGGCCAGCCGCGCGACCAACGCAACCCCTTTGAAAAAGACCAATTCCAGCGACCGCGCGATGTGCAGCTGCTCCACGTTCTCGGTCAGGTCGCGGCTGGTCATCCCCTTGTGCACATGCTGGTGACCGGCCAACGCGTTGAATTCCTCGATCCGGGCCTTGACGTCGTGGCGCAGCGTCCGTTCCCGGGTCTCGATCGAGGCCATGTCCACATCGCCGAGCACACGCTCGTAGTCGGCGATCACGTCTTGCGGAACGAAGACACCCAATTCCGCCTGTGCTCGTAGCACGGCCAGCCACAGCCGCCGCTCCTGGATGACCTTGGCCTCCGGCGCCCAAATCCCGACCATGTCCGCGCTGGCGTAGCGGTTGGCCAGCACGTTCGGAATGCTCACAGACACACAGCTTACGGACGCGGGCGCCGAGATTGCCCGTCTCCTCGCATTGGCCACATCCGCCACATGCGTCTCCGCTCCGGCGGGCACGCAATTTGTCCACCTCATAGCGACAACCGGCGTTGTCGCTCGGAGCTGGACAAAACGAACCCCGTTCCCCGGAGATGCCAATGTGGCGCATGTGACTAAACCCGCCCGAGAACCCGCCGCCTACCCTGAGCGGATGTACTTCGTCGGCGTGGACCTTGCCTGGGGCGTCCGCAATCCGACTGGTGTCGCGGTGGTCGACTCAGACGGCCGTTTGGTGCATGTCGGCGCTGTCCGCGAGGACGCCGACGTGTTGGACGCCATGCAGCCGTACGTGCAGGGCGACTGCCTCGTCGCCTTCGACGCGCCGTTAGTGGTGACCAACCGCACCGGCCAGCGTCCTGCCGAGACCGCGTTCAACCGTGACTTCCGCAGGTTCGAAGCCGGTGCTCACCCGGCTAACACCGGGAAACCCGAGTTCGCCGACGGTCCCCGCGCCGCGCGGTTGGCCCGGAGGCTGGGGCTCGACATGGACCCCCGGTCATCTGCTGCGCGGCGCGCGATCGAGGTCTACCCCCACCCGGCTACGGTGGCGCTGTTCCGTTTGCCACGCACGCTGAAGTACAAGGCCAAACCCGGCCGAGGTCTCGACCAACTCAAATCGGAGCTGCTGCTGCTGATGGATGGCGTCGAGGGGCTCGCGCACGCCTCGGTGCCGTTACAGGTTGCCGGTCCTGACTGGGCCGAGCTGCGCCGGCAGGTGCTGACCGCGCAGCGCAAGAGCCACCTGCGCCGCGCCGAGGATCCGATCGATGCCGTCGTCTGCGCCTATGTGGCGCTGTACGCCGAGCGCTGCCCCGACGGCGTGACGATTTACGGGGACTTCGCCACCGGCTACATCGTGACGCCGTCGTTGCCTTCGGATTTGACTCCGGCGATCAGATCCGCACCGGACGCTGGTCGATGGGTGCGAGGACCTCGATGAGGTCGACCACCGTCGCCAGCGCAGCCGCACGGGGATCTCGCCCTTCAACCAGGGCAGAGACCACCGAACCGTCGACCGCGCAGATCAGCGTGCACACCAGCTCGATATGCACGGATCGGCCCGATCGTTCGATGGCTTCGGAAACGGCCTCGGCGCGCTGCCGCAAACTGCGCCGCATTGTTTCGCGCAGCGCGGGCAGGCGGGTGCAGGCGATGTGGCGCTCGTATCGCGATATCAGCTGCTCGGCAAGTCCCGGTCCGGACACGTCTCCCACAAGCAGGTCAACCAGCACTTCGGCCGTGGTCTCGGGGCCCCGACGCCGCCGAGACAGAGCGGTGACCCGCGCGCGCAGCTGCGCAATCTCGATCATCCCGACATGTTCAACCGCCCGGGCGATCAAATCGTCGAGAGACGAGAAATAGTAGGTAGTTGACGCCAATGGCAAGCCGGCCCGCCGAGCGACCGCCCGGTGGCGCACCGCTTCGAACCCGCCTTCGCCGAGCAGCTCGGCGGCAGCGCTCACCAACGCGTACCGTCGACGTTCTCCCTTGGGAGTTACTGCTGCAGTCACGACTGACCATGGTGCCAGTCAAAGTGGTACTGCGATGCCATTTTGGCCAAACGGCCGTGGCATGATGTCTCGATGCCCGACTTGAGCCGCCGCGCGGTGCTCCGTCTGGGTGCCGGCGTGGCCGCCGGCGCGGCCGCTACGTATGCGCTCGACATGCTGATTCAGCCGCGACCGTCGCAGGCCATGCCGATATCGGCGGCCGGAACTCAGGTTCCGTTGGCGCCGGCCCCGTTAGCGCCGGCCCCGCCGCTCGACCCGGCCCCCGCGGGTCAGGCGGCGCCAACGATGGTGACCGGTTCGTTCGTGTCGGCGGCGCGCGGCGGGATCTCGACGAACTGGGCGATCGCACGTCCGCCGGGCCAGACCAAGCCGCTGCGACCGGTGGTCGCGCTGCACGGCAAGGGCAGTGACGCGTCCACCGTGATGGCCGGCGGCGTCGAGCAAGGTCTGGCGCAGGCCGTTAGCGCCGGGTTGCCGCCGTTTGCGGTGGTCGCCGTCGACGGAGGCGGCGGCTATTGGCACAAAAGGGCGTCTGGAGAGGACGCCGGGGCCATGGTGCTCGACGAGCTGATCCCGATGCTGGACAAGCAAAATCTCGACACATCACGCGTTGCGTTCCTGGGCTGGTCGATGGGCGGCTACGGTGCATTGCTGCTCGGCGGCCGGCTGGGACCCGCACGCACAGCAGCGATCTGTGCGGTGAGCCCCGCGCTGTGGCTGTCTTCCGGGGCGGCCGCACCCGGCGCATTCGACGGGCCCGACGACTTTGCGGCGAATTCGGTGTTCGGAATGCCCGCGCTGGCCTCCATCCCGATCCGGGTGGATTGCGGCGACAGCGATCCGTTCTACGACGCGACAAAGCAGTTCATCGCTCAATTGCCCAACCCGCCCGCGGGCGGTTTCTCTCCCGGCGGGCACAACCCGGGATTCTGGAGCTCGCAGCTGCCCGCCGAGCTTACCTGGATGGCGCCGTTGCTGACGGCCTGAGACGATACGAGAGTGACGAAGCCTTTCGGGCCTTTCGGTTGGAACTTCCCGTACGCCTGGCCGCGAAAGCCCATCTTGGCTGAAAACGTCGTTTGCACATCACAACCGCTCGCTGCCCAAGCAGGCCTTCGGATGCTTGCCCAGGGCGGGACCGCGGTCGACGCGGCCATCGCCACCGCCATCACCCTCACATTGGTGGAACCGGTGTCCAACGGCATCGGTTCGGATGCCTTCGCCATCGTCTGGGACGGCCGGGAATTGCACGGGCTGAACGCGTCTGGCCGGTCGCCCGCAGCATGGACGCCAGAGTACTTCGGCGGCAAGGGCGTTCCCGCGCTCGGCTGGAATTCGGTGACCGTGCCCGGAGCGGTGTCGGCATGGGTCGAATTGCACGCCAAGTTCGGAAAGCTGCCGTTCGAAAGGCTCTTCGAACCAGCTATCTCATACGGCCGCAATGGCTTTCTGGTCTCACCGACCGTCGCGGAGCAATGGGCGGCGCAGGTGCCGCTGTTCAAAACCCAGCCGGGGTTCGCCGACGCGTTCATGCCGGGCGGGCGGGCGCCGAAACCCGGCGAACTGTTCACCTTTCCCGACCACGCGGCCACTCTCGAGAAGATCGCCACAACCAACGGCGAAGCGTTCTACCGCGGGGAACTGTCGGCCCAACTCGAAGCGCACGCGGCGGCCAACGGCGGGGTAATGCGCGCCAGCGACTTGGCCGCTCATCGCGCCGACTGGGTGGGCACGATCAGCGGAACCTACCGCGGGTACACCATCCACGAGATACCGCCCAACGGCCAGGGGATCGTTGCCCTGATCGCCCTTGGAATCCTGGAGCAGTTCGACATGTCCACGCTGCCAGCCGATTCCGCCGACAGCGTGCACCTGCAGATCGAGGCACTGAAGCTCGCCTTCGCCGACGCACAGGCCTATGTGGCCGACATCGAGCACATGCCGGTGCGCCCGGAACGCCTGCTGGACAAGGAATACCTGAAGCAGCGCGCGACACTGATCGATCGGAAGCGGGCGAAGTCTGCGGACGCCGGCACCCCGAACGGGGGCACCGTGTATCTCACCGCCGCCGACGCCTCGGGGATGATGGTGTCGATGATCCAATCGAACTACATGGGATTCGGCTCAGGTGTGGTGGTCGGCAAAACCGGCATTTCGCTGCAAAATCGCGGCGCGAATTTCGCTGTGGCTCAAAGTCATCCGAATCAAGTCGGGCCCAACAAGCGTCCTTACCACACGATCATCCCGGGCTTTGTCACCAAAGACGGCGCACCGGTGATGAGCTTCGGGGTGATGGGCGGCTCGATGCAACCCCAGGGTCATGTCCAGGTCCTGGTGCGCATCGCCGACCACGGGCAGAATCCGCAGGCGGCGTGTGACGGTCCCCGATTCCGGTGGGTGCACGGCGTTGAGGTCTCCTGCGAGAATGGTTTCCCGCAGTCAACACTCGACGAGCTCCGGCAGCGCGGGCACGACCTGGTCGCCGTGGACGACTATAACCAGTTCGGCAGCTGCCAGGCGATCTGGCGCCTCGACGGCGGGTATTTCGCGGCGAGCGATCCCCGCCGCGACGGTCAAGCCGCAGCCTTCTAGACCTGCCGGTACCGAACAACTCCTCTTGACCTAACGCGCGCCGGGCGTCAGACTGAATAAATAAACCAACCGTCGGTCTAATAATGGAGCTTTGATGGCGCGGACGGTCAACGTTGCGGAGCACGCCGCGCGACGTGACGAAATCCTCGATGCCGCGCAGCGGTTGATCCTGGCCACGGGCTATGAGCTCCTGACGGTTCAAGACATTCTCAACGACCTGCAGATCTCCAAAGGAGCCTTTTACCACTACTTCG
>DATMMZ010000049.1:0-15767 GCA_035569455.1 Mycobacterium sp. | reverse complement strand
ATCCGACACCGGCAGCGTGCTGGCCGACGCTTACGACATCGTCTGCAACGGCCACGAGATCGGCGGCGGCTCGGTCCGTATCCACCGCCGTGACATCCAGGAACGGGTGTTCGCGGTGATGGGTCTGGACAAGGCCGAGGCCGAGGAGAAGTTCGGATTCCTGTTGGAGGCGTTCATGTTTGGCGCGCCTCCGCACGGCGGCATTGCGTTCGGATGGGACCGGATCAACGCCCTGCTGTCGGGCATGGACTCCATCCGTGAGGTGATCGCGTTCCCGAAGACCGGCGGCGGCGTCGACCCACTCACCGCTGCGCCGGCGCCGATCACCGCCCAGCAGCGTAAGGAGTCCGGAATAGACGCCAAGCCCAAACGGGTTGACCAGGCATGACCGAGATTCCTGACACCGCAACGATCAATGCGTTCAACAAGAACATCGTCGACGAGTTCCGGGCCAACGACGGCAAGGTCAGTGGCCAATTCGCCAAGGCCAACCTGCTATTGCTGACCACGACGGGCGCCAAGTCCGGCCAACAGCGGGTGTCGCCGCTGGCCTATTTCCGCATCGACGGCAGGCTGATCATCATCGGCTCCTTCGCCGGCGCCCCCGTCAATCCGGCCTGGGTGCATAATCTGCGGGCTGACCCGCGGGCACACATCGAGGTCGGCACCCACGCTTTCGATGCGACCGCCCGCGAACTGCCGCCGGCCGAGCGCGAGGAGCTCTTCGCGAAAGTCGCCGCCGCGGCGCCCGGCTTCGCCGAGTATCAGGCGAAGACCAGTCGGGTGATTCCGCTGTTCGAGCTGCAGCAGACCTAGCCCGTCGCGCGGAGCCGCGCGCCCTGGGGTAAGTAAGCGTCATGAGTACTTCGCTGCTTACCAGGGCTGCCGGGGGTTCCCTGGCCTCTCTGCAACGGCTCAAGGGCATGTGGTTCACGCTTCTGCAGACGTCCGTTGCTTCGGGTCTGGCCTGGTACTTCGCACACGATGTGCTCGCTCACCCGCAGCCCTTCTTCGCGCCGATCGCCGCGGCGGTGTGCCTGTCGATCAGCAACGTGTTACGCGCCCAGCGCGCCGTCCAGATGATGATCGGCGTGACCATGGGGATCGGGATCGGCACGGTGGTGCAGGGCCTACTCGGGACCGGAGCGGTGCCCATCGCCATCGTCACGCTGATCGCGCTTTCGGTCGCGGTGATGATCGGGCGGAGCTTCATCGGACAAGGAATGATGTTCGCCAACCAGACCGTCGTTTCGTCGATCCTGGTGCTGGCGTTGTACCGCAGCGGCGTGGGCGGTTACGAACGCATCTTTGATGCCCTGATCGGTGGCTTCCTGGCGATCGCGTTCGCCGTATTTCTGTTCCCGGCCGACCCGTTGAAAGTGCTGCGCAGGGCGCGCATCGGTGTGCTGGACACGCTGCACGGTGTGCTGTGCCGCACCGCGGATTTCGCCACCGGGCGCCGGCAGCCCGCCGCCGACTGGCCGCTGTCCGCGGTGGATCGGGTGCACGAACAGGTGGGCGGACTGATCCAGGCCCGCGCCACGGCCCGTCAGGTCGTGACGCTTTCACCGCGGCGATGGAAGCTGCGCACCGCCGTCCAGGCTGCCGATCACCAGGCCGTGCACGTGGCCTTGCTCGCCGTCTCCGTGCTGCAGCTGGCTCGTGTCGTCGCGCCCGCGCTGGACGGCTGCAACTGGCTTCCCCAGCCCGTGTACGCCGTGCTCGACGAGCTGGTGGCGGCCGTCGCCCTCGCCGACACAGATCCCGTCGCGGCGACCGAACACGCCGTCGCTGCGCGCGGCCTGGCTTCGGCGGTGCACTCGGTCGCCCGCGACCGGAAAGAGGTGGTGCTCGCCGACGTCGTCCAGTCCTGCATCGACGACCTACAACGGGTGATCGACCTTCGGCCGGTATGACGGCACGTCAGGGCGAATCGGCCAGGAACTCCTGGACCAGCTTCCTGGGCGCCTGCGTCAGCCAGGCCTCGGTGATCAGCTCCTCGAGGTCGACGACGTCGATTTCGGCCAGTTTGACCAGTACCGCCGGATAACCGTCGAAATGCGGAGTGGTGAAATACACCCGAGGCTCGTCCGCGATCAGCGCGAACTTGACGCCCTCATCGGAGACCCGGACACCGAGGATGTCGCCCTCCGGTGGCTCCGACCCTTCTGCCGCCAAGGCTTCGCGGTCGGATTTGCGCAGCGGTCGTTCCCACGCCACCAGTTTCTTGCCGACCCGCCAGTCGTGCGGTGACGGCTCCGAGGCGAGTGGCAACCCGCCAACGATGCGGACGACGTCGTCCCACGTGGCCACTCCTTGATTGTGCTCCCGGCCCCGCAACTATGGCCTGTTTCTGGATGGATTTGGTGCACGTGATAGCGCCGGCACCCTAGCCGGACTCGCCAACCCCCGGCTGCGACATCGCCGGCGAGTCACCGAGCCACTCCGATAATTTGTCGTAGATCGACGGGTGATTGAGAAGGTCGAAGTGGTGCAGACCCGTCAGGGTGAGCCCATGCGCGGACTCGAACGGAACCTGTCGGGACCGGCCCCGGCCGGCCGCGCTCCGCGGGCGCACCAGGCTGTCGCCGACCAGCAAGCCGACCGCGCGGGGCGAGGCGGACGCGGCGACGAAGTGGTAGACGGCGTCGGGAAGAAAGGGGACCTCGTTGCAGCGATCGCGCAGGAACTCGTCCGGGTCGCAGTCGCGCCAGTCCTCGTCGAGCAATGCGCCGAACCGCAGATCCTTCACGCCGGCGCTGCGTGCATTGAGAAATGAGGCAAGACCGCGGGTCTCCGGCAGCTGGGCCAGCGCCCACGATGCGACGTTGACCCCTTTTTCCAGGTCGGCACCCAAGTGAGGGGAACCCAGGCAGACGACGTGGCGAACGTCGCCGGTCCAGGGTTGCTGGTGCGCAAGTCCGTAATGGCAGGCACTGCGCGCCACGAGCCCGCCCATCGAGTGACCGACCAACACGATTTGTTCCACCCGCGCGGGCCACAGCGTGTGCAGCTGATTCAGCAAGTCGGCCAGATTCTGCCCGTTCTGCGAGATGTGCAGCCCAGTGTTGTAGCGCAGGTAGACCGGGGTGAAGCCCAGGTCGGTTCGCAGTCGTGTCCCGTACGGGAGAGCGGACCCGATGCGCGGCCTGCGCCACCACGAGAGTTCGGTGAGGCACCAGCCGTGCACGAAGACCACGATCCGCCCGGTAGCCGCCGGGAAAGCCTTGGCGATGGAGTCGGCGGTGGGTGCGACGGGCCGCCTGTGCCGGTGGATCTGCATGGTCAGCGCGAACCCATTCCGCCGGTTGGTCAGCTGATCCCCGTAGATCCCGTTGACCGCGGCGATCGCACCGCCCGCCGCGGGATGCGCTTGGATTGTGTCATTGTCATCGTTGCTCCACGCCTCGGCAGCCAATGCGCCGGCGCCACCAAGCGATCCTCGGACCGCGCGGTCGACCGCGTGGTAGGTGATTGCCGCAATTGCGTCGTGAATCACCTGCACGGGTTTGGACGCCGGTCCTACCGAGTCGAAGACCCGACCCGCGATCCCGCTGTGCATGTCGCGGACCAACGCGGTCAAGACCCGGGTGCCTTCGCCCGCGAGATCGGCCAATGACCGGATTTCATGTCGCTGCACGAGCCGGCTCCCTTCTGCCCATGCCACACTGGGTTCCCATTTTGCGCCCCGGTGGCCAAGAGATTAGTCAAAATCGCGGTGTGAGATCAGTGACCGCCAACCGAGCCGGCGACGTCAGGAGGCAGCGCGTTGGTGTCTGAGGCCTTGTACGGCTCGCCGCCGGCCACTGGTCGGGTCGGTGGGCCCTACGATCCCGATCAGCTGTTGGCCGGCTACCGCGCCGCATGGGCTCAGGAGCCGCTGTTCGACGCGCGCAGCGGCGGATCCGGACCGGCCGCATACGACGAGTTCGTGGACGCAGCCGGCAACGTCCGCCCGGGCTGGCGCGAGCTCCTGCTTAGCGGGATGCATAGTGGGCTTCGCGAACTGGCAGATGTGATCACCGCCACCCAGCTCTCGTTGCCGGGCGAGATGCAGCCGCTGTGGGGGCCCGACCTGCGCCGGGTGGTGCCATGACGTCAAACGAGGCCCGGGCAGCCCAAGCCGCCGGCACCCGGCGGTATCGAGTCAGGCACCGTACCGAATACCGCTATTCCGACATCGTGACCAGCTCGTACGGCCGCGGGTTTCTCACGCCGCGGGACTCGGCGCGGCAGCGTTGCGTCGATCATCGGTTGGATATCCAACCCGCCCCCGCCGACAGCTCAACCAGCCGCGACGGCTACGGCAACATCAGCACCTATTTCCACGTCACCGTGCCGCACCGCACGCTGACGGTCACCAGCGAATCCATCGTCGACGTACACGCGCCGGCTCCCGGTCTGTACACCAGCGGGCCCGCCGGTGAACCGTGGGAGGCTGCCCGGCCGGCCGGGCTGGAGGGTGCGCTCGCGACCGAATTCACCCTCGACCTGGATCCGCCGGAGATCACCGATGAGGTTCGCCAGTACGCCGCCCCCAGCTTCGCGCCCGGACGCCCATTGATCGAGGTGCTGCGCGATCTCGCGTCCCGGATCTATGCAGACTTCACCTACCGTTCCGGGTCCACCACGATTTCCACCGGAGTCAATGAGGTTCTGCGGGCCCGAGAAGGGGTATGCCAAGACTTCGCCAGGCTGGCGATCGCCTGCCTGCGAGCCAATGGCCTGGCGGCCTGCTATGTGTCCGGTTATCTGGCCACTGACCCGCCGGCCGGAAAGGATCGGATGATCGGTATCGACGCAACCCATGCCTGGGCCACGGTATGGATCCCGCAAAAGCCCGGGCAGTTGGAATGGTTGGGGCTGGATCCCACCAATGACCAGATGATCGACGAGCGGTACATCGTCGTCGGCCGGGGCCGCGACTACGCGGACGTGCCGCCGCTGCGCGGCATCATCTACACCAACTCCGAGAACAGCGTGATCGACGTCGCCGTCGATGTCGTGCCCTGCGAAGGCGATTCGCTGCATGCGTGACTTCCACTGTCCCAACTGCGGCCAGCGTCTGGCGTTCGAGAACTCGGCGTGCCTGAACTGCGGCAGCGCGCTGGGGTTTTCGCTCGACCAGATGGCCCTGCTGGTGATCGCCAAGGGCGACCAGGACGACCACGCCGGCGCCGTGGATGCCGGTGACTATCAACTATGTGCGAATCTTTATCTCGCCGAATGCAATTGGCTGGTCCCCACGGATCATCCCGGCGGACTCTGCGCATCGTGCGCGCTGACTCTGGAACGGCCCAACGATACCGACACGGACGGCCTGGCGGCTTTCGCCCGGGCCGAGGCGGCCAAGCGACGGCTGATCGCCGAGCTGCACGAGCTGAAGTTGCCGATCGTCGGACGTGACCAGGATCTAGATTATGGATTGGGATTCCGCCTGCTGTCCAGTGTGCACGAGCAGGTGCTCACCGGTCACGAAAACGGAGTTATCACAATGGATTTGGCTGAAGGCGACGATGTCCATCGCGAGCAGTTGCGGGTTGAGATGGACGAACCGTACCGGACCCTGCTCGGGCACTTCCGGCATGAGATCGGGCATTACTACTTCTACCGGCTGATCGCCCCGTCAAGCGACTACCAGGCGCGGTTCAACGAGCTGTTTGGTGATCCCGACGCCGACTACTCCGACGCGCTGGACCGGCACTACCGGGACGGTGCGCCCGCGGGATGGCGGGAAAGCTTCGTGTCGTCGTATGCGACCATGCACGCCGCCGAGGATTGGGCCGAAACGTTCGCCCATTACCTGCACATCCGCGACACCCTGGACACCTCCGCGTGGTGCGGTCTGGCATCGGCGTCGGCGACCTTCGACCGTCCGGCCCTGGGGCCCAGCGCTTTTCCCACCATCATCGAGATGTGGCTGCCGTTGTCGTGGTCGCTGAACATGGTGAACCGGTCGATGGGCCACGACGACCTCTACCCCTTCGTGCTGCCGGTCGCCGTTTTGAACAAGATGCAGTTCATCCACACCGTCATCGATGAGGCGACGGGGAGCCCGGCCAGGGGCACCGACGGGGCACGGGCCGGAGCGCCCGGGTAGTTCCCGGCCCGGCCGGCTCGCTATGCCAGCTGGGGTCCCGGCGGTATGCCGGGCGGGGGTCCCGGCTGATAACCGGGCTGTTGCAGCGCAACGACCTGCCCGCCGGAAAGCTTGCGGTAGGTGTAGACCTGGATGAGCATGGCGATCGGCAGTGCGACGAGCAGGCCTACCCCGCACAGCAATTCGCCGACGAGCACGATCGCGCACTGCACCAGCCACGACAGCAGGGCGCCGCCGACGTTGGACCTGGCGGTCGCGATGCTGGACTTCACCCCGTCGACGGGTGACTGGGATCGATCGACCACAAACGCGATGGCGAACTGCGCGAGGAAGCCGAAGATCAGGCCCGGGATGATGCACAACAGTGTTCCGATCCAGGTGCCCAACGCGACCAACAACGCGGCGAGAAACGCGGGGCCCAGATTGCGCGGTCTGAAGAACGACCCGATGCTCACCGGCTTGCCGTCGGCGATGTCAAGAGAACCGGTGATAAGTCCGGCGGCCATGTAGATCGCCACGACGAAGATCAGGAGGTAGCCGATGACCATGACGGCGATCGAGGCGGGGCCAAGCGTCACGGTGGTGCCGCTGCTGTAAGTGTTGCCGTAGGAATCGGTGTAGCTGCTGCTCGTACTCTGGCCGAGGGCCATCGGCAGCAACCCGACGACAAGGCCGAGAGCGGCCAGCACCGCGGCGTAGCCGAAGACCGGAACGATCAGCGTTACGGCATTCTGGGTGAACTTGTTCCAGGCCCAGCTCACCGCGTCGCCAACGTTGAACTGCGGTGGCATCGGGCCCCCGGGCGGGGCAGCGTAGCCCGGTTGGGGCGGGTAGCCGGCCGGGGGTGCGCCGTAGCCCGCGGGGGGTGGCGGTGGGGGCGGCGTGCCGTAACCGGGCGGTGGGGCCTCGCCCGGGGGCGGGCCCGGGGGTGGCCCGTATCCGCCGGGCGGTCCGGCCGGGGGGCCGGCATGCCGGCCATAGCCCGGTGCCGGGGGAGGCGCGCCGTAACCGGGTGGTGGTGGCGGCGGTGGTGTGCCGTAACCGGGCGGCGGCGGCGGGTAGCCGGGAGGGCCCTGGTTGCCGCGTTGCGGGTCGGCCGGGTTGCCTGGGTATTCCGGGGGCTGGCTCATTGCCGTCCTATGGTTCTAGTTCGCTTTGAATCGGTAAAACGCGCGGAACTAAGCAAACCGGAACTTAGCAGCTATGCCGCGCAGGCGCGCGGATACCCGGCCTGGAACTTGGCCGGTCGGCTCCGGCGAGGGCATGTGAGGGCGCTCCGTGAGGAGGGCATGGTATGCCTGAAGCCGTGTCCGACGGTCTGTTTGACCTGCCCGGCGCGGCGCAGCCGACCGACCTTGGCCTGGGCGGGTCGGCCGGTGCGCCGCTACCGGTGCGGATGCGTCCAGCATCGCTGGACGAAGTGGTCGGGCAGGCCCACCTGCTTGCGCCCGGGTCACCGCTGCGCAGGATGGTCGAAGGCTCCGGAGTGGCATCGGTCATCCTCTACGGCCCACCGGGAAGCGGCAAGACGACGCTGGCGGCGTTGATCTCACAGGCGACCGGCCGCCGTTTCGAGGCGCTCTCAGCGTTGTCGGCCGGTGTCAAGGACGTGCGGGCCGTCATAGACAGCGCCCGAAGTGCTCTCATACGCGGTGAACAGACAGTGCTGTTCATTGACGAAGTGCACCGATTCTCCAAGACCCAGCAGGACGCGCTGCTGTCCGCGGTGGAGAACCGGGTGGTGTTGCTGGTGGCGGCGACTACCGAGAACCCGTCGTTTTCTGTGGTCGCGCCGCTGCTCTCACGATCGCTGATCCTCCAGTTGCGGCCGCTGACGGCCGATGACATCCGAACGGTGGTGCAGCGCGCGATTGAGGACCCCCGCGGCCTGGGTGGGCGGGTCGCGGTGCAGCCGGAGGCCGTCGACCTGCTGGTGCAATTGGCGGCCGGCGACGCGCGGCGAGCCCTGACCGCGTTGGAGGTGGCTGTTGAATCTGCTGAAGAGGCCGGCGAGGTCGTCAGCGTCGAGACCATCGAGCAGTCGCTGGACAAGGCCGCCGTCCGCTACGACCGCGACGGCGACCAGCACTACGACGTCATCAGCGCCTTCATCAAATCGGTGCGTGGCTCCGACGTCGACGCCGCGCTGCACTATCTGGCCCGCATGCTGGTCGCGGGGGAGGACCCACGGTTCGTCGCGCGCCGACTGATGATCCTCGCCAGCGAGGACATCGGGATGGCCGACCCGACGGCGTTGCAGACCGCGGTCGCCGCCGCGCAGACCGTGCAGCTGATCGGCATGCCCGAAGCCCAGCTGACGCTGGCGCATGCCACCGTTCACCTGGCCACCGCGCCGAAGTCCAACGCGGTCACCACTGCGCTGGGCGCGGCGATGGACGACATCAAGGCGGGCAAGGCCGGTACGGTGCCGGTGCATCTGCGCGACGGGCACTACTCCGGTGCGGCGGCGCTGGGCAACGCGCAGGGCTACAAGTACTCCCACGACGACCCGGACGGCGTTGTCACCCAACAATATCCGCCTGATGAGCTAGTGGGCGTGGACTATTACCGGCCCACCGCTCACGGCGCGGAGAGTCCGATTGTGAAACGGTTGGAACGTTTGCGGGCGATCATCCGCAGCAAATCTCGACGAGCACCCGGCGATGCCCGCGGTTAGAGTCACACACTAGGATTCCGGGTCTCTTGTGAGCAGGGAGCGAATCGTGAATTCGGAATGTTTCGAAACGGTCTTCGAAGCGGTCATCGTGGCCATCGAGGTGATCGGCCGCCAGGGCCGCAACTTGGGAAAGTGGTGGCGCGAGAATAGGTTTCAGGCTTACCAGGGCGTGTCCGCGCCCTGCTTGCCGAACTTGTTGAACCTGGTCAGTCCGTACGCTTTCTCCGGGCTGTCGTTCTTCAACAAGATCGAATATCAGATGCGACACATGGATCGGCCGCTCGGCGAGGTCAAGCGCAGGGGCGCAACCAACTGTGCCACGTCGCGGTCGTACTATTTCAACCCCAGCGGTGAAGCAACGCTGCTGCGGCCGACGTCCACACGAAACGCGGTGCGGGAAGCCTCGACCTTCCCGCTGCGCGACTACACGATCGCCTAATGCGGCCGCGCTGTCGCGGCAGTATCGGCCGGATGAGCTGGGAGCGTGACCATGGCCAACAAGGAACGCCGATGAGAACCTTCACCGACGAGGAGATGGGCGAACTGCTGGCCAACGCCAGGCCCTACAGCGTCGTCATCCTCAAGCAGGGCCCCAACTTCCGCGACGACACGGCACCGGCGGTCATCTGGGAGCACGGGCGCCGCAACTTCGGGCTGCGCGACGACGGTGTACTGGCGGTGGTGCTGCCGGTCACCGACGGGTTCAACGTATGCGGCGTCGCGGTGTTCGCGGCAACCATCGACGACACCACCGCGATCATGAACGACGACCCTGGGGTGGCGGCCGGAGTGTTCACCTATGAGGTGCACCCCGGCCGCGGATTCCCCGGGGACTCGCTGCCCTGACTTCGGGGCGTCTGCGTCCCGCCGTCACGCTAGCGTGCCCCCAGCTCGTCGGGGAGCGAACCGGCTCAGACCAGCTCGGGCACTCGCAGGTGGGCGATCGCCAGCTCGAACTCGACCACGTCGAGCACCTCGGCCCCCAAGTCCCGCACGCGCCTGCTGCGCAGCTCGGTCGCCCGGTCGCGGTTTCGGGCCATCGCGTCCATGCTGTCGAACGTCGAGCACGACACCGCACGCCGGCATGCGGGGTGGTCGACCATCAGGCTGGCGCTGCAGAACCCGTCCAGATTTTCCAATTCCGGAAGCACCGACGTCCGGTAGAAGTCCAGGGATCGGCTGAGCTGATCCGGCACCACCTTGAGCCAGGTGGCCCGCACGCATGCCCCCTCGTGCGATGGGTGGTCGCGGTGCAGCAGAGCGATGTCCCATTCTTCGACCCGCGCGCTGCCGTCGAACATCATCGCGGCCCGGTCACGAACGGGAGCCACCGGCTCGGCGCTGGCGCGCATCCTCTCCAAGCTCGTCCAGGAGCTGGTGGCGATGCATGTGCCGGACTGCCGGTCGACCAACAGCGACAGCCCGACATACCCGTCAATCCCCTGGAGGGCGGGCATGACGACATCGCGAACATGCGCAATTCCGATGTCGACCGACAAGGGTTGTGCCTGGATGGTAGTAGAACGCGCGTACACGATCACCCCTCCTGTCTCGGAGCAGCGCCCCGGTGGCGCCACCGGTCCCACCATTTACCTTCCTCCTGCCAGTTACCCGTCGCAATGGTGTGGCTGCGCGCACAATCAGTTGACTTGTCCTGGGCCGTCACCGGCGCCCCGCCGTAGGCTTAGCCCGATGCAGACCGATGTGCTGGATGTGGACACCGCGACTCGTCGCGTCGTGGACCTCACCGATGTGGTGCGCAGGTTCTGCTTCAGCTACGGCGACGGCCTGTGCAACGTGTTCGTCCCGCATGCGACGGCCGGGGTCGCGATCATCGAGACGGGTGCCGGCTCCGACGACGATCTGGTCGATACACTGGAACGGCTGTTGCCGCGTGATGAACGGTACCGGCATGCGCACGGCTCGCAAGGCCACGGCGCCGACCATCTGTTGCCGGCGATCATCGCGCCGTCGGTGACGGTGCCGGTCTTGGGTGGTGAGCCGCAGCTCGGGACCTGGCAAAGCATCGTGCTGGTCGACCTCAACCGGGACAATCCGCGGCGGTCGGTGCGGTTGACCTTTCTGGAGGGTTAGCGTCTCGGTGCTTCGAATAACCCGGCGAATAGGCTGGGGATGGACGTCGACCGAAATAGGGAGAAGCGGACTCAAGTGCAGACACACGAGATCAGGAAGCGGTTCCTTGATCATTTCGTGAAGACGGGTCACACCGAGGTGCCCAGCGCCTCGGTGATCCTGGACGACCCCAACCTGCTGTTCGTCAACGCCGGCATGGTCCAGTTCGTGCCGTTCTTCCTTGGGCAGCGCACACCGCCGTACTCGACGGCCACCAGCATCCAGAAGTGCATCCGCACCCCCGATATCGACGAGGTTGGCATCACCACCCGGCACAACACGTTCTTTCAAATGGCCGGCAATTTCTCGTTCGGCGACTACTTCAAGCGCGGGGCGATCGAGCTGGCCTGGGCACTGCTGACGAACAGCATCGACGACGGCGGATATGGGCTGGACCCGGAAAGACTCTGGGCCACGGTGTATCTGGATGACGACGCGGCCGCGCAGCTGTGGCAGGAGATCGCCGGTCTGCCGCCCGAGCGGATCCAGCGCCGCGGCAAGGCGGACAACTACTGGTCGATGGGCATCCCCGGGCCGTGCGGACCGTCATCGGAGATCTACTACGACCGCGGGCCCGAGTTCGGGCCCGAGGGCGGTCCCATCGTCAACGAGGACCGGTACCTCGAGGTCTGGAACCTCGTGTTCATGCAGAACGAGCGCGGCGAGGGAACGACCAAGGAAGACTACGAGATTCTCGGGCCGCTGCCCCGCAAGAACATCGACACCGGCATGGGTGTGGAGCGGGTCGCGCTGGTGCTGCAAGGGGTGCACAACGTCTACGAGACGGACCTGGTCCGGCCGGTCATCGATCTCGTCGCCACCCGGGCGCCTCGCCCCTATGACGTCGGTAACCACGAAGATGACGTGCGCTACCGCATCATCGCCGACCACAGCCGCACCGCCGCGATCCTGATCGCCGACGGGGTCAGCCCCGGTAACGACGGCCGCGGTTATGTCTTGCGCCGGTTGCTGCGCCGGGTCATCCGGTCGGCCAAGCTGCTCGGCATCGATACCCCGATCGTCGGCGACCTGATGGCCACCGTGTGCGACGAGATGGGCCCGTCGTATCCCGAGCTGGTCAGCGACTTCGCCCGGATCAGCCGCATCGCCGTTGCCGAGGAGACCGCGTTCAATCGCACGCTGACATCGGGCTCGAAGCTGTTCGACGAGGTGGCCGGCGCTACCAAAGCGTCAGGCTCCACGGTCGTTTCCGGCTCTGATGCCTTCACCCTGCACGACACGTATGGGTTCCCGATCGAGCTCACTCTCGAGATGGCGTCGGAAGCCGGCCTGACGGTCGACGAAGCGGGTTTCCGCGAGCTGATGGCCGAACAACGCAAACGCGCCAAGGACGACGCCGCCGCGCGCAAACACGCGCATGCCGACCTGACCGCCTACCGCGAGCTGGTCGACGCCGGCCCCACCGAGTTCACCGGATTCGACGAGTTGACCTCCGAGGCAAGGATTCTGGGGATCTTTGTGGACGGCAAACGCGTCCCGGTGGTGACGCACGGGGAGACCCCCGACGGGGATCGCGGAGATCGAGTCGAACTGGTTCTGGACCGCACACCGCTTTACGCCGAGGCCGGCGGGCAGCTCGCCGATGCCGGCAGCATCAGCGGAACCGGCGCGGGCGAGAATGCCCGGGCGGCGGTCACCGATGTGCAGAAGATCGCTAAAACCCTTTGGGTGCATCGTGTTAACGTGGAATCCGGGGAATTCGTCGAAGGCGACACCGTCGTCGCCGCGGTGGACTCGCAATGGCGCCGGGGCGCCACGCAAGGCCATTCGGGTACCCACATGGTGCACGCTGCGCTACGACAAGTACTGGGGCCCAATGCAGTTCAGGCGGGATCGCTGAACCGGCCGGGCTACTTGCGCTTCGACTTCAACTGGCAAGGGTCGTTGAACGAAGACCAGCGCACCCAAATCGAGGAGGTTACCAACGAGGCCGTGCAGGCCGACTTCGAGGTGCACACCTTCACCGAGCAGCTCGACAAAGCCAAGGCGATGGGAGCGATGGCGCTCTTCGGCGAGGCCTACCCCGACGAAGTGCGGGTGGTGGAGATCGGCGGACCGTTCTCGCTGGAGCTGTGTGGTGGAACCCACGTGCACAACTCGGCGCAGATCGGCCCGGTGACGATCCTGGGCGAATCGTCGATCGGCTCCGGGGTGCGCCGGGTTGAGGCCTACGTTGGGCTGGACTCCTTCCGTCACCTGGCCAAAGAGCGCGCATTGATGGCCGGGCTGGCCTCGTCGCTGAAGGTGCCGTCCGAAGAGGTGCCCGCCCGGGTGGCCAATCTGGTGGAGCGGCTCAAGGCCGCGGAGAAGGAACTCGAACGCGCCCGGGTGGCGAGCGCCCGCGCGGCTGCGACCAACGCCGCGGCGGGTGCGGAGCGGATCGGTAACGTGCGTGTCGTGGTGCAACGGATGTCCAGCGGTATGACGGCGGCCGACCTGCGGTCCCTGGTCGGCGACATCCGGGGCAAGCTCGGCAGCGACCCGGCGGTGGTCGTGCTGATCGCGGTGAACTCCGAGGGCGACGGCGACACCGTGCCGTATGCGGTCGCCGCCAATCCAGCCGCCCAAGATCTCGGCATCCGCGCCAACGACCTGGTCAAACAGCTTGCGGTGGCCGTCGACGGCCGCGGCGGCGGTAAGGCCGACCTGGCGCAGGGCTCAGGAAAGGATCCGACCGGCATCGACGCGGCGCTCGACGCGGTACGCTCCGAGATCGCCGTGATAGCGCGGGACGGTTGAGTGGTTTCGTCACAGCACCGCCTGCCCGACCGGCCCGGCGATTCCAACCTGTTCAAAGGCCAGGATCCCGGACGCGGACGACGGCTAGGCATAGACGTGGGCAGTGTGCGCATCGGCGTGGCTGCCAGCGACCCCGACGGCATCCTGGCGACCCCGGTGGAAACGGTGCGCCGCGACCGCACCGGTAAGCACCTGCGCCGGCTCGCTGCGCTCGCCACCGAGCTGGAGGTGGTCGAGGTGATCGTCGGATTCCCCCGGACACTGGCCGACCGCACCGGGCCCTCGGCGCAAGACGCGATCGAGCTGGCCGGCAAACTGGCCGAAGTGCTGGCACGTCGAGTTCCGCCCACACCCGTGCGGCTCGCCGATGAGCGGCTGACCACCGTCAGCGCGCAGCGATTCCTGCGCGCGGCGGGCGTGCGCGCCAAAGATCAACGGGCGGTGATCGACCAGGCGGCGGCGGTGGCGATCCTGCAGAGTTGGCTCGATCAGCGCCGTGCCGCCCCAGCGGGGTCGGAATCAGCTTGGCGGGCGGGGGAAACCGCCGATGGTTGACAGCGTACGGCCGGAACGGGCCGAGCCCGAGGCGGTCGGGCCGCCGCGGCACAAGATGAGCCGCCTTGCCCGGAAGCGGGCCGAACGCGGCCATCGCCGTCGGCGCTTTGCCAGCAAATTTGCCCTGGGCCTGCTCATCGTGGTGGTGGTGGCGGCTGTCGCCGTCGGCTTCAGGCTCTGGCACACGGTGTTCGGGGCCGGTGACGATTACCCGGGACCCGGCAAGCACGACATCATGATTCAGATACACGCCGGTGACTCCACCACCGCGATCGGGGAGACGCTGCACGACCACGGCGTGGTCGCCACCGTCCGGGCATTCGTCAACGCCGCGCACGGCGTCACAGGGATTTCGTCGATTCAGCCGGGGTTCTACCGAACCCGAACCGAAATCCCGGCTGCTTCCGCGGTTGCGCGGCTGGTCGATCCGAACAACAGGGTGGGGAAGTTGGTCATCCCGGAAGGACGACAGCTCGACGACACCACCGACATGAAGACCAATAAGGTGAATCCAGGCATATTCACCCTGATCTCCCTCGCCACCTGCGTGGACCTCGACGGTGACCGACACTGTGTGTCGGTGGACGACCTCCGCACGGCCGCGACCAAAAGCAGTCTGATTGCGCTGGCGGTGCCGCCCTGGGCGATTGAGCCGGCGAACGAGCTGGGAAGCGATCATCGCCGGATCGAGGGTCTGATCGCGCCGGGGACCTTCAATGTCGACCCGTCGGCATCGGCCGAGAACATCCTGTCGAGCCTGATCGGCGCCGGCGCCGAGGAGTACACGAGATCCGGGTTGGTCGACAACGCCCAGTCCCTGCACCTGTCGCCCTACGACATCCTGGTGGTGGCGTCGCTGGTGCAGCAGGAAGCCAACTCGCAGGACTTCCCGAAGGTCGCGCAAGTCATCTACAACCGCCTGCACGCTCATCACACGCTGGAGTTCGACTCGACGGTGAACTATCCGTTGGACCGCCGGGAGGTGGCCACCAGCGACGCCGACCGAGCCCAGCGGACGCCCTGGAACACCTACGTGTCGCAAGGACTGCCGGCCACGGCGATCTGCTCTCCCGGCGTCGATGCCCTGCGCGCGGCTGAGCATCCCGAGCCGGGCGACTGGTTGTACTTCGTCACCATCGACGCCCAGGGGACGACGCTGTTCACCAAGGATTATCAACAGCATTTGGCCAATATCGAGCTGGCTAAGCGCAACGGTGTCCTCGACAGCGCGCGCTAGCTCGGCGCCTCCTAGAAGCGCGGCCGTTCTCGGCTCGCCGGTCGCCCATTCGAAGTCCCCGGAACTGCACCTGGCCGCCTACCGCGCGCTCGGCCTGCAGGATTGGACCTACGAGCGCATCGAGTGCGACGCCGAGCAGCTGCCGGTCGTGGTCGGCGGGTTCGGGCCGCAGTGGGTCGGCGTGTCGGTGACCAAGCCCGGCAAGTTCGCCGCCCTGCGGTTCGCCGACGAGCACACCGCCCGGGCGGGCCAGGTTGGATCGGCGAACACCCTGGTGCGCACACCGCGCGGCTGGCGGGCCGACA
>DATMMZ010000048.1:0-26204 GCA_035569455.1 Mycobacterium sp. | reverse complement strand
CGCCCGCATCGCGACGACGGGCATGGTCACCGGTGAACCCCACGAGCCCGTCCGCCACACCTGGGGCGAGGTACACGAGCGCGCTCGGTGTATCGCGGGCGGCCTGGCCGCCGCGGGCATCGGCCTCGGCGACGCCGTCGGTGTGCTCGCCGGCCTTCCGGTGGAGATCGCCCCGACGGCCCAGGGGCTGTGGATGCGCGGGGCCAGCCTGACCATGCTGCACCAGCCCACACCGCGTACCGACCTGGCCGTCTGGGCCGAAGACACCATGACGATCATCGGCATGATCGAGGCCAAGGCCGTCATCGTCTCCGAGCCCTTCCTGGTGGCCATCCCCGTGCTCGAGGACAAGGGCATCGAGGTCCTCACCATCGCCGATCTGCTGTCGTCGGATCCGATCGACCCCATCGAGGTCGGCGAGGACGACCTGGCGCTGATGCAGCTGACGTCTGGCTCCACCGGCTCACCGAAAGCGGTCCAGATCACCCACCGCAACATTTACTCCAACGCCGAGGCGATGTTCATCGGCGCGCAGTACGACGTCGATACGGACGTCATGGTCAGCTGGCTCCCGTGCTTCCACGACATGGGCATGGTCGGCTTCCTCACCATTCCGATGTACTTCTGCGCCGAGCTGGTCAAGGTCACCCCGATGGACTTCCTGCGCGACACGCTGCTGTGGGCCAAGCTCATCGACAAGTACAAGGGCACCATGACCGCGGCGCCCAACTTCGCCTACGCGCTGCTCGCGAAGCGGTTGCGTCGCCAAGCCAAACCCGGCGAATTCGACCTGTCGACCCTGCGCTTCGCGCTGTCCGGCGCCGAGCCCGTCGAACCCGCCGACGTCGAGGACTTGCTCGACGCCGGCAAGCCGTTCGGCCTGAAGCCCTCGGCGATCCTGCCGGCCTACGGCATGGCCGAGACCACGCTGGCCGTGTCGTTCTCGGAGTGCAACGCGGGTCTAGTCGTCGACGAGGTCGACGCCGATCTGCTAGCAGCCTTGCGCCGGGCCGTACCCGCCACCAAGGGCAACACCCGGAGGCTGGCCACGCTCGGTCCCCTGCTCAATGACCTCGAAGCCCGCATCATCGATGAGCATGGCGATGTGATGCCCGCACGCGGCGTCGGCGTCATCGAGCTGCGCGGCGAGTCGCTGACGCCCGGCCACCTCACCATGGGCGGCTTCATCTCGGCCCAGGACGAGCACGGCTGGTATGACACCGGTGACCTCGGCTACATCACCGACGAGGGCCACATCGTCGTGTGCGGTCGAGTCAAGGACGTCATCATCATGGCTGGCCGGAACATCTACCCGACCGACATCGAGCGCGCGGCAGGCCGCGTCGACGGTGTCCGCCCCGGCTGCGCGGTGGCCGTGCGACTCGACGCCGGACATTCGCGCGAGACGTTTGCTGTAGCTGTCGAGTCCAACGCCTTCGAAGATCCCGCCGAGGTGCGTCGCATCGAGCATCAGGTGGCGCACGAGGTGCTCAAAGAGGTTGACATGCGACCACGCAACGTCGTGGTTCTCGGCCCCGGGACAATCCCGAAGACGCCGTCGGGCAAGCTGCGGCGGTCCAATTCCGTCACCCTCGTCACGTAGCCATGCGGCAGGCCCGCGCCTACCAGGCGTGGACCCGATTCTGCGCGGGCTCTAAACCTAGTTCGATGAGCAGCTCGGTGGCGTCGGCGGCCTGCTCGCAGATCGTGGGGACTTCCACCCGCTCGGCGGAGGTGAAGTTCTCCAATACGAACGCCGCCGGGTCTTTGCGTCCGGGCGGCCGTCCGATCCCGATGCGCACCCGCTGAAAATCCTTGGTGCCCAGCGCGGCAGCCACCGAACGCAGCCCGTTGTGGCCGCCTTCGCCGCCGTCGATCTTGAGCCGGATGCGACCGAACTCAAGGTCTAGGTCGTCATGAATGACGACGATGTCGGCCGGCGGCACTGAGTAGAACTTCGCCAGCGGCCCCACCTGGCGGCCGGCCTCGTTCATGTAGCAGCGCGGCTTGGCCAACAGCACCGCGTGCCCCGCTAACCGGCCGCTGACGACTTCGGCGCCAGAACGCCTGTGCGCCTTGAATTTCGAGCCCAGCCGCGCGGCGAGCAGGTCGGCAACCATGAACCCGAGGTTGTGCCGGGTGCGGGCGTAGTTCTCCCCGGGGTTGCCCAGGCCGACCACCAGCAGAGGATCGGCCACGTCGCGAGCGCCTACTCGGACTCGTCCGCGTCGGTCTCGGCTTCGCCGGCCTCTTCGGCCGCTTCCTCGGCGGCCTCCGCAACCTCGCCCGCGCCCTCTTCCTCGAGTTCCTCGGCGGTCGGTGCGTTCACCACGTTGACCACCAGCAAGTCGGGATCGGAAATCAGGTTGACGCCCGCCGGCAGGGTCACCTGACCGGCGGTGAACTGGGTCCCTGGCTCGGCGCCCTCGACGGACACCGTCAACTGCTCGGGAATCGAGAGTGCCTCGGCCTCGATCTCGATGGCGTTGGTCTCCTGGGTGACCAGGGTGTCGGGTCCGGGCTCGCCTTCGACGACGACGTTGACCTCGACGACGACCTTCTCGCCGCGACGCACGACCAGCAGGTCGGCGTGCACGATGCTGCGACGGATCGGGTGGATCTCGATCGCTTTGGTCAGCGCCAGCTGTTCCTTACCGGCGATGTCGAGGGTGAGCACCGCGTTGGTGCCGGAGTGGCGCAGCACGGCCGCGAAGTCGTGCCCGGGAAGCTCCAGGTGCTGCGGATCTTCACCGTGGCCGTAGAGGACGGCGGGAATCTTGCCGTCGCGCCGGGCTCGCCGGGATGCGCCCTTGCCGGTCTGGGTTCGCACCGAGACGCTCAGCTGGTTGACTGTGGACTTAGCCATGATGTCGCTCCTGTGTGAATCGGGGCACGGCCAGGATCGCGACCTTGAGTCGGTCTCCGTCGATAACGGTGCTGGCTAGACAGCCAGCCACCCTCGCCGTGACGCCCGGCCAGGTTAGCGCATTAGCACCTCTGAGCGGAAATTTACTCACAATGGTCACATCCGCCACACGGGTCACTGGGGCAGGCAATGTCCAATGTGCCCGGCTTCTAGCGACAAATTCCGGTGTCGCTCGGAGGCGGGCAAATTGCCCACCGGCTTGGCGAGAGGCCTGTGTGACAGATGTGACAGATGCGCGCGTTAGAGGGGAAATTTAGTGCCCGACGTCGAACTCCAGCGGCAGGGTGATGGGCCCGGTGATGCCGGCCATCCCTTTCCATGGCGCGAGGCCGGTCTGGCGGGGATTGGGCATGAGTTTGGTGATGACCCGAAGCGCTTCGGTTAGTTCGAGGCGCGCGAGGTGCGAGCCGAGGCAGTAGTGCACGCCACCGCCGAAGTTCAGGATCGCCGGCGGGCTTCCACGGGTGATGTCAAGACGTTCCGGGTCCCGGTATGCGTCGGGGTCGCGGTTGGCCGAGGCGGTGTTGGCGGCCACCAGGGTGCCGGCTGGAATGTGGACTCCGGCCAGTTCGATGTCTTCGGCGGCTCGCCGGATGGTGCCGAAAATGATTGGGTTGTAACGCATTAGCTCGTGAACCGCGTCGGGCGCCAAATCGGGATGCCGGGCAACCAGGTTCCATTGATCCGGGTGCGCGGCCAGAACCTGTACCGCCGCGGCGAGCTGATTGCGGGTGGTGTCGGTGCCCGCGCCCAGCAGGGTGACGCAGAGCATGAGCAGTTCGTCATGGGTGAGCCGGTCGCCGTCGTCTTCGGCGCGGATCAGATCGGAGATCAGGTCGTCGGTCAGGGATGCCCGCCGCTGGGTGATCAAGTCCTCGAGGTAGGCGTCGAGTTCGTTCCACGCCGCCAGGATCAACGGCGCGTCGTTGACGACGTTCCACTCGAACAGCTTCTTGATGTCGTCGACCCAGTCGGAGAACAGCTGCCAGTCCTCGGGCGGTGCACCCAGTAGCGCGCAGATGACCGGCGTCGGATAGCCCCGGGCGATGTCGGTGACGACGTCGCAGTGCCCGACCGCGGTGAACGGCTCGACCAGCCCGCGGATGATTTCGACGGCGAGGCTGCGCAGTCGCTCCGCGGCGCGGGGTGCGAAGGCCTTTGACACCAGCCGGCGCAGTCGATGATGCGCAGCACCGTCGAGGCTCAGGATGTTGCTGGTCGCACGATCCCAGAGCGGACCTGAGGTGACGCCTTGTGCGTCAAGGCCGAGGCCGTGTGCCGTGATGAATCGGTCGTCGCGCAGCACCCTGCGGACTAAGTCATAGCTCAAGACATGAGGCCCGTGCGGGCTAATCGCGATCGGGGCGTGATTTCGGGCGTCGGCGAGGACGCGATGTGCCTCTTCGGGATCGGTCAGGTGGTCGTAGGCGATGCTGGGCAGTCCAGCGTCAAAGACGTTCGGGGAATCGAGAGCGGTTTGGCTTGTCATGGCAGTCGACTATCCGGTGGAAAGCGGCCAAGACCATCCGCCGTAGCGCGTAGATCTACGCGGCCTGTGTCGTAATTCCGCATGCCCCGGGGTGACGATCTGCGCGTTGTGGCCGATGTTTTGCCTGTTCCCGGCCGCGAGGCTGGCTACCATGAGCCAACATGCAGACATACCGTCGCTGAACTGGAGCGAGTTGGGCTTGAGTGAGTTGCTGCCGACTGGGACGGTGACGTTGCTTTTGGCCGACGTCGAGGGCTCGACGCGGTTATGGGAGACCCAGCCCGAGCAGATGACCGCGGCACTGGCCCTGCTGAACCGGACGGTGAATGAGGCCATCGCGGCTCATGAGGGGGTGCGTCCGCTCGAGCAGGGGGAGGGCGACAGCTTTGTCGCCGCGTTCGCCCGCGCGTCCGATGCGGTGGGGTGTGGGCTGGCGTTGCAGCGGGCGCCGCTGGCGCCGATCCGGCTACGCATCGGAATACACACCGGTGAGATCCAACTGCGCGACGAGTCCAACTACGCGGGTCCGACCATCAACCGGACGGCGCGGCTGCGCGATTTGGCGCATGGTGGGCAGACGGTGTTGTCGGGGGTGACCGAATCGTTGGTGGTGGATCGGCTGCCCGAGGGTGTCTGGCTGGCCGATCTGGGGAGTTACCTGTTACGTGGTGTGCCGCGTCCGGAGCGGGTGGTGCAGTTGTGTCATCCCGATCTGCGCAACGAGTTCCCGCCGCTTCGGGTCCGCACCGTTGTGGCGTCGCATAATCTGCCGGCCCAGTTGACGAGTTTTGTTGGGCGCCAAGCCGAAATCGCCGAGTTGCGGCAACTGGTGGCCGGCAACCGGCTGGTCACGCTGACCGGCGCTGGCGGAGCGGGCAAGACCCGCCTTGCCGTCGAAATCACTTCGCAACTCATCACCGAGTTCTCCGATGGTGTGTGGTATGTCGATCTGGCACCCATCACCAATCCCGCTGTGGCGCCGCTGACCGTCGCGCGCATGCTGGGCCTGCCCGATGAGGCGGGCCGCTCCACTATGGACCTGCTGAGGCGGTTTTTCGGCGAGAAGAAGATCTTGCTGCTGCTCGACAACTGTGAGCATCTGCTCGACGCCTGCGGGAGCATGGTCACTGAACTTCTTAGCGCCTGCCCGACCTTGACGAGTCTGACCACTAGCCGTGAGCCACTCGGCGTGCCCGGCGAACTGAGCTGGCGGGTGCCGTCACTGTCGGTGTCCGACGAGGCCGTCGAGCTATTCACCGACCGCGCCCGACGCGCCCGCCCAAACTTCAGTGTTAGCGAGGACAACCAGGCGCTGGTCCAAGAAATCTGCGAGCGCCTAGATGGCATGCCGCTGGCGATTGAGCTTGCCGCAGCACGGGTTCGGGCGTTGTCGCTGCCGCAGATCCTCGACAGCCTGCACGACCGGTTCCGGCTACTCACCGGGGGCGCGCGCACCGCGGTGCGCCGCCAGCAGACACTGCGCGCCTCGGTGGACTGGTCGCACGCGCTGCTCACCGAACCCGAGCAAGTCTTGTTCCGCCGACTCGCCGTCTTCGCCGGCGGGTTTGATCTCGACGCCGCCCAGGCCGTCCCCGCGGACAGCGAAATGGAGCGTTACCAACTGCTCGACCAGCTAAGCCTGTTGGTGGACAAATCCCTGGTGGTCGCCGACGACACCGGCGACGGGATGCGATACCGGTTGTTGGAGACGGTGCGCCAGTACGCCCAAGAAAAACTCGGCGAATCCGGTGAAGCGGCCGCGGTACGCACCCGGCATCGCGACTACTACACCGCCACGGCGGCCGAGATGGAATCGCGGGGCCACTCCGCCGATGAGCAGCTGCTGCACTGGGCGCAAACCGAGACCGACAACCTCCGAGCCGCGTTCGCGTGGAGCCGTGAGAACTCCGACCTCGAAATAGCGCTGCGGCTCATCATGTCGTTGCGGCCGCTGTGGTTGCGCGCCGGTCGAGTGCAGGAAGCACTGACGGGGTTGGCCGCCATCTTGGCCGACGAGGATCACTCGGGGATAGCACCGGCGGTCTGGGCGGCAGCGGTGGCCCAGCAATGCATCCTCACCGCGTGGGTGGGCTTCCCAACGGAGCTCCGTCGGGCCCAGGAGGCGCTGGTCGTCGCACGTGAGCTCGAAGACCCGGCGCTGATCGCCCGAGCCCTCATCGCGTGCGGCATGGTCGCCATCTACAGCCCGGAAGTCACCCAGCAGTACTTCGCCGAGGCAATCGATCTGGTCCGCGCGGCCGATGATCAGTGGAGCCTGTGCCAAATTTTCAGCTATCAGGCGACCGTGGCCATTATGGCCGGTGAACCCGTCGCAGCACGCGTGGCCGCCGAGGCGGGACGTGACCTCGCCGACGCGCTCGGCGACCGGTTCTTCTCGCGGAACAATCGAGCGTGGCTGGGCGGCGCGTTCGCGATGCAGGGAGATCTCGCGCGCGCCATCCAAATCGGCCGCGCCTTGGCCGACGAGGCGGACGCGGCCGAGGACCTCACCATGAAGGTTTTTGGTCATACAAGCCACGGCCTAGCACTTGCTTTTCGGGGGCGCGCGGCTGACGCGCACGCCGCGGCGCAATCCGCCCTGGCGGCGGCGGACACGATCGGCTCGATTTCCGCAGACAACGTGCATTCCGTGTTCGCCTACGCCGCCCTCGCCAGCGGCAACGCGACGGCGGCCAGGCAGGCGGTCGAGGAGGCCATGCGGCACACCTTGCCGGTGCGAGAAGTGTTCACCATGAGCGTCAACCCGATGGCCGAGGCCGCATTGGCCTGTGGTGATTTGGTCGCGGCTCGCCGCTGGGCCGACGACACCGTCGCAGTAGCACCCGGCTGGACTCAAATCCTGGCGCTGGTAGCGCGTGCCTTTGTCGCGATTGCGCAAGATGAACCGGACCAAGCCGAGCGCGATGCCCACGAGGCCCTCACGGTCGCCGCGCGCACCCAGGGATATCTGCGGGCGGCCGACGCCCTGGAGTGCCTGTCCCGTCTGGCGGCCCGCGACGGCAACCACCAGCACGCGGCGCGTCTGCTGGGCGCGGCTGAAGGCATGCGGGAGCGGATGGGGCATGCCCGCTTCCCGATGTATCAAGCCGACTACGACGCTGTCGTGGCTTCGGTTCGGGAGGCATTGGGGCAGAACGATTTTGATGCCGCGTGGGCCGAAGGTGCTGCGCTATCTACCGAGGAGGCGATCGCGTATGCGCAACGCGGTCGCGGTGAGCGCAAGCGGCCGACGAGCGGCTGGGGGTCGTTGACGCCGATGTAACGCGATGTGGTCAGTCTGGTCCGGGAAGGGCTGGGCAACAAGGGCATCGCCGCGCGGCTTTTCATCTCACCGCGCACAGTGCAGACGCACCTCACCCACGTCTACGCCAAGCTCGGTGTGAGCTCCCGCGTCCAGCTCGTCCAAGAAGCGGGCCGCCGCGCCTGACCCGCACGCCAATCACTTTGCGGCGACGACGAATCCGCGGATGATCGCTTCGATCTCGGAAGACTGCGCGACCGCCTCGTTGGCCAGGCTGGTAATGGTGAGCTGCACCAGGTATCGCTGCTTGGCCGGCGGCGAACCGGTGGCGATGATCATCCGGTTGTAGCTATGCATCCGCATGCCGTCGGCGTCGTAGCTGCCCTGGATCATCGACGACGGAAAACCATTGAAGTCCGCATTCGAGGCATCCAGTTGGGTGAAGTTATGCAGTAGCTGGGCATCGGCATTGCCCTTCTTGATGGCGTTGGCGGGGTCGAAATCCCCGCGCAGTTTGAACACCATGAGCATGGCTGTCGGGTACTTGCCGCCCTTGGAGATCACCTTTGTGTTTGGGGAGATCTTCGGGTTGGTGTACGGCGACCAGCCCGGTGGCGTCGGGATCGACACGGTCAGGTCGGGCAGAGCGTTCGGATCCACCTGGTCTCCGGTCACGCCGATGCTTTCCAGGTACTTCGAAAATGGGACCGGTTTCCCCGTCGTGGTTGTGGTGGTTGCTGTCGCGCTCGTTGTCCAGATCGACTGGTAGTCAGGAGCCTTCGGTGCGCAGGCGACCGCCGACACCGCCAGCGCGGCCGTCACGACTACGGTCGCGATTGGTTTCACAGAATCTCGCGGACCGCGTCGATCGGCCGAGCCAGCCGGGTACCCTTCGCCGTGACCACAAACGGCCGTTCGATGAGGGTGGGATGCTCGGCCATGGCGTCGAGCAACTCGTCATCGGTCGCATCGGCGAGGTTGAGTTCGGCATACAGCGGTTCCCGCTTGCGAACGGCGGTGCGCACATCGATGCCGGCGTCGCGGATCATACTCACCAACTCGTCCCGGGATGGCGGCGTCTTCAGATACTGGACGATGGTGGGTTCAAAACCATTGTCCCGCAACAAATCCAGTGTCTTACGGGACGTGGTGCATTTGGGGTTGTGGTAGATGACGGTTTTGTCTGGCTTACCAGCCATCTACGCGTCTCCGTCGAATAGCCCTGTGACCGAGCCGTTTTCGAAAACCGCACGAATGGTGCTGGCCAGCAACGGTGCGATGGACATAACCGTGAGCTGGGGGAAACGCTTCTCCTCGTCGATCGGGAGCGTATTCGTGACGATCACCTCCCGGGCGCCGCATGCAGCCAATCGCTCGGCGGCCGGGTAGGAGAGCACACCGTGGGTAGCCGCGATGATCACGTCGTTGGCGCCGTCATCGTGCAGCAGCTTAACCGCACCGGCAATGGTGCCCCCGGTGTCGATCATGTCGTCGATCAGGACACAACAGCGGCCGGCGACTTCGCCGACGACGCGGTTGGACACCACCTGGTTGGGCACTCTTGGGTCACGCGTCTTGTGGATGAAGGCCAGTGGAACGCCACCTAGTGCGTCGGCCCATTTCTCGGCGATGCGCACCCGGCCCGAGTCGGGGGAGACCACCACCATATTGCCGTCCGGGTAGTTGTCCCGGATGTAGCCGGTCAGCAAGTTCTGGGCGCGCATGTGGTCGACGGGCCCGTCGAAGAAACCCTGGATCTGGTCGGTGTGCAGGTCGACGGTCACGATCCGGTCGGCACCCGCCGTCTTGAGCAGGTCGGCGACCAACCGCGCCGAGATCGGCTCGCGACCGCGGTGCTTCTTGTCCTGCCGGGCATAGGGGTAGAACGGCATGACGGCGGTAATCCTCTTGGCGCTGCCCCGCTTGAGCGCGTCGATCATGATCAGCTGTTCCATCAGCCAGGTATTCACCGGTGCGGGGCACGATTGCAGGACAAACGCGTCACATCCGCGCACCGATTCGTTGAAGCGCACGAAGATCTCGCCGTTGGCGAACTCCCGGGCCTCCTGGGCGGTGACGTGGACGTCGAGTTCTTTGGCTACCTGCTCGGCCAGCTCGGGGTGTGCGCGGCCGGCGAAGAGCATCAGGTTTTTGCGATTATCGGTCCAGTCGTGGCTCAACGTGCTGCCCTCGCCGTATCGGGGAAGAGATAGGGATCTAAAAGCGGATGGAAGGTCTCATCGTACGTAGCGAAGGGTACCGTTTCTTGGCCGGGTTGCCGGATAGCGAATTCACGGTGTCTAGTCGGGTTCGGCCGTCTCTTTGGTCTTGTTAGCCGGCTTTTCGGCGGCTCTTTCGGCTGCCTGCGCCGCGGCAGTGCCCGGCCGCTTTTGCTGCACCCAGCCTTCGATATTGCGTTGCGGACCCGCAGAAACCGCCAGCGCCCCTGGCGGGACGTCGTCGCGTACCACCGTGCCAGCGCCCGTGTAAGCGCCGTCGCCGATGGTCACCGGCGCGACGAACATGGTGTCCGACCCGGTGCGTACATGCGAGCCGACCGTGGTGCGCCGTTTCGTCGTGCCGTCGTAGTTGACGAACACGCTGGACGCCCCGATGTTGCTGTGCTCGCCTATGTCGGCGTCGCCGACATAGGTCAGGTGCGGCACCTTGGTGCCGGTCCCAATGGTGGAGTTCTTGGCCTCGACAAACGCGCCGAGCTTGCCATCGGATCCCAGTACGGTGCCGGGCCGTAGGTAGGTGAAGGGGCCGACCGTGGCGCCGTCGCCGATCGACGACGATGTGCCGTGAGTGCGAACCACCGACGCACCGTCACCGACGGTGACGTCCGTCAGGGTGGTGTCCGGGCCGACCACACAGCGACCGCCGATTTGGGTGCGGCCGAGCAGCTGGGTTCCGGGATGGATGACGCTGTCGCGGCCGATCGTCACATCGATGTCGATCCAGGTGGTGGCGGGATCGACGATGGTCACGCCGGCCATCTGGTGGGCGGCCACAATCCGGCGGTTTAGCTCGGCGCCCAGTTCCGCCAGCTGGACACGGTTGTTGACGCCTGCCACCAGCGCGCTGTCCTCGACGTGCCGGGAATGCACGGTCCGGCCATCCCGGCGAAGGATCGAGATGACGTCGGTGAGGTACAGCTCCTGCTGGGCGTTGTTGGAGCTCAGCCGGCCCAGTGCCGATCGCAACGCCGCGCTGTCGAAGGCGTAGACGCCGGCGTTGACCTCGCAGATCTCCCGCTGCGAGGGTGTCGCGTCGGTTTGTTCGACGATCGCCATCACTTCGTTGTCCTGGGTGCGCAGAATACGGCCGTAGCCGAAGGGATCGCTCAGCGTCGTGGTCAGCACCGTCACCGCGGCCGACACCGAGCTGTGGGTCGCGATCAGGTCGGTCAGGGTGTCGGCGTCCAACAGGGGTGTATCGCCGGAGGTGACGACGACGATGCCGGCGTAGTCGCCGGGCAGTGCGGACAGGCCGCAGAGCACCGCGTGGCCGGTACCGCGTGGCCGGTCCTGCAGTGCGACGTGGATCCTTCGCCCGAAGGTGTCGCCCAGATCGGCGACCAGTGGCGAAATGCGCTCGTGGTCGTGCCCGAGTACCACGACCAGATGCTGCGGTGCCAGCTTGGTGATCGCGTCCAGCGAATGCGACAGCATGCTGCGACCGGCGATGGTGTGTAGCACCTTCGGGGTGTCGGAGCGCATCCGGGTGCCGGGCCCCGCCGCTAGAACCAGGACCGCGGTGTCACCACGAAATGTCATCGACTCTCCTCAACTCTCCGCGCGCGAGCTTGCGTGTCTTTACGCCGACACGCCGTCAAGCGTGTCATTTCATGCACGCTCGCGGCAAAGAGCCACGCTCCGTCGCCAGGACTCGAACCTGAACTCTCAGAACCAAAATCTGATGTGCTGCCGATTACACCACGACGGATTGCATAACTAGGGCGAGATAGACGGTAAGCGGACCGGTTTGGCTCCCGCAAACCGATACCCTGAATGACGTGGCTGTGCTGGACAAAGAGCCGGAAAAAGAGGCGCGGGCGCCGCGCGCCAGGATGACCGGTAGCGAGCGGCGACACCAACTCATTGGCATCGCGCGCTCGCTGTTCGCCGAACGAGGCTATGACGGGACTTCGATCGAAGAGATCGCGCAGCGTGCCAACGTGTCCAAGCCGGTCGTCTACGAGCATTTCGGCGGCAAGGAGGGCCTGTACGCCGTCGTGGTCGACCGTGAGATGTCGGCGCTGCTGGACGGCATCACCTCGTCGTTGACCAACAACCGGTCCCGGGTGCGCGTCGAGCGGGTCGCGCTGGCGCTGCTCACCTACGTCGAAGAACGCACCGACGGCTTCCGGATCATGATCCGCGACTCGCCGGCCTCGATCAGCTCGGGCACCTATTCCAGCCTGCTCAACGACGCCGTCAGCCAGGTCGCCTCCATCCTGGCCGGCGACTTCGCCCGTCGCGGCCTGGACCCGGACCTGGCCCCGCTGTACGCGCAGGCGCTGGTGGGCTCGGTGTCGATGACGGCGCAATGGTGGCTCGATACGCGGGAGCCCAAGAAGGAAGTGGTCGCCGCGCACCTGGTCAACCTGATGTGGAATGGCCTGACGCACCTGGAAGCCGATCCCCGGCTGCAGGACGAGTAGCTCCGTGCGCCGATCGTCACATCGACGACGTCGGGCGAGGTTTGCATGGTTTCGGCGTAGACCTCGCCAAAGCGCCGGGCCAGCTCGGCCTAGCCGCAGTCGCGGGACAGCAGGTCCGCGATCGTTTCGCGGCGAATCAGCTCGCGGGCCCGACCGTCTTTGACCGCGATCAGCGGCGGCCGGCCGACCATGTTGTAGTTCGACGCCATGCTGTGGTGGTAGGAGCCGGTGCAGGCCACGGCCAGCAGGTCGCCAGGGTGCAGGTCCGCCGGTAGCTCGATGTCGCGGGCGATCTCGTCGCCTGCTTCGCAATGCCGGCCCGCCACGGTGACACGCTGCTTCATTCCCAGTGGATGCCGGTTGGCCAGCGTGACCGCGTATTGCGCGCCGTATAACGACACCCGCGGGTTGTCGCTCATGCCACCGTCTACGGCGACAAAGGTGCGGCCGCCCGGTTGCGTCTTGATCGAGCGCACGCGGTACAGGGTGACGCCGGCGCGGCCGCTGATCGCGCGACCGGGTTCCACGACGATGGTCGGGCGGGGGAAATGTTCGGCGGCGCAGGCCTCGTCCAGCGCGTCCTCGATGACCTTGGCGAGCTCGTCGATGTTGAGTTCGCGATCACCGCGGATGTAGGGGATGGCGTGGCCGCCGCCGATGTTCAGCTCGGTGAGGATGACGCCGTGCTGGGCGCGGATGTCGGCCATGGCGGCGATCATCCGGTGGATGGCTTCGCCGTACAGGGCGGCGTCAGTGACCTGCGAGCCGATGTGGCAGTGCAGCCCGACCAGGTCCAGGATCGGATGCGCCAGCACGCGCTTTACCGCGTCGGCAGCGTTGCCCTCGGCGAGGGCGAATCCGAATTTCTGGTCGCTGATGCCGGTGGTGACCGCGCGGTGCCCGTGGATGTCGATGTCCGGGGTCACCCGAATGAGCACCCGCTGGCGCTTGCGCGCCAGGCCCGCGAGATAGGCGATCTCGATCGACGAATCCAGCACGATGCGGCCGACGCCGACCCGCGCCGCGTCGCGCAACTCGTCGGGGGATTTCGCGTTGCCATGCATGATGATGCGGTCCGGTTCCACCCCGCCGGCCAGCGCGACGGCCAGCTCACCGGCTGAGCAGACGTCGATGCCGAGGCCCTCTTCGCGCGCCCAGCGCGCCACAGCGGTGGTCAGCAGCGACTTTCCGGCGTAGACCACGTCGATACCGCGCAAGGCGCGGCGGTATCGACGGCAGCGTTGTCGAAAGTCGGTTTCGTCGATTACGTAGGCCGGGGTGTCGAATTCGTCGGCGATATCGGCCAGCGGCACGCCGCCGACGCACAGCCGGCCCTCCTCATCGGTATGTGTGGTGACGGGCCAGATCGTGGAATCGCACCGTCGGGGTGCCGCCTTTCCAAGAGACGGCAGGATTTCAAGCAAGGTCATGACTTCAAAATGCGCCCGGCTGCTGCTGGGTACCGCTTTCCTTACGATCCCTTGACGGCCTCGGGCGCAATATTGACATATTTCGGCGCACCTAGAATGGGCGCATCATGACCGCACCGGGGCCTGCCTGCCCAGATACCCCGATCGCGGGGCTCGTCGAATTGGCGCTGACAGCGCCCACTTTCCAGCAGCTCATCGAGCGGACGGCGGACCGACCAGCCGAATTGAGCCTGGTCGGCCCGGCCCGCGCGCGGTTGTACGTCGCCAGTGCGCTGGCGCGCCAGGGTCCCTTGCTGGTGGTCACCGCGACCGGGCGCGAAGCCGAAGACCTGACCACTGAGCTGAAGGGCGTTCTCGGCGACGCGGCGGCGCTGTTCCCGTCCTGGGAGACCCTGCCGCACGAGCGGCTCTCACCCGGCGTTGACACGGTCGGCACCCGGCTGATGATGCTGCGCCGGCTGGCGCATCCCGACCCCGATCCCGGCGCCCCACTCGGGCCGCCTTTGCAGGTGGTGGTGACTGCGGTGCGCTCGCTGCTGCAGCCGATGACGCCGCAGCTGGGCCTCGTGGAACCCCTCACGTTGACCGTCGGCGACGAGATCGGCTTCGAGGAGGTTATCGCCCGGCTGGTCGAGCTTGCGTATACCCGGGTGGACATGGTCGGCCGGCGCGGCGAGTTCGCCGTCCGCGGCGGGATTCTCGACATCTTCGCCCCTGTCAGCGAGCACCCGGTGCGGGTCGACTTCTGGGGTGACGAGGTCGCCGAAATGCGGATGTTCTCGGTCGCCGATCAGCGCTCCATCCCGGAGATCAGCGTCGACACGCTGGTCGCCGTCGCCTGCCGTGAACTGCTGCTCACCGACGACGTGCGGGCGCGGGCGGCCGAGCTGGCCGCTCTGCACCCCGGGGGCGAGGAGGCCATCACCGGCAGCGTTCGCGACATGCTGGCCAAGCTGGCCGAGGGTATCCCGGTCGACGGCATGGAGGCGCTGCTTCCAGTACTTCTTCCCGGCGACCAAGTGCTATTGACGGATCAGTTGGCCGAGGGCACGCCGGTGTTGGTGTGCGACCCGGAAAAGGTCCGCACCCGGGCCGCCGACCTGATCAAGACCGGCCGGGAATTCCTCGAGGCGTCATGGTCGGTCGCCGCCATGGGAAGCGACCCGGCACCGGTCGACGTCGAGCAGCTCGGCGGGTCGGGGTTCGCCGAACTGGATGAAGTGCGGGCCGCGGCAAGCCGGTCCGGTCACCCGTGGTGGACCTTGAGCCAGCTGTCCGACGAGTCAGCGATGGAGCTGGATATCCGGGCGGCGCCGTCGGCGCGAGGGCATCAGCGTGACATCGACGACATCTTTGCGATGCTGCGCGCGCATATCAGCACCGGCGGGAATGCCGCGGTGGTCGCACCTGGGACCGGAACCGCCCATCGCGTGGTGGAGCGGCTGGCCGAGTCCGACACCCCCGCAGCCATGCTGGAAGCCGGCGCAGCACCCAAACGCGGTGTGGTCGGCGTGCTCAAGGGCCCGCTGCAGGAGGGCGTCGTGATACCCGGCGCCAACCTGGTGGTGATCACCGAGACCGACCTGACCGGCAATCGGGGCACCTCCGTCGACGGCAAGCGGCTGGCGGCCAAGCGGCGTAACACCGTCGACCCGCTGGCGCTCAGCGCGGGCGATCTGGTGGTGCACGATCAGCACGGCATCGGGCGGTTCGTCGAGATGACGGAGCGGACCGTCGGTGGCGCCAGGCGCGAGTATCTGGTGCTGGAGTACGCCTCCAGTAAAAGAGGTCAACGGGCCGACAGGCTTTATGTCCCGATGGACTCGCTAGACCAGTTGTCGCGGTATGTCGGCGGCCAGTCGCCGGCGCTGAGCAGGCTCGGCGGCAGTGACTGGGCCAACACGAAGACCAAGGCGCGCCGCGCGGTGCGCGAGATCGCCGGCGAGTTGGTGTCGCTGTACGCCAAGCGGCAGGCCAGCGCCGGGCACGCATTCGGGCCGGACACCCCATGGCAGGCCGAGATGGAAGACGCCTTCGGTTTCACCGAGACCGTCGACCAGCTCACCGCGATCACCGAGGTCAAGGCCGACATGGAGAAGCCGGTGCCGATGGACCGGGTGATCTGTGGTGACGTCGGTTACGGCAAGACGGAGATCGCAGTGCGGGCGGCGTTCAAAGCGGTTCAGGACGGCAAACAGGTTGCCGTGCTGGTCCCCACCACGCTGTTGGCTGACCAGCATCTGGAGACGTTCCGAGAACGCATGGCCGGCTTCCCGGTGGTCGTCAAGGGGTTGTCCCGGTTCACCGATGGCGCAGAGTCCCGCGCCGTGATCGACGGGATGGCCGACGGCTCAGTGGACATCGTGATCGGCACGCATCGGCTGCTGCAGACCGGGGTGCGCTGGAAGGATCTGGGCCTGGTCGTGGTCGACGAGGAGCAGCGGTTCGGCGTCGAGCACAAGGAGCACATCAAGTCGTTGCGCACCCACGTTGACGTGCTGACCATGAGCGCCACCCCGATCCCGCGCACCCTGGAGATGAGCCTCGCCGGGATTCGCGAGATGTCGACGATCCTGACGCCGCCCGAAGACCGGTACCCGGTGCTGACCTACGTCGGCGCGCAGGATGACAAGCAGGTCGCCGCGGCGTTGCGCCGTGAGCTGCTGCGCGACGGGCAGGCCTTCTACGTGCACAACCGGGTCAGCTCCATCGACCGGACCGCGGCCCGGGTGCGCGACCTGGTGCCCGAGGCGCGGGTTGCCGTCGCGCACGGGCAGATGCCCGAGGACCTGCTGGAACGCACCGTACAGGGGTTCTGGAACCGCGAACACGACATCCTGGTGTGCACCACGATCGTGGAGACCGGCCTGGACATCTCCAACGCCAACACCCTCATCGTCGAGCGCGCCGATACCTTCGGAGTGTCCCAGCTGCACCAGCTGCGTGGCCGGGTCGGCCGAAGTCGCGAACGCGGCTACGCCTACTTCCTCTATCCACCTCACGCGCCGCTGACCGAGACCGCCTACGACCGGTTGGCGACCATCGCGCAGAACAACGAGCTGGGTGCGGGCATGGCGGTCGCGCTGAAGGACCTCGAGATCCGCGGCGCCGGCAACGTGCTCGGCGTCGAGCAGTCCGGGCACGTCGCCGGTGTCGGGTTCGACTTGTACGTGAGGTTGGTGGGAGAGGCCGTTGAAGCATATCGAGCGGCCGCCGACGGTAAGACGGTCATCACCGCCGAGGAGCCCAAGGATGTGCGGATCGACCTGCCGGTGGACGCACACCTGCCACCCGACTACATCGCCAGCGACCGCCTCCGCCTGGAGGGTTACCGGCGGCTGGCAGCCGCTGCCTCTGATGGCGAGGTCGCGGCCGTCGTTGACGAGCTGATCGACCGCTATGGGGCGCTGCCCGAACCGGCCCAGCGGCTGGTGGCGGTGGCCCGGCTGCGCCTGCTGTGCCGCGACGCCGGCATCACCGAAGTGAGCGCCCCGTCCGCGGCGACCGTGCGGCTCTCGCCGATCACGCTGCTGGATTCCGCCCAGGTGCGGCTCAAGCGGATGCACCCGGGTGCGCACTACCGCGCCACCACGTCGACGGTGCAGGTTCCCATCCCGCGTGCAGGCGGCGTCGGTGCTCCGCGCATCCGCGATGTCGAGTTGGTCCAGATGGTGGCCAACCTGGTGACGGCACTTCAGGGCAAACCGCAGATGGAAATTAGAATTACCAGTTCATCACCTGCAGCGATGTCAAGTGAGGAGCGACAAGCGCGATGATCGTCGTCTTGTTCGACCCCCGCCGCCCGTCGCTGGTGCCCATCGAAGCCATCGAGCACCTCAGCGGCGAGGTGCAATACACCGAGGAGATGCCCGTTGCGGTGCCCTGGTCGCTGCCTGCGGCGCGTCCGGTGGATACCGGAGAAGACGCGCCGGTGTTGCTGTCGTCGGATCCCGGGCACCCCGCCGTCGCCGCACGATTGGCCGCCGGCGCGCGGCTGATTTCGGCGCCTGAGTCGCCGCGTGGCGAACGCTTGCTCGACGCCGTCGCGATAATGGACAAACTGCGCACCGATGGACCGTGGGAAAGTGAGCAAACCCACGACTCGTTGCGCAGGTATCTCCTTGAGGAGACCTACGAGTTGTTGGACGCGGTCCGCAGCGGCAACGCCGACCTGCTGCGCGAAGAGCTCGGTGACGTGTTGCTTCAGGTGCTCTTCCACGCCCGTATCGCCGAGGACGCGGCGCAGCTTCCCTTCACCATCGACGACGTCGCCGTCACGCTGATGCGCAAGCTCGGCAATCGGGTGCCGGAAGTCCTTGCAGGCGAATCGATTTCGCTCGAAGATCAGTTGGCTCAATGGGAGGAGCGCAAGGCGGCCGAAAAGTCGCGGTTTTCGGTGATGGACGACGTTCATACTGGTCAGCCGGCTTTAGCGCTGGCACAGAAGGTGATTGAACGCGCGGACAAAGCTGGGTTGCCTGGCGTCCTGATCCCCGCCGAGATCACCGCAGTCTCCGTGTCGACCGATGTAGATGCCGAAAATTCTTTGCGCACAGCCGTTTTAGAGTTCGCCGACACGATACGCATTGCCGAGAGGGCGATTGCCGCCGCGCGCCGCGGGAACAGTGTTCCAGAGGAGTTTGATGTAACACCGCTCGGTGAGATCACCGAAGAGGAGTGGCGCGCCCACTGGCCATCCGGTGAGCCGACTGTCGGTCTGGTGTCGGACGAAGATGCTGAGGCTGCCGATGAGGCCGACGATCTCGACGCGCCTAAAGCTTCCGGGGGCTCCAAGAAGCGCAAAGGTCGACGTTAAGGCGGCGCGCCGGTGTGTTAGGGCTTCGAAGCGGCGGGGTAGTCGCAAATCCCATGGGACGATGATCGAGGCTGGACTGGGTTATAGGGGAGTGTTGTGTCGCCGAGACGTTGGATGCGGGCCGCCGCGGTGATAGGGGCGACCGCAATGCTCTTGGCGTCCAGCTGTACCTGGCAGCTCAGCTTTTTTATTCCCGAAGGCGTGCCGCCACCGGCCGGGGATCCGGTGCCGCCGGTGAACACGCACGCCATTGGACGGCCCGCGGATCAATTGCGTGAGTGGGCGGAGAAACGCTCCCTGGCGTTGGAAATCCCGGTCATCGCGCTGGAGGCCTACGCCTACGCCGCCCGGGTTGCCGAGGTCGAGAACCCCAAGTGCCATATCGCGTGGACCACGCTGGCGGGCATTGGACAAGTGGAGAGCCACCACGGCACCTACCGGGACGCGACGCTGGCGCCCAACGGAGATGTGAGTCCCCCGATCCGCGGTGTTCGTCTTGACGGCTCCGGCGACACCATGCGCATCGTCGGCGACGACGACGGAACGGACGCCGATGGCGGGGTGGCGCGCGCGATGGGACCGATGCAGTTCATCCCGGAGACATGGCGGTTGTATGGGGTCGACGCCAACAACGACGGCATTATCAGCCCGGACAACATCGACGACGCCGCCCTCTCGGCAGCGGGATATTTGTGTTGGCGCGGAAAGGATCTCGCTACGCCGCGGGGATGGATAACCGCGCTGCGCGCCTACAACAACTCCGGCGTCTACGCGCGCGCCGTCCGGGACTGGGCAACCGCTTACGCGGCGGGTCACCCGCTGTAGCAGGATGAATCGGTGACCCAGGCTTTACGCTGAACGGGCGGCCCGGGACCGCCCGGATGTCCATGCAGCAGCTACGACGCAAGGAGAATCCAGTGCCGATTATCGAGCAGGTCGGGGCCCGCGAGATCCTCGATTCCCGCGGCAACCCGACGGTCGAGGTCGAGGTGGCATTGATCGACGGAACATTCGCCCGCGCAGCGGTGCCGTCCGGTGCGTCGACCGGGGAGCACGAGGCCGTCGAGTTACGCGATGGCGGCGATCGCTACGGCGGGAAGGGCGTGAAAAACGCGGTACAAGCCGTGCTCGACGAGATCGCTCCGGCGGTCATCGGACTCAACGCCGACGATCAGCGGTTGGTCGATCAGGCGCTGGTAGACCTCGACGGCACCCCCGACAAGTCCCGGCTGGGTGGCAACGCGATCCTGGGCGTCTCGCTGGCGGTCGCCAAGGCGGCTGCCGATTCCGCGGAGCTGCCCCTGTTCCGCTATATCGGTGGGCCGAACGCGCATATTCTGCCCGTCCCGATGATGAACATCCTCAACGGCGGCGCACACGCCGACACCGCCGTCGACATTCAGGAGTTCATGGTGGCGCCGATCGGCGCCCCCAGCTTCAGTGAGGCGCTGCGCTGGGGTGCCGAGGTGTACCACGCGCTCAAGTCCGTGCTGAAGAAGCAGGGGCTGAGCACCGGCTTGGGCGACGAGGGCGGCTTCGCCCCCGACGTGGCCGGCACCACCGCGGCGCTGGACCTGATCAGCTCTGCCATCGAGTCGGCCGGTTTCAAGCCCGGTACCGAGGTGGCGCTTGCCCTCGACGCGGCGGCCACCGAGTTCTACACCGACGGTGCCGGCTACGCCTTCGAGGGCACCACCCGCAGCGCTGAGCAGATGACGGAATTCTATGCCGGCCTGCTGGGCTCCTACCCGCTGGTCTCGCTCGAAGACCCGCTGTCCGAAGACGATTGGGATGGTTGGGCGGCCCTGACGGCGTCGATCGGCGACCGGGTGCAAATCGTCGGCGACGACATCTTCGTCACCAACCCCGAGCGGCTGGAGGAGGGCATTGAAAAGGGTGTCGCAAATGCGTTGCTGGTCAAGGTGAATCAGATCGGCACGCTGACCGAGACGCTCGATGCTGTCGCCCTGGCTCACCACAGCGGATACCGCACGATGATCAGCCACCGCAGCGGCGAGACCGAGGACACCACGATCGCTGACCTGGCCGTGGCCGTCGGCAGCGGCCAGATCAAGACGGGCGCGCCGGCCCGCAGTGAACGTGTCGCCAAATACAATCAGCTGCTGCGGATCGAGGAGGCGCTCGGCGACGCCGCCCGCTACGCCGGTGATCTGGCCTTTCCGCGATATGCGCTGGATCCGAAATAGGTAATGCCCGAAGCGAAACGGTCCCGCTCCCCGGCATCGCGCCCGGGGAAAGCGGGCGACCCGGTTCGAGGACGTGGGCCGACCAAGCCCTCGCAGACCGCAACCCACGCCACCCGCAGCCCGACGCGGACGCTGGCTGAGCATGTCGTCGAACCCATCAAGCGGTCGATCGCCGAATCGGTCGAGCAGCGGTCCGATCAGCGGCTGGGCTTCACCGCTCGGCGGGCGGCGGTGCTGGCCGTGGTTGTCTGCGTGCTGACGCTGACCATCGCCGGGCCGGTACGCACCTACTTCGCGCAACGCACCGAGATGGAACAGTTGGCTGCGACCGAAGCCGCGCTGCGCCATCAGATCGCCGACCTCGAGCAGCAGAAGGGCAAGCTCAGCGACCCGGCCTATATTGCGGCGCAGGCCCGCGAGCGCCTCGGCTTCGTGAAGCCCGGAGATATCCCGTTTCAAGTCCAGCTTCCGTCGGCGGCGTCGGCGTCCCCGCAGCCAGGGGCCGACACGGCGAAACCGGCCAACAACGACCCTTGGTACACCGCGTTGTGGCATACCATCGCCGACGCCCCGCACCTGCCACCCGCCGCCGTCCCGCCACCCGCGCCGGAGCCCGGACCCCCCGCTGCGGTGCCGCCGTCGTCGCCGACGCCCTCGCCGCCCGGTGGTTGATGATGCCGACCTGCAGGCGGTCGAGCGCCAGCTCGGCCGCGAGCCTCGCGGCGTGCTCGAGATCGCCTACCGTTGTCCCAACGGTGAGCCCGGCGTCGTGAAGACCGCACCGAAACTTCCTGACGGCACGCCTTTCCCGACGTTGTACTACCTGACTCACCCGCTGCTCACCGCGGCCGCGAGCAGGCTGGAGTCGGCGGGACTGATGCGCGACATGACCCAACGGCTACGGCGAGATTCCGATTTGGCCGTCGCGTATCGGCGCGCACACGATTCATATCTGGCCGAGCGTGACGCGATCGAGTCGCTGGGGACCACATTTTCCGCCGGGGGCATGCCCGACCGGGTCAAGTGTCTGCACGTGCTGATCGCGCATTCGCTGGCTAAGGGTCCCGGATGCAACCCGCTCGGCGACGAGGCGCTTGCGCTGCTGGCCGGCGAGCCCGCGTTGGCCCCGGTTCTGGTGGCGGGGCAGTGGTGAGCCGGGTCGCCGCAATTGACTGCGGTACCAACTCGATTCGGTTGCTGATCGCCGACTTACAAGGGGGGTCAGCGGACGGGCGCCTGCGCGATGTGCATCGCGAGACGCGGATCGTGCGACTGGGTCAGGGAGTCGACGCGACGGGTGAGTTTGCGCCGGACGCACTTGCCCGGACCCGGGCGGCACTGGCCGACTACGCCGAGTTGCTCAGCGCCCACAGGGTCGAGCGGGTCCGGATGGTCGCCACGTCGGCCGCCCGCGATGTCGCCAATCGTGATGTCTTCTTTGCGATGACGGCCGACGTACTGGGCGCTGTGCTGCCCGGCTCGGTTGCGGAGGTGATTACCGGCGAGCAGGAGGCCGAACTGTCGTTCCGCGGTGCTGTCGGCGAATTAGACAGCGCCCGTGCGCCTTTCGTTGTTGTCGACTTGGGTGGTGGCTCCACTGAAATCGTGCTCGGCGGGGACAGGGTAGTGGCGAGCTACTCGGCCGACATCGGCTGTGTCCGGCTGACCGAACGCTGTTTGCACTCGGACCCTCCGACACCGCAGGAGGTGGCGGCGGCTCGCCAGGTGGTGCGCGAGCGGCTTGAGGTCGCACTGCGCGTGGTGCCGGTTGAAGGGGCTCGGACCTGGGTTGGGCTGGCCGGGACGATGACGACGCTGTCCGCGCTGGCCCACAACATGACGACATATGACGCCGCGGTCATTCACCTTTCGCGGGTCACCGGCAGTGACCTGTTGGCCGTCTGCGACCGGTTGATCAGCATGACGCGATCCCAGCGCGCCGCGCTGCCACCGATGCATGAGGGTCGGGCCGACGTGATCGGCGGCGGTGCGATAGTGGTCCGGGAGCTGGCTCGCGAGCTGCGCACCCGGGCCGGCATCGACGAGCTCACAGTCAGCGAACACGACATCCTGGACGGTATAGCCCTGTCGCTTGCCGGGTAAGTCACATCCGCCACATGCGTATCCGCGCAGAAGCGATACCCTTTTTGCCCGCCTTGCAGCGACAACTTGAGTTGCTGTCACACCGGCGTGCGATTGTTCGACGATGAATTTGCAAGGAATCTCACTGCGGTACGTGCTCACGATGCACCTGGCCGTTCACGGGCCGGCCACCATTACCGAAATGATCGATGCGCTCAGGTGGCATGGTTTCCGTGTCCACGGCAGGGCATCCAAAGCCATATCGGATGCCCTGCGTTGGGAGATCGGACGTGGCCGCGTGCGCCGGCTTGGGCGGGGCACGTATGGACCTGGGTGCATGCCGCGTGGAACCGAATATCGGATCCACCAACGCGTGCTGGCTTTACGTTCAGCAGCCCGATTGTCGCTCGAAGGCGGGCAAAAAGCGTGTCTCCTTCCGGAGAGGTGCAAGTGGCAAATGTGACTCACGCCTCGAAGCGGTAGCCCATACCCGATTCAGTCAACAGATGTTTGGGATGCGACGGATCAGCTTCGAGTTTGCGCCGCAACTGCGCCAGATACACACGCAAATAATGGGTTTCGGTCGCATACGCCGGTCCCCACACCTCTTTGAGGAGTTCTTCGCGGCCGACCAACTTGCCGCGGTTGCGCACCAGCACCTCGAGCATGCCCCATTCGGTCGGGGTGAGGTGCACTTCGACGCCATCCTTGGTGACCTTCTTGGCGGCCAGATCGACGGTGAACGCCTCGGTTTCGACAACCGGCTGGTCCGCCTCCGACGCTGTGTTGCGACGGACCGCGGCGCGCAGCCGGGCCAGGAACTCGTCCATCCCAAATGGTTTCGTGACGTAGTCGTCGGCGCCGGCGTCCAGGGCCTCGACCTTGTCCGACGAATCGGTGCGCGCCGACAGCACGATCACCGGCGCGGTCAGCCACCCGCGCAGACCACCCAGTACCTCGATCCCCGATATGTCGGGCAGGCCGAGGTCGAGGATCACCACGTCGGGTTTGTGTTCAGCGGCGGCACGCAGGGCACCCGCACCGGTCGAGGCGGTGATGACCTCGTAGCCTCGGACGGACAGGTTGATTCGCAGCGCGCGCAGGATTTGCGGCTCGTCGTCGATCACCAACACGCGGGTCATCGTTCACCGTATCGTTGCGGGGCAGCCAGATCCACTACCACGGTGAGTCCGCCCCCTGGTGTGTCGCTGGCGGCAATGGTGCCACCCATCGCTTCAACGAAGCCGTGTGCCACCGACATTCCCAGGCCCACACCGCTGGTGTTGTCATGATCACCGAGCCGCTGGAAAGATTCGAACAGCTGATCCTCGGTCCCGTGCGGGATTCCGGGGCCTTCGTCGATGACATTGATCAGGACGCGGTCGCCTACCTGCCCCGCGTTGACCCGGACCAGGCTGTTGGGCGCGTATCGCAGGGCGTTGTCGATCAAGTTGGCGAGGACACGCTCGAGTAGCCCGGCGTCGGCCATCACCACGGCGTCACCGACGTCGACCTTGACGCGGTCGATGGCGGATCGGTAGAAGCCGGTGGCGCCCTTGCCGATGCTGACCAACGCGCGCTGCACCGTTTCCTCCAGGTAGACCCGGCGTAGCTCGGGGCGAACGACGCCGGCGGCCAGCCTGGACGAATCGAGCAGGTTGCCGACCAGTGCGGTGAGCTGGTCGATGGACTCCTCGATGGTGGCCAGCAGTTCGGCGGTGTCCTCCGGGGAGAAGGCGACGTCTTCGGCACGCAGGCTGGACACCGCGACCTTGGCGGCCGCCAGCGGCGTCCGCAGGTCGTGGCTGACCGCTGACAGCAGGGAGCGCCTCAGCTCGTCGGCCTTGACGATCGCCTCGGTCCGGCTCGCTTCTTCGGCCAGCTCGCGCTGCCTGATCAGACCCGCGGCCTGCTTGGCTACCGCGGTGAGCACCCGGCGATCCCGCGCGTCGAGCTTCTTGCCGGCAAGCAGCATCCAGAACTCGTCGTCCCCGACCTCGATCGCGGTGTCCGCGGAATCGACCGTCACACAAGGGTCTTTGCCCACACAGGCCACGATGTAGCCCTTGTGCTTTCCGCCGGCGCGGTCTTCCTCCTCGGGCTCCCGCAACATGCTGACCGCGCGCTGTGAGTAGGTCTCTCGCACGCGTTCGAGAAGTGTCTCGAGATCCGCGCCGCGCAGCACCGAGCCCGCGAACAGCGTCAGCAACTCCGCCTCTTGGGAGGCGCGTCGGGCTTCCCGGGTGCGTTTGGCCGCGCCGTCGACGAGGACCGCCACGGCGACGGCGATCAGCAGCAGAACCAGCTCGGTGATGGCGCTGTTGGGTTCGGCGATGGTGAAGCTATGCCGCGGAGCTATTAGATAGTAGTTCAAGAGTAGGCCAGATAGCACCGCCGAAAGGGCCGCCGGGGCAACGCCTCCCAGAAGGCCCACCAACAGCACCCCGACGAAGAACAATGCGCTTTCACCGCCGGTGTCCAGATATGGATCCAGCACGGTCACCGTGACGGCGCAGATGGCCGACGGGATGATGACGGCCGCCAGCCAGGACGCGAGGCGTCGCTCACGGGGCGCGAGCGACGCTAATCGAAAGCCGCGTTTGGATTCCTCGTGGGTGACGATGTGCACGTCGATCTTGCCGGACTGCTGCACGATAGCCGGGCCTATGCCCTCGTCGAATATGCGAGACCAGCGGGACCGGCGGGAGCTGCCGATCACCAACTGGGTGGCATTGATCTCGCGGGCGAAATCGAGCAACGCCGTAGGTATGTCGTCACCAACCACAGTGTGCGCCGAAGCGTCCAGGCTGTTCGCCAGCTCGCGAATCTTGTTCATCCGGGGCTCGGACAGGCCGGCCAGTCCGTCACCGCGTATCACGTGCACCACCATGAGCTCGGCGCTGGACTTCGACGCAATCCGGGATGCCCGCCGCACCAACGTCTCCGATTCCCGACCACCGGTGACCGCCACCACGACGCGCTCGCGGGCCTCCCACATGTCGGTGATTTTGTTTTCGGCGCGGTATTTGGCCAGCGCGGTATCGACCTGGTCGGCCAGCCACAGCAGCGCCAATTCCCTCAGTGCGGTGAGATTTCCACGGCGAAAGTAGTTGGACAGCGCCGCGTCGATTCGCGCCGGAGCGTAGACGTTGCCGTGGGATAGCCTGCGGCGCAGCGCCTCCGGTGTGATGTCGATGAGTTCGACCTGCGAGGCCTCGCGCACGATGGAGTCCGGGATCGTCTCCTTCTGTTCGATGCCGGTGATCTGGGCGACGACGTCGTTGAGGCTTTCCAGGTGCTGGATGTTGACCGTGGAGATCACCGTG
>DATMMZ010000047.1:0-3333 GCA_035569455.1 Mycobacterium sp. | reverse complement strand
GTGCCCGGCAACAACGGGTTCCACGTTCCCGCCCCGCACGCGGGCACTCCCGATGAATCCGTGCAAATACTCAACCTGCTGCTGCCTGCCGCGGCCTTCATGGGCACCGCGCTGACCATCCGCGACCTGGTCGGCGAACGTGGCATTTTCCAGCGGGAACAGGCGGTCGGATTGTCGACCTCCGCCTACCTGCTGGCCAAGGCCGCCGTGTTCTGCGGGTTCGCCGTCCTGCAGTCGGCGATCACGACCGCGATCGTGGTTCTGGGTAAAAGCGAGCCCACGCGGGGAGCCCTGCTGCTGGGTCACGGCAATGTGGGGGCGACCATCGAGCTGTTCTTGACGGTGGCCGCGACCTGTGTCGCCTCGGCCATGCTTGGCCTGGTCATCTCGTCGCTGGTCCGCTCCAGTGAGCAGATCATGCCGCTGTTTGTGGTGTCGATCATGGCGCAGCTGGTCCTGTGCGGCGGGATGGTTCCGGTCACCGGCCGGCTCGGTCTCGACCAGCTGTCGTTCGTCATGCCGGCGCGCTGGGGCTATGCCGCGGCGGCGTCGACGGTCGATCTGCGACACCTGGTGCCGGGTTCACTGATCCCCGAGGACCGGTTCTGGGAGCACACGTCAAAGATCTGGCTGATCGACATGGGCATGCTGGCTGGGCTGTCCATCTTCTACGCCTGCTTTGTTCGATGGAAGATCCGGCTGCGTCGTTAGGGCGCCGGTAGGGTGAGATCATTCACCCACCGAAGCACGAGACGTTCGACCTGGTTGCCCGCACCAACACCGACCCGAAGGGCATTGTGCGGGCGGTCGACGAGTACACGTTGCTCCCGTGGGGGCTGTACCTGGCCCGGCCCACTCCCGGGCGCGCCCAGTTTCACTACCTCGAGTCATGGCTGTTGCCGTCAGTGGGCTTGCGCGCCACGGTCTTCCACTTCAACCCGGGCCATGAACGCGACCACGACTACTACCTCGACGTGGGTGAATACACGCCTGGCCCGGCCGTGTGGCGATCCGACGACCATTACCTCGACATCGAGGTTCGGACCGGTTCAGGGGCGGGCCTGGCCGATGTCGACGAGCTGCTGGACGCCGTCCGCCACGGGCTGCTGACCCCGAAAGCCGCCGAGCGTGCGGTGCGGCGCGCCGTGGACGCCGTCGACGGATTGGCCCGCAACAATTATGACCTGAACGGCTGGCTGGCCACCCGCGGCATGGAACTCACCTGGCGTGGCACGTCTTCGCCGCCCAGAGTGTAGTGAAATCCCTTGGCGGCGAGGACGTCCCAGCGCGGCGTTACACCGCGAGCAACCGCTGGAAGAATTCGCGGTAGTGCATCAGGGCCACGCGGAGGTCTTCGGTGGACGCTTCTTCGCCGCGAGCCCACTGTTCTTCGAGATGCGAGCGCGCGTCGGCGAAACCGCTCGTGAGCTGTTCGACCAGGTCGGACACCAGGACATCGGCCTTCTGGACGCAGTCCTTGGGATCATCGACGAAGCTCGCCTGCACGGCAGCCCACCGCGCACGCAATTCCGCGAGGTCGTCATCGGCGAAGAGCACCTCCTCCGTTGCTGATTCGCTTTGCGCGCGCGGATCCGCCGGTGCGGCCGGAGCGGTTGTTGGGTCGGCCGACGCTGCCGGCTCAGTGGGCTCACTCGCCGGGGGCGTTCCCTGTGGCTGTTCGTGCGAACCGGTCAGTGTTTGTTGATCATGCGTTGTCATGCGTTTGCCTCCTTGGACGCGCCATTGCCTGTTGTGGTCTCGAGCAACTCTTCGAACAGTGCCCGGTAGTGCACGAACGCCTCCCGCTGCTGCTCGGTGTCGACATCACCGTGCTGCTGCGACAGATGAATGCCGTGGGCGGCGCGATAGTTGTCAACGACGTGCGGGTGGTCTACCGAGATGTCAGCCGCCCGCTGATCGAAGTCGTCGACGGGATAGCCCCGTGTGCGCATCACCTCGGTCACCAAACGGTCAGCGACGCCGACGGCGGTTGACGGATTATCGACGAACCCGGTCTGCACCTGGTGCCAGCGGGTACTGAAATCCGAAACAGCCGCCGGCGTCAACGGAACGATGTCGAGTTTGTCTCGCTTACGTTCCCGGGCGGTGAGTTCTTTCTCGGCCGCCTTTTGGTCTCCGGTCTCGGATACCAGACGTTCGTACTCGCTGCCATAGTGCTGCCTCAGTCGCTGTGTTTTCTTGCGACTGCCCACGACGCTCGCCGCGACAATCACCACTGCGACCACGACAACGACGGAGGCCGCGATCAAAATCCACTCCCAAACGGGCATCCCGTGCTCCTCTCGTACTCAAGTGGAATAGCCCGGGCACCATCGACGCAAACGTCGGTTTGTGACGTGCAACACGCAGCCGGGGCTTCCGGGCAGCGACAGCGCCCGCGGCGCGGGTGCGAGGCTGCGGGCCGTTCCAGCAGTTTTCAGGCGCAGTGCGCGGGTACTTCTTTGGTATGCCCCTGAGCGAGTATCGGCGCAAACGCCGGTCCGGCCGTAGTTCCGAGCCATCCGGACGGCAGGGACGAAGGCGCCGGGGAAGCGATGACGGGCCGCGTTTTGTCATCCAGCACCACGCGGCGCGCAGTGACCACTACGATTTCCGTCTTGAGATCGGCGGCGTCCTGGTGTCCTGGGCGATACCCAGAGGTCCGTCGACAAACCCGAAGGACAATCGGATGGCGCGGCGCACCGAGGATCACCCGCTGGAATATGCGACGTTCGAGGGGGTGATCCCGCAAGGCGAGTATGGTGCCGGCGGCGTCATCGTCTGGGACCACGGCACCTACGTCAACGCGACCGACCGCGAAATGACCGAAGGCCTTGAACGCGGCCACCTTTCGTTCCGGTTACACGGCGAAAAGCTACGCGGCGGCTACGCACTGACCCGGATCCGGGAGGGTAAGGACGAGACATGGTTGCTGGTCAAGCGCAAAGACGAGGACGCCGACGCCCGACGTGAGCCGGTGCGCAGCCAGCCCGAGTCGGTCCTGTCCCGGCGCACTCTGGACGAGCTGTCGTGACGAATCTCGCCAGCCTGCCCGGCTCAGCTCGCGCGGCACTGCACGACGAGCCGGTTCCCGACTGGCGAGCGCCCACGTTGGCCACCCTGACCGACAGGCGGTTCTCCGACCCGCACTGGATCTTCGAGCGCAAGTTCGACGGGATGCGCTGCCTGGCGTTCCGCGACGGCGACCGGGTGCGGCTACTGTCGCGGAACCGTCAGCCGCTCAACGGAACCTACCCAGAGCTGGTCGACGCGCTCACCGCCCAGCACACCTCCCGGTTCGTCGTCGACGGCGAGGTCGTGGCTTTCGAGGGG
>DATMMZ010000046.1:0-9691 GCA_035569455.1 Mycobacterium sp. | reverse complement strand
GAGCCCGTCCCCGCGGGGAAGTCAGTGAAGCCCGCTACTGGCCAAGGTAATACGTTCGTCATCCAGGAACACCATGCCCGCCGGCTGCACTACGACTTCCGGCTGGAACGAGACGGCGTGCTGGTGTCGTGGGCGGTGCCGAAAAACCTGCCCGAGACCACGTCGGTGAACCACCTGGCGGTGCACACCGAGGATCATCCCTTGGAATACGGCACGTTCGAGGGCAGCATCCCCAAAGGCGAGTACGGCGCCGGCAAGGTGATCATCTGGGACTCCGGCACCTACGAGACCGAGAAATTCCACGACGACGAGGTCATCGTCAACCTGCACGGCAACCGGATCGCCGGCCGCTATGCGCTCATTCAAACCAACGGCGACCAGTGGCTGGCGCACCGGATGAAGGACCAAAAGGTCTTCGAGTTCAACGAGATATCGCCCATGCTCGCAACGCACGGATCGGTGGCGGGCCTGAAGACAAGTCAGTGGGCCTTCGAGGGCAAGTGGGACGGCTACCGGCTGCTGGTCGAGGCCGACCATGGCGCCCTGCGGGTGCGATCCCGCAGCGGCCGCGAGGTCACCGGAGAATATCCCCAATTACGTTCACTGGCAGCAGATCTCGCTGGCCACCACGCCGTGCTCGACGGCGAGATCGTCGCGCTCGACCCGTCCGGCGTGCCCAACTTCAACGAGATGCAGAACCGCAGCCGCGCCACCCATGTCGAGTTCTGGGCGTTCGACCTGCTCTACCTGGACGGCCGTTCGCTGCTGCGGGCCAAATACACCGACCGGCGCATGCTGCTGGAAACCCTCGCTGGGGCAGGCGATCTCATCGTCCCCGATCTGCTGCCCGGCGACGGCGCCAAGGCGCTCGAGTACTCGCGCAAGCACGGGTGGGAGGGCGTGATCGCCAAGAAACGCGACTCCAGCTATCAGCCGGGCCGGCGCTCGGCATCGTGGATCAAGGACAAGTATTGGAACACACAGGAAGTTGTCATCGGCGGCTGGAAAGCCGGGGAAGGCGGGCGCAGCAGCGGCATCGGCTCACTGCTGATGGGCATACCCGGTGCCGGCGGGCTGCATTTCGCCGGACGGGTTGGTACCGGATTCACCGAACGCGAGCTGGCCAAGCTCAAGAAAACGCTGGCGCCCCTGCACACCGACCAATCTCCCTTCGACGCCTTGCTTCCCGCGCGCGAGGCCAAGGGTGTGACGTTCGTCGAGCCGGTCCTGGTGGGGGAGGTGCGCTACAGCGAATGGACCCCGGATGATCGGTTGCGGCAGTCGAGTTGGCGCGGGTTGCGGCCGGACAAGAAACCAAGTGAGGTGGTACGCGAATGAAATGGGTGACATATCACGGCGTTTACGGGGAACACGTCGGCGTGGTTTCCGGTGACGCCATCTACGCAATGCCGCCGGGCATGACGCTGCTCCACCTGGTCGGGCGCGGCCCCGACGGGTTGCGCGAGGCCGGCGAGAATGCGATGCGTTCGCCGGCGAGCGTACAGCAGCTCGCCGAGGTGAAGCTCATGGCGCCCATCCCCCGCCCGCCGTCGATCCGCGATTCCCTGTGCTTCCTGGACCACATGCGCAATTGCCAAGCCGCGCTGGGTGCCGGACGGGTACTCGCCGATACCTGGTACCGCATCCCGGCGTTTTACTTCGCCTGCCCGGCGACCGTCCTCGGCCCCTACGACGACGCGCCAATGGCCCCCGGAAGTGCTTGGCAGGACTTTGAATTGGAGATCGCCGCAGTCATCGGGACGAGCGGGAAGGACCTAACCGTCGAGCAGGCCGAACAGGCCATCATCGGCTACATGATCTTCAACGACTGGTCCGCGCGAGACCTGCAGCAGCTGGAGGGCCAACTGGCAATCGGGCAGGCCAAAGGGAAGGACAGCGGGGTCACGCTGGGCCCCTACCTGGTCACCCCCGATGAGCTCGAGCCGTACCGCCGCGACGGCAAGCTGAGCCTGCAGGTAACCGCGCTGGTCAACGACACCGTGATCGGTTCGGGGTCGACAGGCCAAATGGATTGGAGCTTCGGTGAAGTCATCTCCTACGCCTCGCGCGGCGTGACCCTTACCCCCGGCGACGTTTTCGGCTCCGGAACGGTGCCCACCTGCACACTCGTCGAGCACCTCAGCCTGAGCGCGCTGGAATCGTTCCCCGGCTGGCTGCACGACGGCGACGTCGTCACCCTGCAGGTGCAGGGACTGGGGGAGACCAGGCAGACCGTGCGCGCAAGCAGCGCGCCGCATCCGTTGGCCGCTCGGCCCAACCCGGATGCCGCACCGGCCCCCGGTCGGGTCAACCGGGCACCGGCGCGCGTGCCCTACACGCGCGGGCTGCACGAGGTCGCCGACCGGGTATGGGCATGGACGCTGCCGGACGGCGGATACGGGTGGAGCAACACCGGGCTGGTCGCCGGCGACGGCGCGTCGCTGCTGGTCGACACCCTGTTCGACCTGGCGTTGACCCGCGAGATGCTCGCCGCGATGAAGCCCATCACCGACCGGGCGCCCATCACCGACGCGCTGATCACCCACTCCAACGGCGACCACACCCACGGCAACCAACTACTGGACGCGTCGGTGCGAATCATCGCCGCCGAGGGCACAGCCGAGGAGATCGCGCATGGCATGCCGCCCGAGATGCTGGCCATGACTCAGAACGGCAACCTCGGTCCGGTTGCGACCCCGTACGCGCGAGACCGCTTCGGGCACTTCGACTTTAGCGGCATCAAGGTGCGCAACGCCGACCAGACGTTCGACCACGACCTCACCATCGACGTCGGCGGCCGGCAGATCAATCTGCTGAACCTGGGTCCGGCTCATACCGCCGCGGACTCGGTGGTGCACGTGCCCGATGCCGGGGTGCTGTTCGGCGGGGACCTGCTGTTCATCGGCTGCACGCCGATTGTGTGGGCCGGCCCGATCGCCAACTGGGTCACGGCGTGCGACGCGATGATTGCGCTGGACGCGCCGACGGTGGTCCCCGGCCACGGCCCGGTCACCGATCCCGATGGGATCCGCGCCGTCCGTGGCTATCTCGTGCACGTCGCCGAGCAAGCCGAGGCCGCCTACCGCAAGGGCCTGTCGTGGGCCGAGGCCGCCGACACCATCGACCTCGGCGAGTACGCGACGTGGCTGGACGCCGAACGGGTCGTCGTCAACGTCTACCAGCGTTACCGTGAACTCGACCCCGACACCCCGCAGCTGGAGATACTGGCATTGCTGGTGATGCAGGCCGAGTGGCTGGCGCGCCGCTCATCCTGACCGTTTCAGTGACTTGCCCGACTGAGTCACATGCGCCACAGCAGTCGCCGCACGGGACCACCGCGATGCAGCACTTCATTTGTCGCTGTGAGGCGGGCAAAATGCCACACGGTATCCCCTGGTGACCGGAGTGGCGGATGGGACTATCCGGTGTGCCGCGCTAGACCCGAATCGCCCTCACGAAGCTGATCGGGGCGGCCGAACCCTGTTGTTCGGCAGCTTGAAGTTCGGGTAGCCCGGCAGCGACGAACAGGTCCGCGAGCCCGGAGCTGACCGTCTCCCATCCTTCCGCTTGCAGATGTGCAGCGACGTCGGTGTGCTCGCCCGGGTAGGTCAGGCTCGCGATGTCCAATTCCAGTCCCTGCCGTCGCCAGCCTTCGGCCATTATCCGGGCCTGTTCCTGCGCTTCCTGCGACGTTCCGCTGAGCGATCCAAAGTCGGCGGCCAGCCGGCTGCCCGTGGCGCTCAGCGCGATCACGTTATCCAGTAACCGAACTTCGGCCTCCGGCGGCAAAAAGCCGATCAGCACCCCCTCGGCGAGCCATGCGGTGGGCTGGGTGGCATCGAAGCCGGCCCGCTGCAGCGCGGCCGGCCAATCCCCGCGAAGGTCGATACCCACCGGGCGGTGCTCGGTGGCAGGGACGGCGCCGATTTTCGACAACGTCGAGGCCTTGAACTCGATCACCTCAGGCTGGTCGAGTTCGTACACCGTCGTGCCCGCCGGCCAGGAAAGCCGGTACGGGCGCGCGTCCAGGCCCGACGCCAAGATCACGACCTGGCGCACGCCCGCGGCGGTGGCGTCAGCGAAATACTCGTCGAAGAATCGGGCGCGCGCGGCGAAGGTGTCGACCATCCGCGGAAATCCGACGCCCTTCTCGACGCCGTCGTCCACGTCGCCGGCGGCGATCCGGGTGAATAGGTCTATGCCGACGGCGCGGACCAGTGGCTCGGCGAACTCATCCGTGATGACCGGCTGCGGACGTCTGGTCGCCGCTGCTCGGGCCGCGGCGACCATGGTGGCAGTGGCTCCCACGCTGGTGCCCAGGTCCCAGGTGTCACCCTCGGTTCGTGTCATAGATACTCCTTTGGTCTGCGGCCAAATTCCACGGTAGGCCGGGTCCCTGGGTATCTGCTGAGTCGCCTAACGTGCGGGTATGGCTGCTGTCGAACTCGGAACTCTCGAGGAACAAATCGCCCTCATCACCTTGAACCGGCCCAGGCGCCTGAACGCCATCGACGGGTCGCTGATCGACGGCATGGACGACGCCTTGAATGCGCTGAGCTCGGGTGAGTTCAGGGTGGCGATCCTGACCGGCGCCGGACGCGGATTCTGCGCCGGCGCCGATTTGAGCGGCACCGGCGAACCCTGGACTAAGAGTGGGCGGCCAATCCCGGCGTTCAAAACCAACTACGACGCGCAGGTTCGCCTGGCCGATCAGTACACCCGGCTCTACGAACTACCCATCCCGGTAATCGCCGCCGTCAACGGTGTCGCCGTTGGTGGTGGGCTGGCGTTCGCGTTGCATTGCGACATCCGGATCGCATCCGAACATGCCCGGTTCGGGTCGGTTTTCATCAAGGCCGGGTTTTCCTCGATGGACATGGGAACCAGTTACCTGCTGCCGAAGATCGTCGGTGCCGGGGTGGCCCGGGAACTCATGCTGACCGGTCGCATCATCGACGCCGCCGAGGCCTATCGGATCAAGCTGGTGCACGAGGTGGTGACACCGGACCATCTGATCACGGCGTCGTTGAACCTGGCCCGGTCGATCGCCGAGAACAACGCTTTCGGCGTGTGGCAGACCAAGATTGGCCTCAACACCGCGCTCGACGCGCCCAGTCTGCGCCATGCCATCGAGATCGAGAACCGCACTCAGATGCTTACCGGCTTCACCAACAATCCGGTCGAGGCCGCCAAGGCCCACCAGGAGAAGCGGGCTCCAACATGGGATCCCCTGTGATGCTTAGACTTTCGACATCACGTTTTCTGCGTACCGCTCCAGGTGACGGATCTTTTTCTCCAGTGGCTCGGTGTCGGGTCCGTTGATGTAGGGCCACCGGAAGCCGACGATGGCATCGGTGACGCCCTTGTCCTCGAGGCGCTTGATGCCGTCCACGGTGTAGGCATCCGTCGAGATGACGTGGATCTCGAACGGCCCGGTTTTACCCTCTTCCTCGCGAAACTTCTTGACGCGGGCAATGAGCCGGTCGAGTTCCTCGGGGTCGGTACCGCCGCCGTGCATCCAGCCGTCGAGGCGCGCCGCGCGCCGCAGCGCGGCATCGGCGTGGCCGCCGACCAGGATCGGGATCGGCTGGGTGGGAGCCGGGCTCATCTTGGTCTTGGGGATGTCGTAGAACTCACCGTGGTACTCGAAGTAGTCGCCGCTGGTGAGGCCGTGCACGATCTCAATGCATTCGTCCATTCGCTTGCCGCGCTTGGCGAATGGGATTCCCATCAGCTCGTAATCCTCGGGCCACGGGCTGGTGCCGACGCCAAGTCCCAATCGGTTGCCGGTCAGCGCGGCCAGCGAACCCGCCTGCTTGGCCGTCAGCGCCGGATGTCGGACGGGCAGCTTGAGCACGAAGAAGTTGAACCGCAGGTTCGTCGTCACCGCCCCCAACGCCGCCGTCAGGACAAAGGCCTCGACGATTTCCTTGCCGTCCAGGAACTCGCGGCTGCCGTCGGGGGTGTACGGGTATTTCGAGTCGGACTCGAAGGGATACGCGATGCTGTCGGCAATCGTCATGCTGTGGTAGCCCGCCGCCTCCGCCGCCTTGGCCAGCGGGATGTAGAACGTCGGGTCGGTCAATGACTCGGCAAAGCTGAACCGCACTGCATCTGCCTTCCTGGAAGGGGCCGTCAACCGACATTAGAACGTGTTCTAGTTTGGCCCGCACCCGGGTCCCATACAACGGGAATAGCCGCGACGAAGCTGGGGCTTAGAGCTGGTTTTCCGGCCCGATGACCGCCCAGACGGTCTTGCCGGACGAAGTGGGAGTGCTACCCCACTCGCGTGACAAGGCGTCGACGATCGCCAGGCCGGATACGTCGATGCCCTTCGGCGGCGAGGGCAGCCGCAGGGCGGGCGCGTTGCTGCCATCGGAGACCGCGATGGTCGCGGTCGCGCCGTCCGTCTCGACGCGCATCACCGGGTCGCTGCCGGTATGTTCCAGCACGTTTTCCACGAACACATTGACAACCACCAACGCGACGGGGATGAGTCCGGGTTGCGACCAACCGGTGAGCCACTCGCGGACCAGCCGGCGCGACTCGCGAAGGCTGGTCAGGTTCGGCGACAGCTGGGCATCGGCGCGCTGGACAGTGCGACGGGCGAGCCGGCTAATAGCCTTCATCGCCCCCTTCTCGGTTGCATACACCGGCATGAAACGGGCGACCCCGCTGCGGGTGATCGCCTCGCGGGTCGCGCGCTGAGCGCAGACCAGCACGATCGGAACGTCGGGGTGGGTTTCGACCTGCCAGCGCACGCCGAGGAAGGCCGACCATGCCGATTCGGCGGGCACCCGAAGGGCGTTCACGTTGACGATGACTGCGGACGGCTCCTGGAGCGTGGCCTTCATGATGCTGTGGCGCAGCGCCGCGGAGCTGCCGGCATCAAGAACGCCGTCGACCGTCAGGACGGCCACCGACTGCTCCGTCCGAGCCGCAACTGCCAGCGAGCTTGGCGACTCAGCCACCGCGCTCACCGCGGCCTCGTTCCTAGCTTGGTCGAAAAGCAATTGATCCGGCATTCCAGTTCCATCCCGTGGTCCGGCTGCATGTCCTGCTCCTCGAAGTCCCGCCCGATGCCGCCCCCGTGGGCGGCAGAAAGTTATTACTTCTGTTAATCACCTTGCTTAACGCGATTTGAGGGGCATCGACGTGGGCAAACACGGCAGGGTGACCGGCCAGTCCGTCGATCGCGAGCGTTATCCGCTTTCGGTCGGCCCATTCGGCGGCCGCACGATGTACACGATGTAGTGGTGCCTCGGGGGCCCGTGGTCGCGCCGCGATCTGGACGTGCGTCGGGAAAGTACCCCGACCCCGCCTGTCCGAAGCATCAACCGCTACCACGAACACGCCGTTCTTCTCGTCTGTCTAGTCGCCTTGCGCAGCGCGCGCACCCACGGGGGTTACCCACTTCATGCTTGTGGCCAACCTCCGGTGTGGGATGAAACTTAGCCTAACCGTATTACCCCAATGTCGGCACCTGGCAAACCTCGGGAACGGGGTAACTTGGCGAACACGGCACCGAACCGCCGCCGCCATCGGTGAGGGTCCGTGCGGGGCCGTTCGGGGCTCGCTCAGGGGCCGTTCAGCGCGTACGGTGGAGCGCCCACTCCGGCGATCGAGTGCGTGCCCCACGGCGTTTGTTCGACGATGCGCGCCGGCGCACTGCAATTGCCGACCGTCAGCGTCGCCGCCCGCCCCTGCCTGAGCGTCTCATCCGGTAAGGGATCCGCGAGCGCACTGAAAACCGTCCCCTGCCAGTGGTAATGGCCGTCGATCGGGTCGAGGTGGCCGGTGAGCCGGACTCGCACTGGGTGGCTGGCGCCGGCAATCGTCAGCGTCGCGGCGCCCTGGTAGGTCTCTTCGTCCTCGCCTGCAGTGCCCGACAGATCAAAGGCCGATGCCACTCGATGGAACTGGGTGGGTTCCAGGCAGGCGCGCTCGTTGAACACCTGCTGGCTGCTGCGCCGCACCTCGATGCGGGTGCTGCCGGTGCGTCTCATGAGCGCCACGCGCTCGGCGATGCAGCGTGCTTGCGCGACGATATCGGGTCCGGTGATGAAGAAGTAATTGGGGAAACCGTGAACCGCGACCCCGAGGTAGGGCTCCATGCCGTCGTTCCAGGCTCGCCGGATGGTCAGTCCGCCGGCGCCGAGCAGCGTCGCGTCGGGGGCCGCGAAACCGGTGCCGTAGATGATGGTGTCGGCGCGATGGTCGACACCATCGCTGGTGCGAATGCCCGACGGGGTCACGGTGTGGATAGCCGACCCCACCAGCACCGGGCGCGGCTGCTCACCGTCGCGTCCCGGTCGGGTGTGGCGGCGCAGCCAGCGTGTGGCGAGGGTGATCCGGAGCGGTATTTCCGGGACAACTCGTCGCGGTGGATACGCGAAGACGGCGACCGAAGCCGCCGTTTCGGTCAGCCGCCCGATGTAGTGGCCGGCGGTGGCGTCGGTGCCGATCACCGCGATGTGCTTGTCGGCCGGAACGAAATCGGGGTCCCACTCCGCTGCGTGAAACGATATTCCGCGGAAGTCGTTGTGCCCCAACAGTTCTGGTATCCACGGGACGGCAGGTCGGTCGGTCGCGATGACGACACCGCACCGGAAGATCTCGCCGGCCGCGGTTTGCAATGTCCAGGCGTCGGTGGCGTCGTCGAACATCGAAGCGACCACCTGGTAGGCGGGTTTGTCCAAGATCAGGAAGTCGTTGATACCGGTCGCCAACAATTCGTCTCCGGCGCGCCGGCCGGCGGCTCCCGTGCCGGTGACGATCACCTGTTGACGGGCCTGCGTAGCGCCGGCGGTCTGAGTCACAGAAAGTTGGTGCGCTGCCAGCTGCGGCGTGCGATCGGGCCCATCAGGTCCACTTCGGTCAAAAACGCGGCGAGCGGGGCGAAGCCGGCCCGCTGGGTCTCGTGCCGGAGTGGGTTGTTGCGCGCGGTCCTTCGTGCCAGCCGCGGGTCCAGACCCGTGCGCGCGTACGGAACCGGATAGCTGAACAGGAAGCGGAAGAAATACCCACCGATACCGTTGATGTTGGCCATGAACCATTTGTTGAGCCGGGGCATGGTCTGCACCCGCTTGCGTGCGCCGTCGCGGGCGAACTGGATGTGGCGGGCTTCCTCGGTGACGTGAATCCGCATGAGTCGCTGGACTATTGGCTGCAGTTCCGGATCGTCCATCATCTGGCGTTGCAGCGAGTCGAAGATCTCTTCACCGATCAGCGCCGCCATCCACAGCATCGAGCCCTGCTGGAACGCCAGCGGGAGGGTGTTGATGATCATCCGATGGAATCGCCGTGGGCGTACCGGCTTGGCGCCGATGCGCTCGATCACCTTGCCGAACATCACCATGTGCCGGGTCTCGTCGCCCAGTTCGGTCAGCTTGTAATGCGTCTCCCGGCTTGTGGGGTCCTCGTGCAGGATGGTGCGCAACAACGATTGGTTGAGCATGTTCTCGAACCAGATCCCCGCCGACAGGGTGTTGACCAGTTCCTGACGGGACAGCTCGATCTGTTGCTCGCGGGTCATCGCGTCCCACATCGGGGTGCCGTAGAGGGACACGAGCCGCGGCGGTAGATAGAACTTGTCCGGTTCGAGGGGGGCGTCCCAGTCGATGTCGACGATGGGCTCATAAGACTTCTTGACCGAGCCTTTCAGCAACCGCTCCGAGAACTCTTCACGACT
>DATMMZ010000045.1:0-3968 GCA_035569455.1 Mycobacterium sp. | reverse complement strand
GTGGTCCAGGCCCTGCTTCACCTGGACGGCGTTGCGGTGCCGCACCGAGTCATCGGCGAGTTTCAGGTCGTCGCCCAGCACCGCGGTGTTGATCTGGTCGCGCGCCTGGGCGGGAATGCCGTTGAGATTGCCCAACTCCGGCGGATGCCCGGCGATCAGCTGATCCCGCTGGTCTCCGGTGAGCGAATTCCACCATGCATTGACCTCATCGGCGTTGGCACCGGGCGGCGGTTCCGGCTGCATGGTCACCCCTGGTATCGCTGCGGGCAATTCGAAGCTACCAGCGGCGCCGCAGGGGCTAACGTGTCGGCGAGCCGTTCACCAGCGCGGCCCTGGCGCCGATCCGAAAGATCGTTCGAAACATGCGAGTTGACGGGCGGGAGATCACCGTTTCCGGCAGCTTGCTGCAACCGCTGACTCGACGGACCAACGACATCCTCCGGGTCGTCCTCGCGGCCCTGTTCCTGATAACCGTGATCGCGGGTTCGGTGATCACCCGCAACAACTGGGTCGAGCTCGAGAAATCGATCTCCAGAATCGTCGGAGTTCTCACACCCACTCAGGCAAATCTTGTCTATCTGATCTACGGCGTCGCGATTCTGGCGTTGCCGTTCGTGATCCTGATCAGCCTTGTTGTCAGCCGTCAGTGGAAACTCCTCGGCGCGTATGCAGCTGCCGCGTTTATCTCGCTTCTCGCCCTGTCAATCAGCGGCAACGGCATCGCCGCGCCGAGATGGCACTTCGACCTGTCCGACCGGTTCACCACGGTCTCGTCGCAATTCATCGACGACCCACGGTGGATCGCGATGCTCGCCGCGGTGCTCACGGTCTCGGGCCCTTGGCAGCCCGCGCGGTTGCGTCGGTGGTGGTGGACGCTGCTGCTGGCCTTCGTGCCGATCCACCTCGTCGTCAGCGCCGTGGTGCCGGCCCGCTCGTTGCTGGGGCTGGCGGTGGGCTGGTTCGTCGGCGCATTGGTGGTCCTGGTCGTCGGGACCCCCGCGTTGGAGGTGCCGCTCGAGGGCGCCATCCGGGCGATGTCCAGGCGCGGATTTTTCGTGGTCGCGCTCAGGGTCGTCCGACCGGCGGGGCACGGACCGCTCGAGCTGTCCGCGATGACGTCACAACCGGATTCGGTCGCGATCGTCGAGATGTACGGCCCGAACCAACGCAGCGGCGGCACGCTGCGCCAGCTCTGGCAGAAGCTGAGACTCCGCGATACCGAAACCGCGCCGCTGCAGACCTCCATGCGCCGTGCCGTCGAGCATCGGGCGCTGATGGCCATCGCCATCGGTGATCTCAACCTCGCCAACACGTCGACGATCGCGGTCGCCGCGCTGGACCGGGGATGGACGCTGTTTGCGCACACCCCGGCCCGCGGGACCCCGATCAACGAGTGCGCGGACGCCACACCCGTAGCCCGGGTGTGGGATTCGCTGCACATCTTGCACAACCACCAGATCTCCCACGGTGACCTGCGCAGCGAGGAGATCACCGTCGACGACGGCACGGTGCGCTTCGGGGGCTTCGGCGAATCCGAGTACGGCGCCACCGACACTCAGCTTCAGTCGGATATCGCCCAACTCTTGGTGACGACCAGCCATCTGTATGACGCGAAGTCTGCGGTGGGCGCCGCTATCGACTCCCTCGGCAAAGATGCGGTGTTGACGGCGTCCCGTCGACTCACGAAATCCGCTGTGCCATCCCGGATTCGCGACCCAATTGGCGATGCGGGTGCCGTCATCTCCGCCGCGCGTGACGAGGTGAAACGCCAAACCGGTGCCGATCAGATCAAGGCCGAGACCATCACCCGGTTCAGCCGCAACCAGGTCATCCAAATGGTGCTGCTCGTCGCGCTGGTCTACGTCGCCTACCCGTTCATCAGCACGGTGCCCACGTTCTTTTCTGAGCTTGGGAAGGCGAACTGGTGGTGGGCACTTCTGGGGCTGGCGGTTTCGGGGCTGACATACGTCGGCGCGGCGGCCGCGCTGTGGGCCTGCGCCGACGGGGTGGTGAGCTATCGGAATCTGGTGATCGCCCAGTTCGCCAGCACTTTTGCCGCCACAACCACCCCCGCGGGCGTCGGCGGGCTTGCGCTCAGTACGCGATTCCTGCACAAGGCCGGCCTGAGCGCCGTGCGTGCCACCGCGGCAGTGGCGATGCAACAGGCAGTGCAGGTGATCAGCCACGTTACGCTACTGATCATCTTCAGTGCCGCCGCGGGCGCGACGGCCGACCTGTCCCACTTCGTCCCCTCCGCCACGATTCTTTACCTGATCGCCGGGCTGGCCCTCGGGCTTGTCGGCGCGTTCCTGATCGTGCCCAGGCTGCGGAAATGGCTCGGCACGGCGGTGCGGCCTCGGATCAAGGAGGTCGGGGCGGATCTCGTTGCACTCGCCCGCGAACCCAAGCGCCTGGCCCTGATCGTTCTCGGTTGTGCTGCAACGACTCTCGGCGCGGCATTGGCATTGTGGGCAAGCGTCGGGGCGTTCGGCGGCAACACCTCGTTCGTCACTGTCACCGTCGTGACCATGGTCGGCGGAACCCTTGCCTCGGCGGCCCCCACCCCCGGCGGCGTGGGCGCTGTCGAAGCGGCGCTGATCGGCGGTCTGGCGGCATTCGGTGTGCCCGCGGCCATCGGCGTGCCGGCCGTGCTGCTCTACCGGATTCTCACCTGCTGGCTGCCGGTGTTCATCGGCTGGCCGATCACGCGGTGGATGACGAACAGCGACATGATTTAGCGTCAACGGCGTCGGCGATGAGCCCTCGGGCGAAGAGCAGATGACCGATGAGCCCTCGGGCGATGAGCAGACGATCCGGGTACTACGGGCGGCACCCCTGCGGCTGGGGCAACCGCGTGATCATCACGCCACCGTCGATAAACGACACGCCTATCGTGTCGGCGGCATATCCCCATGCCCAGGACGTGATGGCGTCGTTCAACTCGCCGCACCACGGCATCCCGTTCAGCGGCGCGAAAGTGGGTAGCTCGGACCTCAACTGCACCACGAGGTCGTGGCGGCCGCCGGGCACCTCCCAGAACTCGAAGCCGGGCGGCGTCGGTTTCCCCGTGAAGGGCCGCGCTCCGACGGGCAGCGACATCTCGGGGACCAGACGCGAATGCGGGCCACCCAGGTCCGGAAGTGGCGCCGTGCTTTCAGGCACACTGGTGGCCGCGGCAGGTGTCGACGTGTTCGGGGCCGACGGCGACCCATACGCGACCAGGACGCCGATGATCACGGCGCTGACAAGCACCGCTCCGCAGGCAAGCGCCAGCCACCCCCGCGCCGGCATCGGCCCCTGTGGTCTCATCCTTCTCCCTCGCCCAGCTGGGGAATCGGCTGTTCAGGGGTTCATCCGACCACAGTCCGCCCGTCGCCGCGCTCTGATCGCCAAATCTTCAGGATCTTCAGAGAGTCTTCAGCCAGGCCGATTAGCCTCGACACCGTTTGGCCCCCGCAATAAACGGCAGAAAGTGGAGGCGATGGAGGGGTTCGGGAACAACACTCGAGGTCAGAAGCCAACGTTGCGTCACCTCGGCGCCGAGTGTCTGCGCCGCCTGGCGGTGGCCGCCGTCTCGGCGGTGCTGTTGAGCGGGTTGGCACTGCTCGGCGGCCCGGCCAGCGCGCATGCGTTCTCCCGGCCGGGGCTGCCGGTGGAGTACCTGCAGGTGCCGTCGCCGTCGATGGGCCGCGACATCAAGGTCGAATTCCAGAGCGGCGGAAAGAACTCGCACGCGGTGTACCTGCTCGACGGGCTGCGGGCCACGGACGACTGGAACGGTTGGGACATCAACACGCCGGCGTTCGAGTGGTATCTCAATTCCGGGTTGTCGATCGTGATGCCGGTGGGTGGGCAGTCCAGCTTCTACACGAACTGGTACAAGCCCGCCTGCGGTAAGAGCGGCTGCCTCACCTACAACTGGGAGACCTTCCTCACCCAGGAGCTACCGCAATGGCTACAGGCCAACC
>DATMMZ010000044.1:0-14437 GCA_035569455.1 Mycobacterium sp. | reverse complement strand
GCTGCATGCCGCGGGTGCTTCAGCGGTACGGGCGCGGATCGCGCCGGCGGGCCCGACTAATACTTCAGCGGTCTCGATCGAGCTTGCCGACGGGTTGGGGTTGCCGGTGTTGTCGGTTGGCGCGATGGTGGCCCGCCCGGTCAGCGAGCAGCAGTTGCGCGCGGTGGTGTCGGATGCCGGCCCGGACCGGCTGTTTGAGGTGATCTGGTCGCCGGCGACGACAACCGCAACGGCGAGTGGTAATCGCGCTCCGTCCTACGAGCTCTTCGAATCTGTTGCTGCTGAAGAAGATCCGGTGACCGGAACCTCTCAGCGCACGCACTTGGCGCTGGCTGCCGTGCAATCGTGGCTCACCGAGCATGACTCGGGTGTGCTGGTGGTGGCCACCCAAGGCGCAATGGGTTTGGCGGGGGAGGACGTCACCGATTTGGCCGGCGCGGCAGTGTGGGGGCTGGTGCGGTCGGCGCAGACCGAGCATCCGGGCCGGATCGTGCTGGTTGACTCCGATGCGCCCCTTGAAGATGGTGCGGTAGCCGCGGTTTTGGCGGTCGGCGAGCCGCAGATGTTGCTGCGCGGCGGACAGGTTTACACCGCGAGGGTGCATGGCAGCCGCGCAGTTGACGGCGTCTTGGTGCCTCCTGCTGATGGACCCTGGCGGTTGGGTATCAGCAGCGCGGGCACCTTCGAGAACCTGCGGCTCGAACCGGTTCCCAACGCCGACGCGCCGTTGGAGCCCGGCCAGGTTCGGGTGGCTCTGCGCGCCATCGCGGCCAACTTCCGCGACATCATGATCACCCTGGGCATGTTCACCCACGACGCGCTGCTCGGCGGTGAGGGTGCCGGTGTGGTGGCCGAAGTCGGCCCCGGCGTCACCGAGTTCGCGGTCGGTGATTCGGTGTACGGGTTCTTCCCGGACGGCAGTGGCACACTGGTGGCCGGCGATGTCCGGTTGTTGCTGCCGATGCCTGCAGACTGGTCATACGCCGAAGCCGCCTCCATATCAGCCGTATTCACCACCGCCTACATGGCGTTCGTACATCTGGCCGATGTCAAGCCGGGCCAGCGGGTGTTGGTGCATGCCGCCGCGGGTGGGGTGGGCATGGCTGCGGTGCAGCTGGCACGGCACCTTGGGCTTGAGGTGTTCGCCACCGCCAGCCGGGGCAAGTGGGACACGTTGCGGGCCATGGGCTTTGACGAGGAACATATCTCTGACTCGCGCAGCCTGGAGTTTGAGGACAAATTCCGGACGGTCACCGGTGGCCGTGGCATGGATGTGGTCTTGGACTCCCTCGCCGGTGAATTCGTCGATGCCTCATTGCGTCTGGTCGCTCCGGGCGGAGTGTTCTTGGAGATGGGCAAGACCGACATCCGCGATCCCGGCGTGATCGCCCAGGAATACCCCGGGGTCCGGTACCGCGCCTTCGACCTCTTCGAGCCCGGTCGTCCCCGCATGCATCAGTGGATGCTCGACCTCGCCGAGCTATTCGACGCCGGAGTGCTGCGGCCTTTGCCGGCGACGACGTTTGACGTGCGGCGCGCACCCGCGGCGTTGCGGTATCTGAGTCAGGCCCGCCACACCGGCAAGGTCGTGATGATGATGCCGGATGCGTGGGCAGCGGGCACGGTGCTGATCACAGGTGGTACCGGTATGGCAGGTTCGGCGTTGGCACGTCACCTGGTGACCCGCCACGGAGTCCGGAACCTGGTGTTGGTGAGCCGGCGTGGCCCCGATGCACCGGGGGCCGCGGAGTTGGTGGCCGAGTTGACCGCTGCCGGCGCCCGGGTGCACGCGGTCGCTTGCGATGCGGCCGACCGGGAGGCGTTGGCCAAGGTGATTGCCGCTATTCCGGTGCAGCTGCCGTTGTCGGGCGTAATCCACGCGGCCGGTGTGCTTGACGACGCGGTGGTCACATCGCTGACGCCCGAGCGAGTGGATGCGGTGTTGCGGGCCAAGGTGGATGCGGCATGGAACCTGCACGAGTTGACCCGCAATCTGGATGTGTCGGCGTTCGTGATGTTTTCATCGATGGCCGGGCTGGTGGGGTCGTCGGGCCAGGGTAACTACGCGGCGGCCAACTCTTTCCTGGATGGGTTAGCTGCTCATCGTCGGGCTCACGGGTTGCCGGCGATGTCGCTGGGGTGGGGCCTGTGGGATCAGGCCAGCGCGATGACCGGCGGATTGGACACCGCCGACCTCGCCCGGCTGGGCCGCGACGGCATCGTGGCGTTGTCCTCGGACGAGGCGATGGAATTGTTCGACACCGCATTGATTATCGACGAACCATTCATGGCATCCGCCCGCATCGACCTGACCGCGCTGCGGGCCCACGCGGTGGCGGTGCCGCCGATGTTCACCGACCTGGTCAACGCGCCGAGCCGGCGACGGGTCGACGACTCGCTGGCTGCCGCGAAATCGAAATCGGCTCTGGCGCACCGTCTGCATGGGCTGCCCGAGCCCGAACAGCACGCCGTCCTGCTGGACCTGGTGCGCTCGCACATCGCCACGGTGTTGGGCAATACCTCTCCGGAGGAGATCGACCCCGACAAGGCGTTCCAGGAGTTGGGCTTTGACTCGCTGACCGCGGTCGAAATGCGTAACCGGCTTAAAGCCGCTACGGGACTGGCGCTTTCACCCACACTCATCTTCGACTACCCGACACCCAACGGCCTCGCCAGTTACATCCGCACCGAACTCGCCGGGATCCCACAAGAAATCAAGCACGCCCCGGCGGTTCGTGCCACGGGCGACGATCCGATCGCGATCGTTGGCATGTCGTGCCGCTACCCGGGTGGGGTGAATTCCCCCGACGATCTTTGGGACATGCTGACCGAGCGCCGTGATGTGCTCTCCGAATTCCCGAGCGACCGCGGCTGGAATCTGGCCGGCCTGTACAACCCAGATCCCGACGTTCCGGGCGCGTGCTACACCCGCACCGGCGGCTTCGTGGATGGTGTCGCTGACTTCGACCCCGCGTTCTTTGGTATAGCGCCGAGCGAGGCGCTGGCGATGGACCCGCAGCAGCGGATGTTCCTCGACCTGTCCTGGGAAGCGTTGGAGCGAGCCGGCATTGAACCCGGAGGCCTGCGTGGCAGCGCCACCGGCGTGTTCGCCGGGGTGTACACCCAGGGCTACGGCATGGGCGCCGCCGAAGCGATGGAGGGCTTCCGGCTGACCGGGCAGTCGTCGAGCGTGGCGTCGGGGCGGGTGTCGTATGTGCTCGGGTTGGAGGGCCCGGCGGTGTCGGTGGACACGGCGTGTTCGTCGTCGCTGGTGGCGTTGCATATGGCGGTGCAGTCGCTGCGCTCGGGGGAGTGCGATCTGGCGCTGGCCGGCGGCGTCACCGTCAACGCCACACCCGACATCTTTGTGGAGTTCAGCCGCATGCGCGGGTTGTCTCCGGATGGCCGGTGCAAGGCCTACGCGGGGGCCGCCGATGGCACCGGATTCTCTGAGGGCGGCGGAATGCTGGTGGTGGAGCGGTTGTCGGATGCACAGCGGTTGGGGCATCCGGTGTTGGCGGTGGTGCGGGGTTCGGCGGTCAATCAGGACGGTGCCTCGAATGGGTTGACCGCGCCTAATGGTCCGTCGCAGCAGCGGGTGGTGCGGGCGGCGTTGGCCAATGCGGGTCTCAGCGCGGCCGAGGTCGATGTGGTTGAAGGCCACGGGACCGGTACCACGTTGGGCGATCCGATTGAGGCCCAGGCGTTGTTGGCGACGTATGGCCAGGGCCGCGGTTCGGCCGAGCCGCTGTGGCTGGGGTCGATCAAGTCGAATATGGGTCACACCCAGGCCGCTGCCGGTGTTGCCGGCGTGATCAAGATGGTGCAGGCGATGCGCCACGAGATGTTGCCGGCGACGTTGCACGTGGATGTGCCGAGCCCGCATGTGGATTGGTCGGCGGGGTCGGTGTCGTTGCTGACCGACGCGCGGCCCTGGCCGGCCGAGCCGGCGAACGGTCGGGCGCGAAGGGCGGGGGTGTCGTCGTTTGGCATTAGCGGCACCAACGCGCATGTGATCGTGGAGGCAGCCCCAGCTGAGTCGGCAGGGGAAGCCGGCCCGCCGCAGCCGGTGCTGCCGTGGGTGGTTTCGGCGAAGTCGGCGGCGGCGTTGGGGGCACAGGCTGCGCGGTTGGCCGAGCATGTGCGCGCCCATGGTGGGCTTGATGTTGCCGACGTGGGGTGGTCGTTGGCGGGCCGCTCGGCCTTTGAGCATCGGGGGGTCGTTGTTGGTGGTGATCGAGACGGGTTGCTGACCGGGCTGGATGAGCTGGTTGATGATGACCTGGGTGGCTCGGTCATTCGGGGGACGGCGACGCCGGCGGGCAAGACCGTGTTCGTCTTCCCCGGTCAAGGCTCGCAAATGCTGGGCATGGGCATGGGATTGCATGCCGGATACCCGGTATTCGCCGAGGCGTTCAACACCGTCGTGGGTGAACTGGATCGGCACCTGCTGCGCCCACTGCGCGAAGTGATGTGGGGCCACGACGAAACCCTGTTGAACACAACAGAATTCGCGCAACCGGCTTTGTTCGCGGTGGAAGTGGCATTGTTCCGGTTGCTGGAATCCTGGGGGGTGCATCCCGATTTCGTGATGGGCCACTCGGTCGGTGAGTTGTCCGCCGCACACGTCGCCGGTGTGCTCTCGCTGGAAAACGCTGCGGTACTGGTGGCCGCCCGGGGCCGGTTCATGCAGGCTCTGCCGCCGGGCGGGTCGATGTTCGCCGTGCACGCCACCGAAGAAGAAGTGCGGCCGCTGCTGGGCGCCGACGTTGGCATCGCCGCGATCAACGGGCCTGCCTCGGTAGTGATTTCGGGAGAGCACCACGCGGCGATGGCCATCGCCAACCAGCTCCGCGCAGACGGCCGCAGAGTGCACCAGCTGGCTGTCTCGCACGCGTTCCATTCCCCGTTGATGGAACCCATGATCGACGAATTCGGGACGGCCGCTGCCGGGCTCGCCATCGGACAGCCCAGCATCCCGATTGTGTCGAACGTGACCGGACAGCTGGCGGGAGACGACTTCGCGTCGGCAGCGTACTGGAAGCGGCACGTTCGCGAGGCGGTGCGGTTCGCCGACAGCATCCGCTTCGCGCACTCAGCCGGTGCAAACCGATTCTTCGAGGTCGGACCGAGCAGCGGCCTGATCGCATCCATCGAGGAATCGCTGCCAGACGCGCCCGTGCTGACAATGTCGGCATTGCGGAAGGACCGCCCAGAGCCGGCAACCCTGATGAACGCGGTCGCGCACGGGTTTGTCGCCGGCATGGATGTGGACTGGCGTGGCGTACTCGGCAAGGCCAATTTCGTGGAACTGCCCACGTATGCCTTCGAGCGGCGGCGGTTTTGGCTCTCCGGCGCCTCTACCGCGGCCGACGCAGCCGGCTTGGGGTTGGAGGCCAGCGAGCATCCGTTGCTAGGCGCCGTGGTGGAGCTGCCGGCCACGGGCGGGGTGGTGCTGACGGGCCGGTTGTCGCCCAGCGCGCAGGGCTGGTTAGCCGACCACGCCGTCGGTGGGGTGGTGCTGTTCCCGGGGGCTGGGTTTGTGGAGTTGGCGATCCGCGCGGGCGACGAGGTGGGCTGCGGAGTCGTTGACGAGCTGAATCTGGCTGCGCCGCTGGTGTTGTCTGCCTCGGGTTCGGTGGCGGTGCAGGTAGTGGTCGGTGGCCCGGACGAGCAGGGTGCGCGCGCGATATCGGTGTTTTCGCGTGCTGAGGCTGGTTCGCCCTGGCTTTTGCATGCCGAGGGCGCGCTAAGCGCGGGGTCGGTACAGCCGACCGCGGATTTGTCGGTGTGGCCGCCGGTGGGTGCGGTCGCGGTGGACATCGGCGACGGGTACGAGCGGCTCGCCGAGCGTGGGTATGGGTATGGTCCTGCGTTCCAAGGATTGACCGCGATGTGGCGTCGCGGCGATGAAGTGTTCGCCGAGGTGACTTTGCCCGCGGACGCCGGGGTGTCAGCGGCCGGGTTCGGGGTCCACCCGGTGATGTTGGATGCGGCCTTGCACGCGGTGATGCTTGCCCCCGAGACAGGACTGGCCGGGACGGCGGGGCTTACCGAGGGGTCGGTGCTGGTGCCGTTTTCCTGGCAGCACCTGTCTTTGCATGCCGCAGGCGCTTCGGCGGCACGTGCTCGGATTGCGCCGACGGGTCCGTCCGCGGTCTCGATCGAGCTTGCTGATGGTTTGGGGTTGCCGGTGCTGTCGGTGGCGTCAATGGTCGCCCGGCCGGTGAGCGAGCGGCAGCTGAAGGCTGCGCTGTCCGGCTCGGGCCGGGACCGGCTGTTCGAAGTGATCTGGTCGCCGGCGACCGGGATACCGGCCGGCTCCGCGGTTGATGCCGCCCCGACGTATGAGGTTTTCGAGTCGGAACCCGCCGCTGGTGATGCCGTGGCCGGGGCGTATGCGGCGACGCACAAAGCGCTGGCCGTCGTGCAGTCGTGGTTGACCGAGCGTGACTCGGGGGTCTTGCTGGTAGCGACGCGGGGCGCGGTGGCGTTGCCCGGCGAGGACGTCACCGATTTGGCGGGCGCGGCGGTGTGGGGTTTGGTGCGGTCGGCGCAGACCGAGCATCCCGGCCGGATCGTGCTGGTCGACGTTGACGGGCGCCTGGATGTTGAAGGGGCCGACGCGGTTTTGGCGGCGAGTGAACCGCAGATGTTGCTGCGGGGCGGCCAAGCGTACACCGCGCGGGTGCATGGCAGCCGCGCCGTTCACGGCGTGCTGGTGCCCCCGGATGGTGTGCCGTGGCGGTTGGGTATGAGCAGCACGGGCACGTTCGAGAATCTGCGCCTGGAGCCGATTCCCGACGCCGATGCGCCGTTGGCGCCGGGACAGGTGCGCGTTGCGACCCGCGCCATGGCCGCCAATTTCCGCGACGTCATGATCGCGTTAGGTCTCTATCCCGATGAGGACGCGGCCATGGGTGTTGAGGCGTCCGGAGTCGTTCTCGAAACCGCTTCTGGGGATGGCCGTTTCGCAGTGGGCGACCCGGTAACCGGTCTGTTCCCCGAAGGGACCGGCGCCATCGCGGTCACGGACGAGCGGCTGATGATCAAACTGCCCGCGGGTTGGTCCTACGCCGACGCCGCCACGGCCCCCGTCGTTTTCACGACGGCCTATTACGCGTTGTCCGCCCTGGCCGAGGTGAAGGCCGGGCAGCGGGTGCTCGTGCACGCTGCCGCTGGTGGGGTGGGCATGGCGGCGGTCCAGCTGGCCAGGCACTGGGGCCTGGAGGTGTTCGCCACCGCCAGCCGGGGTAAGTGGGACACGTTGCGGGCCATGGGCTTTGACGACGACCACATCGCCGATTCGCGTACTCTCGAGTTCGAGGACAAGTTCCGGGCGGTCACCGATGGGCGCGGCGTGGATGTGGTACTCGACTCGCTGGCGGGCGACTTCGTGGATGCCTCGCTGCGATTGGTCGCACCCAGTGGGGTCTTTCTGGAGATGGGCAAGACCGACATCCGTGATCCTGGTGTGGTCGCCGAACAACATGCGGGCGTGCGCTACCGCGCCTTTGACCTTTTCGAGGCGGGGCCGGACCACATCCAGAGGATGCTCGCCGATCTGGCTGCGCTGTTCGGCGAAGACGTATTGCGGCCGTTGCCGGTCACCACGTTTGATGTGCGGCGGGCGCCTGCGGCCCTGCGGTATTTGAGTCAGGCGCGTCATGTCGGCAAGGTCGTGATGATGATGCCGGACGCATGGGCGGCAGGCACCGTGCTCATCACCGGTGCTACCGGTATGGCGGGTTCGGCGCTGGCCCGCCATGTGGTGGCCCGCCACGGGGTACGCCACCTGGTGTTGGTGAGTCGACGTGGTCTGGATACACCGGGTTCCGCGGAGTTGGGCGCCGAACTGGCTGCGGTCGGTGCCCAGGTGCAGGTGGTGGCCTGCGATGCCGCGGATCGTGAGGCGCTGGCCAAGGTGATCGCCGATATCCCGGTGCAGCATCCACTGTCGGCGGTGATGCACGCCGCCGGGGTGCTCGACGACGCGGTGGTGACCTCGCTGACTCCGGAGCGGGTTGATGCGGTGCTACGGGCCAAGGTGGATGCGGCGTGGAACCTGCACGAGCTGACGCAGGACCTGGATGTGGCTGCGTTTGTGTTGTTTTCGTCGATGGCCGGGCTAGTGGGGTCCTCGGGTCAGGCCAACTACGCGGCCGCCAACTCGTTCCTGGACGCGCTGGCCACTCATCGGCAGGCCCACGGCTTGCCGGCAATCTCGCTGGCGTGGGGGCTGTGGGATCAGGCCAGCGACATGACCGGCGCCTTGGCGAGTGTCGATTTCGCCCGGTTCGCCCGCGACGGCATCGTGGCGATGTCCTCCCATGAAGCACTCGAATTGCTCGACACCGCGATGATTGTCGACGAACCGTTCGTGCTGCCCGCCCACATCGATTCGGTCGCTCTGCGAGCCAAGTTCGACGGCGGCACATTGCCGCCGATGTTCGTCGACCTGATCAATGCGCCGGCGCGGCGTCAAGTCGACGACTCGCTGGCCGCGGCGAAGTCGAAATCGGCACTCCTGCAACGCCTGGAAGGGTTGCCCGAAGACGAACAGCATGCCATCCTGTTGGATCTGGTGCGTTCCCACATCGCCACGGTGCTGGGCACCTCGAGCCCTGAGGCCATCGACCCCGACCGGGCGTTCCAGGAGCTGGGCTTTGATTCGCTGACCGCGGTCGAGATGCGCAACCGCCTCAAAGCCGCTACCGGCCTCGCGCTTTCACCAACCCTCATTTTCGACTATCCGAACTCCGCGGCGCTGGCCGGCTACTTCCACAAGGAACTCCTCGGCACAACAGGCCAGGACAGGCAGCAAGCTGCGCCCGGCGAAGCGGAACTCCAACGCGTCGTGGCGTCCATTCCGGTCAGGCGGCTTCGGCAGGCGGGGGTGTTGGACCTGTTGCTCGCGTTGGCAAATGAAGCCGATGGCGGTGTACATGGGGGTCAGGTGGCAGCTCCCGAAGCTACCGCAGAAAGAGACATCGCGGACATGGATCTCGACGACCTGGTCAACGCGGCGTTCATGAACGACGACGAGTAGGCATACGCATTAGCGAGGACACTCAGTGAGGATCGCGGTCACCGGGGCCAGCGGAGTGCTCGGCCGCGGCCTTGCGGCCAGATTGCTCAGCAAAGGCCACGACGTCACCGGGATCGCTCGCCACCGACCTGAAAGCTGGCCGGGTGCAGCCGATTTCGTCGCTGCGGATATCCGCGACGCTGCCGCGGTCCGCCGTATCGTCGCCGGCGCCGATGTCGTCGCGCATTGCGCGTGGGCCCACAGCCCGGGCCCCGACGATCGGATCAGTCGTCACGTCAATATCGGGGGCACCGTCAACGTCCTTGAGGCGATGGTCGAGACCGGAACCGAACGCATTGCTTTCGTTTCGTCGGCACACGTCTACGGTGCCGCGGACGCGGCAATGATGACCGAGCGTGACGCGATGGCTCCCGTACGCGCCGACGGCCTGCACAAGGCCCGCGTCGAAGAGATGCTGGCGGCCTCCGGCGCGCACTGGGTCGCGATCCGCTCGGCACTCATCCTCGGCCGAGGCATCGACAACTGGGTGCGCCGGCTGCTGGCGTTGCCGGCGTTTCCCGGCGGGTCCGCCGACCGCGGTGTGCAAGTGGTCCATCTCGACGACGCGCTGCGGTTGTTGGTCCGCGCGGTCTTGGACACCGAAATCGACAGCGGCCCGGTCAATCTCGCTGCCACGGGTGCGCCGACGTTTCGTCAGATCGCCTCCGCGCTCGGGCGGCCCCCCGTGCCGCTGGGCAGCGCGTTTGGGCGGCTCGGGCTGTCGGGAGCAGCCGAGCTGGAATTGATACGGAGCGCGCCATGGATGGATACCTCGCGGCTGCGCGAGGAGTGGGGATTCCTGCCGGCCTGGAGCGCCGATGAATGCATCGAAGATTTCGCCCTGGCCGTGCGCGGCCGGGTCACTCTGGGTAAGCGGGTGATATCGCTGCCTTGGCGGCTGGCCAGCATCACAGACCTGCCCGCCGTCGACGTACCGGCCGACGACGGAGTGGTGCCCAGATTGGCTGGCCCAGAAGGGGCTAACGGCGAGTTCGACACCCCAATCGACCCCCGTTTCCCGACCTATCTGGCCACGAATTTGTCGGAGGCGCTGCCCGGCCCGTTCTCACCGTCATCGGCATCGGTGACCGTGCGGGGCCTGCGCGCCGGCGGCGCTCGCATCGCCGAGCGGCTCCGGCCCGGCGGGATGATTCAGCGTGAAATCGCGATGCGCACGGTCGCCGTGTTCGCCCACCGGCTGTACGGGGCGATCACGTCGGCGCATTTCATGGCCGAAACGGTGCCGTTCGCCAAGCCCGCGACGATTGTCAGCAACAGCGGATTCTTCGGCCCCAGCATGGCCTCCCTGCCTATCTTCGGTGCGGAGCGTCCACCCGAATTCACCCACGCCCGAAGGCTTCTGCGCAATATCCGCAACATCGGGGTATTTGGCGTCAACCTGGTGGGGCTGAGCGCGGGCTCGCCCCGCGACACCGACGATTTCATCGCCGATGTTGACCGGTTGGAGCGCCTGGCCGGCGGCGACGTCACGCAGCTGGACGATCGCCGGCTACTCAGCCTGATCTTGTTGGCGCGCGACCACGTCGTACACGGCTGGCTGCTGGCCTCGGGGTCATTCATGCTGTGCGCCGCGTTCAACGTGTTGTTGCGAGGCTTGTGCGGGCGCGACACCGCCCCGCCGGCTGGGCCGGAATTGGTCAGTGCACGATCGGTCGAGGCGGTGCAGCGGCTGGTGGTCGCGGCGCGGCGGGACGCAGGCGTGACTCGTCTGCTGGCCGAACCCGGCAAGCGTCTTGATGCGCTGGCCGAACAGGCGCCGGAATTTCACGGGGCGCTGCTGGCCGAGCTGGCGCTTATCGGGCACCGCGGTCCGGCGGAGGTCGAGATGTGCTCGACCAGCTACGCCGACGATCCGGAGTTGCTGGTCCGGATGGTGGGCAAAACCTTGAGCGCGCCCCCCGCGCCGACACCGAGGCATCCGCAGATTCCGTTGCGGGCCAAGCCCGTTGCGTCGCTGGCCACACGCCAACTGCGCGACCGCGAAGCCCGCCGCGACAAAATGGTTCGGGCCATCTGGGTGCTGCGCGGTCTGCTGCGTGAGTACGGGCGCAGGCTGACCGATGCCGGAGTCTTCGACAAGGCCGATGACGTGTTCTATCTGCTGGTCGACGAGCTGGATGCGTTACCTGCAGACGTGGAAAAGCTGGTGGCCCATCGGCGGGCCGAACAACGCAGGCTGGCCGCCGTCGTTCCACCAATCCTGTTCAGCGGCAGCTGGCAGCCGTCGACCACATCGTCGACGGCGCTGGCCAGCGGGGACACCATGCGTGGAGTCGGCGTGTGCGGACGACGGGTGCGCGGCCGTGTGCGGATCGTGCGGCCCGAGACCATCGACGACCTGCAACCCGGCGAGATCCTTGTCGCGGAGGTCACCGACGTCGGGTACACCGCGGCATTCTGCTACGCAGCGGCGGTGGTGACCGAACTCGGCGGCCCGATGTCCCACGCCGCCGTGGTGGCCCGCGAATTCGGGTTCCCATGTGTGGTGGACGTCCGGGATGCCACTCGACTTCTTCCGCCAGGGGCGCTGATCGAGGTCGACGGCAGCACAGGGGAGATCCGCGTGCTCGAGCTGGCTGCCGAAGACAGCTCATCGCTGCGGGCCGGCGACCACAGTCACTGAAACCGCCGGCACCATTTCACGTTCGCGCTGCGGTGCTGCCCAGTTAGCCAACCTTCACAGCGGCCAGCTGTTCGGCTTGAGTGCATAACAAAAGGCCGGCGCCGACGGCAGCGGCTGTCGTTCATTCAGCGATATCGCGTCGAGAACGAGGGCGACATAGCGCCGCCAGCCATCGCTGGTCGAATCCATCGTCGACAGCACACTGTAGAGCATCGCGATGAGGCGCGGTAGGTCGTCGGGGACCAGGTCGGCGCGGACGACGCCGGCCTGCTGGCCCCGGCCGACAAGGTCATCAAGCGCCTCGTTCAGCGAGTCCGAGATGTCGGCGGTGAGCGATCCGCCCCGGTGCGCCGCGGTCAAAAGGTTGTGTTCGCGGGCGCCGAGCGATATCGCCGCTTCGATCAGTTGGGCCAGGCCGCGCAATGGGTCGTCGCAACGGCGGGCCTCTTCGATCGCCGGCGTCAGATCCTCGGCGATGCTTTGATCCAGGGCGGCCCGGACCAGGTCGGCCTTGGCGGGAAACCTGCGGTACAGAGTTCGTTCACCGACTCCTGCGCGGCGGGCGACGGCCTCCACGGGTGCATCGGGCCCGAGCTCGCCGTAAACCTCCCGCGCGGCGCGCAGAATCCGCTCAACGTTGCGCGCGGCATCCGCTCGCAACGGCCGGTCTGCAACCGTTGTCATGGTGCCAGCCTAACTGACAGTTGACTGCCAATAACGTGTGGCTCTACGCTCGGTGCAATTGGCAGCCATCTGACACTTAATGGGAAACACTGGTGACGTCAACAACTTCCGATTTCTGCTCCGAGACGGACCTCCCGGTCATGCCAGTGCCTCGCGCTGCGCACTGCCCGCTGCATCCCCCGGCTGAGTTCGTGAACTGGCGGGAGGAGCCGGGCCTGCGACGGGCGATGTACCACGGCCAACCGGCCTGGATCGTGAGCCGCTACCAGGACATCAGGGCGGCGCTGACCGATCCGCGCCTGTCTGCCGAAACCATCCCGGACTCCATCAAGCCGTCGTCGGCCGCTGACAACAACGTCCCGGTGATATTCGCGCGGACCGACGATCCCGAGCATCACCGGTTGCGACGCATGCTCACCGGCAACTTCACCTTCAGGCGTTGCGAATCGATGCGGCCGCAGATTCAGGAACTCGTCGACCACTTTCTCGGTGAGATGATCACCAAAGGCCCACCGGCCGACATCGTGCGCGACTTCGGCCTGCCGGTGCCGTCGCTGGTGATCGCGCTGTTGTTGGGCGTGCCTCCCGAAGACCTTCCGCTCTTTCAGCACCACACGACGGTCGGACTGGACACGAGATCGTCCGAAGAGGAGAAGGCGCACGGCTTCGGCGCCATGTACACCTACATCCAGCAGCTCGTCTACCGCAAAGAGCGCGAACCCACCGATGACTTGATCAGCCGTCTGGCCACCGAATACATCGCGACCGGCCAGCTCGACCATGAGACCGCCGCCATGACCGGTGTGATCATGATGCAGGCGGGCCACGAAACCACGGCAAACATGATTTCACTGGGCACCGTTGCGCTGCTGCAGTATCCCGATATCTTCAAGCGGCTCGGTCAGACCGACGACCATGCCGTCATCGCGAACATCGTCGAAGAGCTGATGCGCTACCTCACCATCGTGCACAGCCAGGTCGATCGCGTCGCGATCGAAGACCTCACGATCGGCGGTCAGTTGATTCGCGCAGGGGACTGGGTCTTGATGAACCTGCCCGCAGCAAACTGGGATACGGAGTTCGTCGACAACCCAGACGCCTTGGACGCCGAACGAAACACCCGCGGACACTTGGCTTTTGGCTACGGCGTGCACCAATGCATCGGAGCGAACCTCGCTCGAGTCGAGATGCAGGTCGCATTCGCCACGCTGGCGCGGCGCCTACCGGGTCTGAAATTGGCGGTATCGCCGGGTGAGCTGAGGTTCAAAGAAGCGGACATTTATGGCATGAAGGAGCTGCCGGTCACCTGGTGACCGTTCGTTATAAAAGCAAACCAGCCTTGGGGATTCAGTGATGCCGACCAACGACCTGCGGTTTGACGAGCGGGTTGCTGTGATCACCGGCGCGGGCGGTGGCTTGGGTAAGCAGTACGCGCTGCTTCTTGCCTCGCGCGGCGCGCGCATCGTGGTCAACGACACCGGTGGGTCGGTGACCGGGGATGGCTCGAACGTCGAGGCCGCGAAGGTCGCCGCCGAGGAGATCCGTCAGCGGGGCGGTGAGGCCGTTGCCGACAGCCACAGCGTGACCAGTCCAGCAGGCGGAATGGCGATCATCGACACCGCCCTTCGCGCCTGGGGCCGAGTGGACATCGTGATCAACAACGCGGGAACTGTCCGCGACGCACCGTTTCAGGACATGACCCCCGATCGTCTCGAACCCCTGGTGGACGTGCACCTGAAGGGCGCGTTCTACGTAACGCGGCCAGCCTGGAAAGTGATGCGCGAGCAACGGTATGGCCGGATACTCAACACCTGCTCGGCCGCGGGAATCCTGGGCGCCGAAGGGATGAGCAATTACGGCGCGGCCAAGACCGGGTTGATCGGCTTTACCCGCGTGCTGGCCGCCGAAGGAGCCGACCAGAACATCAAGGTCAACGCCATCGCCCCGATCGCCTACACGCGGATGCTGGCGCACTCGGTCGACGGTGCAACCGGCCGGCAGGCCGTCGACGGTGCCGGTCA
>DATMMZ010000043.1:0-4986 GCA_035569455.1 Mycobacterium sp. | reverse complement strand
GATCCGCGACGAGGTGGTCGGCTTCCAGATGCCTGGCCAGGGTATGACGGACTACGCCAAGAACGCCATCACCATCGCCAAGGCCGGCATCTACGACCTGCGCCTGCACCACGACGCGGTGATCCAGCCCGTGCTGCGGTTTTGGCGGATCTTCGAGCGCAGCGACTTTGGCCCGGCCGGCGAGCACGCCCGCGACGAGCTCTCGTTCTTCCTCGCGATGCTCGACGCCAAGGCGAAGCACTACGAGGAGAAGCGCGCCACCCGCGAGGAGGTACGACGGACTGCGTAACGACGCCACCGACACCATGCAGGCACTGCTAACACTTGGCCGCACGGGCACCAGTGCCACCGCCGAACAGCTAGGCATCTACCGGATTCTGCTCACTCAGGCTGGCCGCCGCGAACTACAAGCACAATTCGACGAAATTCTCGGTGCGGTGGTCGCCGAACAAAAACACCGCAACGTGCCTATGCTGGCCACCCTCAAGGCATTTCTCGACCATGGATGTCGGGCAGCGCCTACTGCGCGAGCCCTCGACATCCACGTCAATACCCTCTACCAACGCATCGCGCTTCTAGACCGCCTACTCGGCCCCGATTGGCGACACCCCCCCGATCACTGGACCTCCACGTCCTACTCCGAGTCTTCCCGGATCCAAATCCCACCTGGCCGGACCGACACTTAACACACCACAAGTGAAAGCGAACTGCACGACAGAGCTCGCCATCCGATAGCGCGACCAAGCAGAGCAACGCGATAACGAATCATTGGTCACTTTTCGAACCGGCAGGGCCGCCGGACAACTGGTTTCCTGCACGGACTGCGCCCTAGAGACTGTCAGACTCCTTGGTCGGCAAGCACACGGTAGACGGTTGCCCTACTGACCTTTAGAGCCTGTGCGATGGTGCTCGCCGATTCGCCGGATCACCGAGGAAAACCGCCGCCGATGGCCGCTGCGAGTCGACCCGACGATCGTTCACCGGGGGCAGGGCCCGAGCTGTGTCTACGCATCCGCAGACGATCGAGGAATCGTCAGGGGCTTGCGAGCACTCGTCTCGTGCTTCCGCAATCGAACGATGTTGACCAGACTGATAGCGCATTTGCCGAATTTTCTGACGCGTCAAGCGGACACGGGTACCTTCGTCCAGCTGTCCTGAGGTTGTCGCGCCGCCGGAGAAGGGAACCGCCGATGTCGTCGTACGTGATCGCAGCAACCGAGGCGTTTGGCGTGGTGTCGGGGGACTTGACCGGGATCGAAGAGGCGATCAAGGGGGCCGCCGCTGCGGCGACGCCCTCGACGACTGGAATCGTCGCGGCGGCCGAAGACGAGGTGTCGGCGGCTATCGCAAGTTTCTTTGGCAGCTACGCTGAAGACTTTCACGCGCTGACCGCCCAAGCGACGCTGTTTCACGACCGGTTCGTGGGTGCGCTGAGCGGGGCCGGGGCCGCATACGCGGCCGCTGAGGCCACGAATGTGTCGCTGGTGGTGAAGGCGCTGCAGCAACAGTTCTTCGACCAGGGGATTTTTTCCCCCTTCATCTATCTGACCGGGCAACCGCTCTTCGGTAAAGCTGCCGTCGGGCCCGCCGTCACCGGGGCCACCGGCCCCGGTCTGGCCGGCAGGTTGCTCCGCAGCATTCTCAACGGGACTCTCGGGACTTACAGCGGCGGTGTGTCCGAGGGGACGGGGACCCCCGGCGCGGTGACCGGGGTCCGGGAGGGGTTCTCCTACCTGGAGATTCCGGTCGGTCCCCATGGCTACGATGCCCCGACGCGCTGGTTCTTCCCGACGCAGGCAGACGGTACGGTGAATGCCCACGGCGTCATCTATCTGCAGCACGGCTTCCTGGCAACGGGTGGCTATTACAGCGATCTGGCCACTCAACTGGCCGAGCGGACCGACAGCATTGTGGTCGTTTCCACCGTGTCGTCGCTTCCGCTGCCGAACGGCGCCTGGCTGAACGGCACGCAGATGCAGCAGGCCGTCGGCTCGTTGTTCCTGGGCAACGAGACGGCACTGAACACCAGCGCGAACCAGGCCGGTTACCACGGCACGCTGCCGCAGGATTTCATCATGACCGGACACTCCGCCGGCGGCGGCCTCGCCACGACCGCCGCCGGCGATTACGTCGCGGACCTCGGGGGGAACACCGCCAACAACCACCTTCTCGGTGTCGTGATGTTCGACGGGGTCGCATCCAGCTCCTCGGCCTTCGCGGCTTCGATAGCCAACCTCAAGACGTTGAACATCCCCGACTACGTGGTGGCCGCGCCGCCCCAGCCGTGGAACCTTAACGGTGCCACCACAAATGAACTGGTCAGTCTGTATCCGGGACAGTTCGTCGGGGTCGAGTTGGTCAACGGCTCGCATGTCGACTCGATGCTGGGCGGACATCCCGTCATCGACTTCGCCGCCCAGCTGGTGACCAGGTTCTCCCCGCCCGGCAACACTGCGGCCGTGTACACCCTGTCCACGGGTTGGATCAACGACATCTACGCAGGGGCGGGCCCGACCGACCCGATCTACGGCATCTACGGGCCCACCGGCGGCTACCTGCCCCCCGGTGGCCAGCAGATCATCCTGGGCCCGGCCACCGGGATCGTGCTGCCGGTGTAAACGACCGCCGCGTCGGCGACAACCTTGGCCACGCCTTGGCTTACTTGGCGCCGCAGTCGATCTCGAGCGCCGTGATCGCGACCCGGGCCGTGTTGATATTCTCGGCGCGGTAACTCTCTTTGAGCACCGCCAGCGCAACGACTTCGGCAGCGCGGCAAGAACATCGGCGTGCTTCTGCGGCCCGCACATTTGAGGCGATATTTGAGAAGTCAAGAACGTTAGTTTTGAGATTGCTTCAAGGTGGCTGTCCTCGACCAAGAAGCCGCAACCCAAGGAGCCCCGATCAGCTTCGTGCTTCGCAACGGCGATTTCGCGACTGGGTTCTGCTAAGTCCAGACGGTTTCGGCTATCTCTCGCAGATCTATCAAGAGCTCGGCCTCAAATAGCCGCGCCGCTGCTATCCTCACCGACCATGCCCATTGCCGCCTGTAACGGGGTGGCGCTCCACTATGAGCGCGTCGGTGACGGCCCGCGACTGCTGTACTGCAACGGATCTGGCACCACACTGGATTCGACCCGCCCACTGCTTGACAAGTTGGCAGCGCAATTCGAGCTGCTGGCCTTCGACTACCGTGGCATGGGACGCAGCGCGCCGGTAACCGAGCCGTACTCGATGGCCGACGTCGCTGCGGACATTGCCGCGCTGCTCGACGCCGTCGGTTGGGGCCGAACGGCGTTGGCCGGGTTGAGCTACGGCGGCATGGCCGCTCAGGAATTCGCGGTCACCTTCCCAGACCGGCTCGACCGGTTGGCCCTCATGGCCACCTCACCCGGCGGCGCCTTCGCGTCCTACCCTCTTGAGACGCTGGCGGATCTGCCAGCCCTCGAGCGCGGAGTCAGGTCCCTCAAGTTGGCGGACCGGCGCTGGACGCCCGAGTGGTTCGCCGCGCACCCCGACGACGCAGCACTGGTGGCCGGCTTCGCCGCAGACATGCCCACCGAGGAGACCGCGGCTCAGGCCCAGGGGCGCTTGTTTCAGCTCCAAGCCCGCAAGGACCACGATGTCCTTGATCGCCTGCACCGGGTGACGTGCCCGACCTTCGTGGGAAGCGGCCTCTACGACGACATCGCACCGGTGACCAACGGCCAGGCCATCGTTGACAGGATCACTGACGCCACGCTGCACCTCTACGAGAGCGGCCACCTTTTCCTCTTGCAAGATCCAGCCGCATGGCCCGGAATCGCCGCATTCTTGGGGGCCTGAACCCTCAGCCCAGGATCTTCCCATCGCACCCGACTGGATCACACCCTGCACGGCGGTAAACAGCGGCCCGCGTGGCTGAACCCTTCAACGCGAGCCCTTGTTAGGCGCTGGTGGTGCCCAAGTTTTGCTGCGACCTTGAGAAACTGAGAACGTTAACGCTTGGGCAGGTTGTCACGCCTGGCGGGATAAGTCCTGCTGTGCACACAAGTTCGGTGAATCTTGTGACATCCTCGTGACACCGAGGGCCTCGGAAGCGTTGACGGCTCGCAGGCACATCTGCATAAGTGCAGCTAAAGCGACCTCTTTGCTAGCGCGCCCGAAGAGATTCGAACTCCCAACCTTCTGATCCGTAGGCACGGGCCGATGGTTCGACCAGGCACGATACGAGTTCTGTTGTCGTGTAGGTGAAGGTGTCGGGAAGCCCGAGTGTCGTCAGGGCTGTCGTCAACTCATGGTGCGCAACAGCGGCACTCCCGCTGCCTACGAGTATGCGGCCACCGCCCTCGGCGTCGCGCTCTGCCAGATAGCCCAGACATTTCCGACTTCGTCGAGAATGCTGCGCCGAATAGTCATCAACCCGGCGCACTCCGGAAACCCCGCAGGATCGTCTCCAGATGGCGCCGCCATAGCTCATGGCCATGGTGAGCCGGGTCGGTGCGCTCGGATTGGATGACGCCGCGCAACGCCCAGACGGCAGCGGTGATGTCGTCGGGTGTGACGTCCGCGCGGGCTGCACCTGCCCCTTGTGCGCGTCGCAGTAACTCGGTCGAACGCCGGCGCAGTTCCTCGACGAGAGGTTCGGGCGCGAGTTCTCCCCAGACTGGCGCGGAGAGTCCCGCCTTGGCGGCAAGCTCGACGCCCACGGCCCGCAGAAAGACGTCGAGGCCAGCCTCCGGAGGTGACTGCTCGGCGATGACGGCTACGTCGATCAGGTGTCGGAAGAATCCGCTGAGCACCTCCTGGACCAGCGCGTCCTTGTTGGCGAACCGGCGATACAGCGTCGCCGGACCCACCGCGGCCGCGTTGGCGACATCGCCGAGGGTGGCGGCCGGTCCCCGCTCGGCGAAGACCTCCTCTGCGGCTCTGACGAGCCGTTCGCGGTTGATGGCGGCGTCGCGGCGCACCGAATCCCTTCCTGCTCCTGCGGAACGTGCCGGCTCGGGA
>DATMMZ010000042.1:0-5558 GCA_035569455.1 Mycobacterium sp. | reverse complement strand
CAACCACCCGGTCGGGACTTGCCGGATCGGGACCGACGACCTGGCAGTCGTCGACACCGCGCTGCGCGTGCGCGGGATCAGCGGGCTCCGAGTGGCCGACAGCTCCGTCATGCCCTCGATCGTGACCGGGTACACCATCGCAACCGTCTACGCCATCGCCGAACGCGCGGCGGAATTGATTTCTGAACCGGCCGGGACAAAACAACAAGCGATGATTGGAGCGAACTCATGAGCGGCCAGGTCAACTTTCGACACCGGCGAGCAGGCGGCGACCTCGCTGCCGCAGAGCTTGAGATCTGGGGCGAACGCGGGCGTCGAACTGTTCTAGCCTCGAACCCGGGGACCGCATGCAAGCCCGGCTGTGACCACGTCACCCAGTACCTAGCTACGCTATCCAGTTTCCAGTCTTTGTGGCGGATCCGCCATCTGCCCGCCACGAAGTTCGGAATTCCGCCACGTAAAACCGGAACCTACATCACCACCACCGATCACCAAACCTGCAGTAGATTTATCTCGCCATGTTGGCGAAGCGCGACAAGTGCAGCTGATGCGCGACGGTGACGGTCTTGGTCGGGCCGTTGCGGTGCTTGGCCAGAATCAAGTCCGCCTCTCCCCCACGCGGATCGTCGCGATCGAACGCGTCGGGCCGGTGGAGCAGGATCACGACGTCACTATCTTGTTCCAAAGAATTATGGACGCTGACGCCATTCGCGACGAAATTGTGTGTCCCACCTACAGTTCCGTCATAGACGTCTTGTTCGCCAAGGCTTGTGATCTCGACAATCGTGTCCCAGTACACGTCGTTGGTCGCCAGCGCATGAAGGTCCCGATCGTCTAGTAGCGCCGCCGCAGGGTGCAGCCGCGACCGGCTAGGCGAGTGCTTCCACAGCGTGGATCCGCAGAACTGGACACCCATGGCTGCAGCAAACTGTCGGTGTGTTATCTGCTTGGAGGACAGCAGGTTACGGACTCGCGCCCATATCTCCTTCGGCACGGTATCCAGGTTGGGGTTGCGCACCAGCCTCTCTAAGTTAGCCAGCACTTCCTGTGCTGCAACCGCTTTCACACCGTGGACACCGACGTGGCGTAGGAATCTGGCCTGATTCTCTGCTCCGTAAATGAGCAGGTGCCAGGAATCACGGTAACCAAGCTTCGGTGCACGCTTGATCCGTGCAAAGACACCAACTCGCAACAGCAGGGCCGCCACATCGTCGATGAGACGTCGGCTTGTCGACGCATAGTAGATCCGCGCGTGGCCCACCTTGGCATCCCAGCGGACAGAGCCATCGGTGGCCCACAGATGGCGTAGGAACAACGCCACCTGATCATTGGGCAACGCGAAAACTGCTTGCGGTGCAAATTTTTCATAACTCCGGTGTCCGAACAGCCCGAGACTGTCCAACCAAGCGGCGATCGGGTTGCGCTTGCCGCGCGCCAGCCGGTGTGGCGACGGCAACCGCAGCGTGGTAACGCGCGCGGCCGGATACTCGTCGCGCACCGCGGCCACACCGAAATGCGCGGCCGAGACCGTCACTGCAACGAGGTTGGCTTCGTCCACCGACGCGTAGCGGATCGGCTGGTTCTTCACGCACGACCCGTCGCCGATCATGTGGGCAAGCAGTACAACCTCGGAGTCGGCCATCCGTTGCGTGTCAACGGGCTCTGGCACCCGCCGGGGCGCCGCGATTCGATCACCAATCTTGAGCTGCTCCAGCGGAGTCCAGCCATCGAGCTTCATGAAGGGATGATTGCCGGTGGCCTCGACTTCACGCCCTGACGCCAGCCGAAGCCGAACCACCTCCTTGCGCCCACTGGGGAACACGTTGGTCATCGGCCGGGCCACCATGCGCAGCTGCTCGTCCAGCGACCAAACCAGCGGGCGCTCGCCCGTTCGCATGAGCTCACCAAACGTGACCTCGGCGCCGGTGTCCGCGCGCAAGATTCGCGCGGCGGCGGTGAGACATCCCGACTCACGAAGGTCGGCCAGCATCGGCTTCTTGTCCGTGCGTTGCTCGGGACCGCGGTTCAGCTGGCTGATCGCGACCACCGGAACCTCGAGCTCTTTGGCCAACAACTTGAGATGGCGGGAGAACTCCGACACTTCCACCTGTCGTGACTCGTATTTCTTGCCTGAGGTCATCAGTTGCATGTAGTCGACCACGATCAGCTTCAGGTTGGCTTTCTGCCGCAGCCGGCGCGCCTTGGCGCGGATCTCCATCATGGTCAGGTTGGGCGAGTCGTCGATATACAGTGGCGCCTCGCTGATTTCGCTCATCCGCCGTGCCAGCCGCGTCCAGTCGTCGTCGTTCATCCGGCCCGAACGCATATCGGAGAGCTTGATTTTGGCCTCCGCCGAGAGCAGCCGCATCACGATCTCGGACTTGCTCATCTCCAGCGAGAAGATGACGCTGGCCAGCTGATGCTTGATCGAACACGACCTCATGAAGTCCAGCCCGAGAGTGGAGTTGTGCGTCGGCACCATTCCGCGCCCGGCCAGATAGAGATGCGAGGCGTTGTCCACCTGGACGCAGCGCACCGGAACGCTGGGCACCCGGCGCACGGCGTCGATCTGCAGCACGGGTGCCATCAGTGCGGTGGCGGCGGTCCACCGCTCGGCGTACCGAGCGGCGGACCTTGCCACCACGATTGTGTCCCAACCGCACCGCAACCGAGCCGACGTCCGGATGCCGCGGGTCGTGGGCCACTGGTGCTGGGCGTCGGCGACAACGACTGTGCCATCAGAGAATTCGATCTCGTAACACGGGCGGCCCAACATGACCTCCGTCGCAGCCCTTACCCGCGTCGGCAGCCCGTCGGCATCGATCAACTCGTCACCGACCGCGACATCACCCATCGTCGTCCAGCCGGTCGGTGTGGGCAGCGGCGTGTCCAACGCGAGCGCCTTGCCCACGCCCGGGCGCGCCGCGACGATGATCATCTGCCCCGGATGCAGACCGTTGGTCACCTCGTCGAGCTCGGTAAAGCCGGTCGGCACGCCGCGAGCCAGGCCGCCACTGGAGGCGATGGCGTCGATCTCGTCCATTGTCGGCTGCAGCAGATCCTCGAGCGGAACGAAGTCCTCGGAAAGGCGGCGATCGGCGACGTCATAGATTTCCGCCTGAGCGCGGTCGACCACCTCGGCCACGTCGGCACCCTCGGCGCCCGCGTAGCCGTACTGCACCACCCGGGTTCCGGCTTCCACCAGCCGACGCAGCAGCGCCTTCTCGGCGACGATGCCCGCGTAGTAGCCCGCGTTGGCGGCGGTCGGCACCGTCGAGATCAGGGTGTGCACGTACGGTGCACCGCCGATCCGGCGCAGCAGCCCGCGGCGGTCCAGTTCGGCCGCCACGGTCACCGCGTCGGCCGGTTCCCCGCGCCCATACAGGTCCAGGATGGCGTCGTAGACGTTCTGGTGCGCCGGGCGATAGAAGTCGCCGGGCCGCAACCGTTCCAGCACATCGGCGATGGCGTCCTTGCTCAGCAGCATCCCGCCCAGCACCGACTGCTCGGCGGCTAGATCCTGCGGTGGCTGTCGGCCGAAGTCTTCACTGGGCGGCGAGGCATCCATGCCGGGGTGGCCGAGATCGTCTACGACCGCCATGGACTCTCACCTCCTCCGACAAGCATCCGAACATATATTCGATAGCTGACATTCAGAGCGTAAGTCAAGGCACCGACACCCCCACCCAAGCGCCCGCATTGCCTCGCGCCGGGACGACGCTAGACGTTGCTGGCGAGTACTCCAAGGGGCTGCTGTTTATGAAGCTGTGCATCGTGTGTGCATATCCGTCGACACCAGTGTTGAGGGGGGTGTGGAAAACCTGTGGATCAATCCGGGGCGTAATGGCATCACTGCAGATAAGGGTCGTACAACGCGAGACATTTTGTGTGGACAAGAATCTCTTCGGCGTGTCGGGCCAGGTTACTGCGTCGGGCGTGTTGGCTTTCAGCCAGATTTTCGCAGCGTTACGGGCCGGTAACGGCGCCCGTGCGGGCTCGACGTGGAAATAGTTCGCCAGCGGGACAGCGCCAGACAGCCGTCGCAATTCCAGTGGGGCGGCGCACCTCGGCCGTGGCGGCGCACCTGGCCTTCGGCGTGGCGACGGTGTTTGCCGTGAACAGCTCGCGCGGGCAGCTGCGCGTTACCTTACCCGGCCCAACCGGATGGAGCCGCGCATCGGGCAAACACTCATCAAGGTTCACATCGGATTGCGGCCGGCGATCGCGTTGACAACGCGCACCGCCTGATCGCTCACCCCGTGGTCGGTGACCCGGACATCGATCACCACGTTGTTGGCCGCGCGCATCGCGTGCGAGGTACGCCAGCCCGACGTCGAGTCGAGGTCGTCGGCGTCGACCACCTGCACCCCATTGACGACCCGTGGACTTCGCATGCCCCAGCGCTGGGCCGGTCTGTTCGTCGACGTGATCGTCAGAACTGCATCCGCGCAAGGTCGCCATGACTGCGCGGTGGCGGCGACGAATGCCTGTGCGGCCGAGGCGGTGTCGAACGCAACCACCGCCTCGTCGATGCTGCGCGGGTCGGTCCCGCCGTTGTCGGCCAGCCGTGCCCCCCGCACCTGCCCGTAATGGCTGTCGTGATACCCCGGTTCCATCGCATTGGCGATCTGCGCCAGGCATTCTGGTCGCGAATACACCTCACCCTCGGGCCACCCGGGCAGCGACCGGTAGGTGTAATACACCCGAAGTGCGGTGGTGGCCATGATCGTGTTGATGACCGACTCATCTGCCAGCATGCTCGCCAGCTGGTCGACGGCCGGCGGTGAACTCGCGTGCTCGACCGGCCTCCCGCACGCCTCCAGCGGCACCGCGCCGATGAGCAAAGCCGCAAGCACCCCGCCGCGCAGCACCTTCAATGTCGGCATCCCGATGGAGGCCCCAGCGAATTGCGTCGCCACCGCTGACCCCCTCGCTTCACTACGCCACCGCCAAGGTCAACGATTCCAACCATAGGCGCACCGATGCGTCGGCGGCCACGGCCAAAAAGGACTGGCCAGCAACCATGACCGCAGCTAGCGCCCGGCCGCCCTACCCAGGCAACCCGGGAAAGAACAAACGATGCGGCTTAGCTCTGCGCGACGACGTCGAGCGAAACCACGACCTCGATTTCAGGATGCAGGCGCACCGACACGGGGTGCGTGCCGACCGCCTTGATATGCGTCTGGGGCAGCCGGACGATTCGCTTGTCGAGGTTTGGCCCGCCCGCCTTCTTGATGGCGGCGACGACGTCGCCCGCGGTCACGGAGCCGAACAGCTTGCCCGAATCAGCCGCCGTCTTCACCGGCAGCGGGACCGGGCCCAGCGCGTCGATCGCCGCCTTGATCTCGTTGGCATGTTCGAGGTCGCGCACCGTTTTGGTTTCGCGGGCGCGGCGGATCTCGTCGGCCTGCTTCTCCGCGCCGCGCGATGCGACGATCGCCAGGCCGCGCGGCAGCAGGAAGTTGCGACCGAACCCGTCCTTGACGTCGACGGTGTCACCGACGGAACCGAGGTGGTCGACGTCCGCCGTCAGAATCAGCTTCATCGTTTTCGTACTT
>DATMMZ010000041.1:0-7035 GCA_035569455.1 Mycobacterium sp. | reverse complement strand
GTGCGTGGTTTAAGTGTCGCGGTAGCGGTCGGCCCCTAGAGGTACTGACCGAGGTTGGACTCGGTGTCGATGGCCCGCGACGCGCTGGACGATTTGCCGGTGACCAGGGTGCGGATGTAGACGATCCGCTCACCCTTCTTGCCCGAAATCCGCGCCCAGTCATCGGGGTTGGTCGTGTTGGGCAGGTCCTCGTTCTCGGCGAACTCGTCGACGATCGAGTCGAGCAGATGCTGAATGCGCAGCCCTGGTTGGCCGGTCTCCAGCACCGACTTGATCGCGTTCTTCTTCGCCCGGTCGACCACGTTCTGGATCATCGCCCCGGAGTTGAAGTCTTTGAAGTACATGACTTCCTTGTCACCGTTGGCGTAGGTGACCTCCAGGAACCGGTTGTCGTCGATCTCGGCGTACATCCGGTCGACGACCTTTTCGATCATCGCCTTGATGCAGGCAGTCCGGTCGCCGTCGAACTCGGCGAGGTCATCGGCGTGTACCGGCAGCGCCTCAATCAGGTACTTCGAGTAGATGTCCTGAGCCGCTTCGGCATCCGGCCGCTCGATCTTGATCTTCACGTCGAGGCGCCCGGGCCGCAGGATCGCGGGGTCGATCATGTCCTCGCGGTTGGAGGCGCCGATCACGATGACGTTCTCCAGTCCCTCCACCCCGTCGATCTCGCTGAGCAGCTGCGGGACCACGGTGGTCTCCACGTCCGAGGAGACGCCGGTGCCGCGGGTACGGAAGATCGAGTCCATCTCGTCGAAGAACACGATCACCGGCGTGCCTTCCGACGCCTTCTCCCGGGCCCGCTGGAAGATCAGCCGGATGTGGCGTTCGGTCTCGCCGACGAACTTGTTCAGCAGCTCGGGGCCTTTGATGTTGAGGAAGTAGGACTTCGCCTCGCGGGCATCGTCGCCGCGGACCTCGGCCATCTTCTTGGCCAGCGAGTTGGCCACCGCCTTGGCGATCAGAGTTTTGCCACAGCCGGGCGGGCCGTACAGCAGCACACCCTTGGGCGGGCGCAGCATGTACTCCCGATACAGCTCCTTGTGCAGGAACGGCAGTTCGACGGCGTCGCGGATCTGCTCGATCTGCCGGGTCAGCCCGCCAATGTCGGCGTAGCTGACATCGGGCACCTCTTCCAGCACCAGATCTTCGACCTCGGCCTTGGGGATGCGCTCGAAGGCATAGCCGGCTTTGGTGTCGACCAGCAGCGAGTCACCGGGGCGCAGCTTGCGGGGCTTGGTGTCGTCGTTGAGGGCGTCGGGGACGCCGTCCGGCAGGTCCTCGGCGACCAGCGGATCGGCAAGCCAGACGATTCGTTCCTCGTCGGCATGGCCGACGACCAGTGCCCGGTGACCGTCGACGAGCACCTCGCGCAAAGTGGATACCTCGCCTACCGATTCGAACGCGCCGGCCTCGACGACGGTCAGGGCTTCGTTGAGCCGGACCGTCTGACCCTTGCGCAGGGAAGCGACCTCGATGTTGGGCGAGCATGTCAGACGCATCTTGCGACCCGACGTGAACACGTCGACCGTGTCGTCGTCGTGCGCGGATAGCAGGACGCCGTAGCCGCTCGGCGGCTGTCCCAGCCGGTCGACTTCCTCGCGTAGCGCCAACAGTTGTTGGCGCGCTTCTTTAAGAGTTTCCATTAATTTGGAATTGCGGGCCGCGAGTGAGTCGATACGGGCTTCGAGTTGATGCACATCGCGGGCAGAGCGGGCGCTTCCGTGCGATCCAGCCGCATGCTCAAGTTGCTCGCGCAGCACCGCGGCCTCACGGCGTAGTTGTTCCAATTCGGCAGCATCGCTGCTGGACATGCCCGTTTCGGGCGGTGTGCCGAATGCTTCAGAACGCTCTGAGCCACCCATGTTGCGCTCCTTTCCCGCACCTAACGGTGCGGTGAATACTTCAACGCTACCGGCGATTGCCGGTTGATGTGCGGAAGTGAAATGCCGTGAAAAGTTAAAGACATGTATCGCTGGTAATCTCGGCGCTGAGTCGGGCCGATCGAAAGGACAGCCGTGACTACAAAGTACCTCGCCAGAGGCGTAGTGGCGGTGTTTATCGTCGGCGCGGCCGCCGCCGGTGTGACTTTCATTGCACCCGTTGGCTCGCCGGCGCCTCAGATTCAGCCTGTCGTGTTCGGCGCGCCGTCCCCGCTGGATCCCCCCGGCGCCGTACCCGCCCCCGACCAGTTAGTCGGTGTCCTGAACGGCCTGCAGGACCCCGGCGTCTCGTTCGCCAGCAAAGGCGACCTGGTTGAGGGAGGCATCAGCCCGATGGAAGCCCGGCTAGCGGACGGGCAGATGCAAAAGGCCGTGGCGAAGGGCCACCTCCCGCTGACGTTCAGCGTCGCCAACGTCCAGCCCGCCGGTGCGGGCGCCGCCACGGCCGACGTCACCGTCTCTGGTCCGGCGCTGGCTCCGACCACGCGCAACGTCACCTTCGTGAACCAGGGCGGCTGGAAGATATCCCGGACCTCGGTGATGGCCCTGTTGAGAGAAGCCGGCGTGGGCGCATAGCCCAGCCGTCCCGGTGGATGGACCGACGTCTCATCATTGCCGTTAACGCCGCCGCAGTCGTGGCGGCGCTCGGACTCTCTGGATGTTCGTCTGGCGATTCCAAGAATTCGTCGTCGGCCGCGGAGTCGGCAGCACCCGCCGCGTCGAGTCTGCTGGCTGCTCCCCCGGCTGCTCCCTTGCCCCCTCCTGAGGCCCTTACCGACGTGCTGAGCCGGATCGCCGACCCGAACGTGCCGGGCATCAACAAAGTGAACCTCATCGAAGGTGCCACCCCCGAGAGTGCGGCCACCCTGGACAAGTTCTCCAACGCATTGCGGGACAACGGCTATCCGCCGATGACCTTCGTGGCGGACAACATCGCTTGGTCGGATAAAAATCCGTCTGATGTGATGGCGACCATCACCGTCAAGACCGCCCACGCGAACAACGGCGCGTTCACGTTTCCGATGGAGTTCACCCCCACCCAAGGGGGCTGGCAGCTATCCAAGCGGACCGCGGAAACGCTGCTGGCTCTGGGCAACTCACCAGCCATAACTACCCCGGCGTCGACTCCGGCGCCGGCCCCCGCACCAAGCTCGGCCCCGACCGAGGCTCCTGCCCCGTCGCCCGCCCCGTCGTCGACTCCTGCCGGATGAGCTCGCGGGATGTGGATCGGCTGGCTTGAGTTCGATGTGTTGCTCGGCGACGTGCGGTCACTCAAACAGAAGCGGTCGGTGATCCGTCCTGTTGTCGCGGAGCTGCAGCGCAAGTTCAGCGTGTCCGCCGCCGAGACCGGTTCGCACGAGCTGTACCGACGGGCGGGCATCGGCGTGGCCGTGGTGTCGGGCGACCGCAACCATGCCGTCGATGTCCTGGATGCGGCCGAACGTCTGGTAGCCGCACACCCCGAATTCGAGCTGCTGTCCGCCCGCCGGGGCCTGCGCCGCAGCGACGATTAGTTGGCCGCTAGTCAGCCGTCGCGTCCCTCGCGCTTGCGACCCAGCGGTGCGGGGGCAACCGCACCCGGCGCGAGGCGGCGCGCCGATACCAGGAACGCGGTGTGCCCGCGCATCGAATGCTGCGGCCGAACGGCCAGGCCGACCACATTCCAGCCCCGCTGCAGCGTCTCCCACGCCCGCGGTTCGGTCCAGCACTGCTGAGCCCGCAGTGCCTCCACGGCCCGCGACAGCTGCGTGACGGTGGCGACGTAGATCACCAGCACACCGCCGGCGACGACCAGCCTCGATACCGAGTCAAGCACCTCCCACGGGGCCAGCATGTCCAGCACCGCCCTGTCGACGGAGCCGTCGGGCAGATCGGAGTCCGCGACATCGCTGACGATCAGCTGCCAGTTCTGCGGCAACTCCCCGTGCGCGCCATGGAAGCCGGCCACGTTGCGACGGGCGTGTTCGGCATGATCGGCGCGCTGTTCGTAGGAGATCACCCGCCCCTGCGGCCCGACAGCGCGCAGTAGCGAGCAGGTCAGCGCACCGGATCCGGCCCCGGCCTCCAGCACGCGGGCCCCGGGAAAGATGTCGCCCTCGTGCACGATCTGGGCGGCGTCCTTGGGGTAAATCACCTGTGGCCCGCGGGGCATCGACATCACGTAGTCGACCAGCAGTGGACGCAGCACCAGGAAAAGAGCGCCGTTGCTGGATTTGACGACGCTGCCTTGCTCCAAACCGATTACCGCATCGTGGGCGATCGAGCCGCGGTGGGTGTGGAACTCGCTGCCAGGGGTGAGCGACATGGTGTAGTGGCGGCCCTTGGCGTCAGTGAGCTGGACGCGTTCGCCGACGGTGAACGGGCCGGTTGCTGACACACCATCTAGCGTGCCAGCCGACTCGCCGTGTCGGTGCTCGGGGTTGCGGCGTGCCGCCCTAGGCTGCGGATATGACGGACCAGCCGGAGACGCCCCAGGTCCGGCCGGCCTCGAGACCGGCTCTGTCGCCGTCGCGCGCCGCAGACTTCAAGCAGTGCCCGCTGCTGTATCGGTTCCGGGCGATCGACCGGTTGCCCGAGGCGCCGTCGGCGGCACAGCTGCGCGGATCGCTGGTACACGCCGCGCTCGAGCAGCTTTACGGCCTTCCGGCGACGCAGCGCGGCCTGGACACCGCGCGATCGCTCGTGGAACCCGCGTGGGACCAGCTGATTGCCGAGGGGCCCGGGCTGACCGGCGAGCTGGACCCCGGGCAGCGCGCCGAATTGCTGGAGGAAGCCCGCGCGTTGCTGTCCGGCTATTACCGGCTCGAGGACCCGACGCGGTTCGACCCGCAAGGCTGCGAGCAACGCGTCGAGGTCGAGCTGGCCGACGGCACCCTGCTGCGCGGCTTTATCGACCGGATCGATGTCGCCGCCACCGGCGAGCTACGGGTGGTCGACTACAAGACCGGCAAGGCGCCGCCGGCCGCGCGTGCACTGGCCGAGTTCAAGGCGATGTTCCAAATGAAGTTTTACGCGGTGGCGCTATTGCGTTCACGCGGTGTGCTGGCCGCCCGGCTGCGGCTCATCTACCTGGCCGACGGGCAGATGCTGGACTACACCCCGGACCGCGACGAACTGCTGCGCTTCGAGAAGACGCTGATGGCCATCTGGCGGGCGATCCAATCCGCAAGTGAGACAGGCGATTTTCGCCCCAGCCCGTCGCGGCTATGCGAGTGGTGCCCGCACCAGGAACGCTGTCCGGCGTTCGGTGGAACGCCGCCGCCATACCCCGGATGGCCCGATCAAGCCCGACCGGAGGCAGTTTCGCGCCCGACCGAGCCGGCGGCGTGATCGGTGGTAACCCTCGCTAAGCGAGGGGCGTCATCTCCTGCAGCATCGTGGGAATGAGCTCGCTGACCGTGGGGTGAATGTGCATCGTGCGCGACAGCGTGGTGTACGGCGCCTTGGCGGACATGATGTCCAGGATGCAGTGAATGGCTTCGTCGCCACCCACCCCAAAGACGGCCGCTCCCAGGATCTCGTTTGTCGCGGCGTCAACCACTACCTTCATAAAGCCTTGCGTCTCACCCTTTTCCACCGCTCGGCCGACCTTGGTCATCGGCCGCTTACCGACCAGCGCCCGGCGACCCGACGCGCGGACCTGGTCGACGGTCATGCCGGCGCGCCCCAGCGGCGGATCGATGTAGAGCGCATAGGTGCTGATGCGGTCGCTCACCCGACGCGGGTCACCGTCGAGCAGGTTGGCAGCGACTATCTCGAAATCGTTGTACGACGTGTGGGTGAAGGCGCCCTTGCCGTTGCAGTCGCCCATCGCCCAAATGTGGTCGACGTTGGTCTTGAGCTGGTCGTCGACCACGATGTAGCCGCGGGCGTCGGTGCGCACACCGGCCGCCTCCAGACCCAGATCGTCGGTGTTGGGCCGCCGCCCCACCGCGAGCAGCAGATGGCTGCCCCGAATCGGGGCGGCACCCGCGCTGGGTGTTAGCTCGAAACCCTTGTCACGCTTGCTGATCCGTATATCGTCGGCGCCGAGGACAATGTCGATGCCTTCGGCCTCCAGGATCTCCCTGATGGTGGCGGAGACATCTTCGTCTTCGCGGAACGCCAGCCGCGGGCCCCGCTCGACGACGGTCACCAGGGCCCCGAAGCGGCGGTACATCTGCGCGAACTCCAGCGCGATGTAGCTGCCGCCGACGATGACGAGATGGTCTGGCAGCGTGTCGAGTTCAAGGACCGACACGTTGGTGAGGAACTCGACATCGGAGAGTCCCGGAATGTCCGGCACCACGGCACGTCCACCGACGTTGAGGAAGATCCGGTCGGCTTGCAGGAGCTCTTCGTCAACCCGCAGCGTGTGTGGGTCCTGGAAGCAGGCGTGACCGCGAACGACGGTGCAGCCGTCCATCCCTTCTAACCAGCTTTCGACATCTTTGCGGTCCTTCAGCATGATGTCGTCTTTGCGGGCCTTGACTTTCGCCATGTCCACACTGATCGCTCCGGTCCCGATACCGTATTCCGCGCCGCGACGGGCCAGCTGCGCGGCGTGCGCGCTGGCCACCAGCGTCTTGGTCGGGATGCACCCATTGTTGACACAGGTGCCGCCGATGAGTTTGCGCTCCACCATCGCGACGCGCTGCCCGGCAGCTGTCAGTCGACCCGCCAGCGACGGTCCGGCCTGGCCGGCACCCACGATGATCGCATCGAAATGCGCTGTCACAGATGAGCCGTGGTTGCGACGATGGCAAACCCACCCAAGATCGCGACCGCGTCTTCGAGCAGTGCGATCGGCAGGTCTTTCCCGCCGGTTGCGGCCACCAGCCGGGAGCGCGCCTGATAGCCACCCAGGGTGCCGAGCACCGCGCCGACAATGCCGGCGCCGAGTCCGCCCCATTTGAAGCCCCACACGGTACCGATGACCGCGCCGGCGAAGGCGCCCATGATGATCCGGGCGGCGAACACCGGTGGCGCGGTGCGCGCGGGCGTCTTGGGCAGTTTGTCGTTGACCAGTTCGCCCACCGCAAGGAGGCTGAGGATGATGACCGTGATGATGTTGCCCATCCAGGATGCCCAGGTGCCGTGCAAATTGATCCAG
>DATMMZ010000040.1:0-41346 GCA_035569455.1 Mycobacterium sp. | reverse complement strand
TTTTGTGTCGGTGGCCCTTCGTAGAATTTGAGGCATGAGTTCGAGCGCACGTGAGGAGATCGTCGAGGTCTTCGACGCGCTCGACTCCGAGCTGGACCGCCTGTGCGCGTTGTCGTTTGACGTGCTCACCACCCCGGAACGGCTGCGCGCCCTAGAGCGCCTCGAACGCGTGGCACGCCGGTTACGCGCCCCCCAGCACACGTTGATCAACCAACTCGACGCCCAAGCCGGCGAACAAGAACTGGGCGGCACGCTGCGCTGGGCGCTGGCCGACCGACTGCGTATCACCAAACCTGAGGCCGGCCAGCGGATCAACGACACCGCGGACTTAGGTCAGCGGCGCGCTTTGACCGGTGAGCCGTTGACGCCGCAGTTGACCGCGACCGCGGCCGCACAACGCCAGGGCCTGATCGGTGACGGGCATGTGAAAGTTATCCGCAGCTTTTTAGCCCACTTGCCCGTTGAGGTCGACTTGTTTACCCGCGAAGCGGCCGAAGCCGACCTGGCCGGAAAGGCCAGCCGGTACCGTCCCGATGAGTTGGTCAGATATGCCCAGCGGATCATGGACTGGCTCAACCCTGACGGGGAATTCAGCGACGCGGAGCGTGCCCGCAAGCGTGGGATCACCATGGGCAAGCAGGAATTCGACGGGATGTCGCGCCTCAGCGGCCTGGTGACCCCGGAGCTGCGGGCCGCCATGGAGGCCATTCTGGCCAAACTGGCCGCACCGGGGGCGTGCAACCCCGAGGATGAGACCCCCGTGGTCGATGCGACACCCGACGACGACGCGGTGCGCCGCGACACCCGCACCGAACCCCAACGCAACCACGACGCAGTCCTGGCGGGCATGCGCGGCCTACTGATGTCGGGAAAGCTGGGCCAACACAACGGACTACCGGTCTCGATCGTCGTGAGCACCACGCTGCAGGATCTGGAGGCCGCCGCCGGCAAGGGCCTGACCGGCGGGGGCTCCCGGGTGCCCATGTCCGATCTGATCCGCATGGCCAGTCACGCTCATCACTACCTCGCGCTTTTTGACAACGGCAAAGCCCTGGCGCTCTACCACGCCAAGCGGCTGGCCTCCCCGGCACAGCGAATCATGCTCTACGCCAAAGACCGCGGATGCACCAAGCCCGGCTGTGACGCACCCGCCTACCACAGCCAAGTCCACCACGTGCGGGGGTGGACCACGACCCGACGGACCGACATCAACGACCTCACCCTCGCCTGCGGCCTTGACAACCGGCTCGCCGAAAAAGGCTGGACCACCCGCAAAAACGCCAAAGGCGACACCGAATGGATACCACCACCGCACCTCGACAACGGACAGCCACGAACCAACCCCTGTCACCACCCCGAAAGATTCCTAGGCGACCGAGACGACGACGAACCCGTTTGACGGCAGCGGCTTAACCCACCACACCACGCCGTCCCATGGTCGCGAGATTGTCAGACACACCTAGCCTCGTGCCACACTGTCACCATGCCTGACCCCATGCCGGGTTCGATCTGCGATGTGCTGCCCGCCGCGGCCGCGCTGCTTGGGGTTCCGGGCGCGGTCGACAGGTTGCAGTTGGCGGAGTGTGTTGGCGATCCCGAACAGGTCGATCGGGTGTTGGTTGTGCTCGTCGACGGTCTCGGCTGGCACCTGCTACCGGAGTTGGCCGGCGATGCGCCGCTGCTCGCCTCGGTTCTCACCGGTGGCGCCGGCCGGCTCAGCCAGCTGACCTGCACCTTCCCGTCGACCACGCCGACCAGCCTGGTGTCCCTGGGCACCGGCGCACAGCCCGGCGAGCACGGCATCCTGGGCTTCACGCTCAACATCCCCGGCACCGACCGGGTGCTCACCCACATTCGGTGGCGCGACGACCCGCCATACATCCAATGGCAGCCGCTGCCAACCTGGTTCGGGAGGGTGCAGCGGGCCGGCGTCAGTGCGCGCGCCGTGCTGCCGGCGTCGTTCATGGGCAGCGGACTCACCGACGCGGCATATCGCGGCGCGCAATTCGTCCCGACGCACCACAACGAGGACTACGCCCAGCGCGTGGTCGACGAGCTGCGCGCCGCGCCCGGACTGGTCTACGCGTACTCCGCCGACCTGGACACCGCGGCTCATGTGTTCGGTATCGGCTCGCCCCAGTGGCAGGAAGCGGCGGCAGGTGTCGACGCCCTGCTGACCCGGATCGTCGAGGCGTTGCCTGTCAACGCGGCGCTGCTGGTGACCGCGGACCACGGCGGCCTCAACGTCCCTGCGGACGCACGCGTCGACATCGACGTCGACCCCCGGCTGGGCGAGGGAATACGGGTGGTCGCCGGCGAGCCGCGGGTGCGCTACCTACACACCGAAGCGGGAGCAGCGGCAGACGTACAGGCCGCCTGGGGCGAGGTGGTGGACGGCTGGGCCCAGGTGTACAGCCGCGAACAGGCCGTGGCCACAGGGATGTTCGGGCCGGTCAACCCGACACACCTGGCGCGGATCGGCGATGTCGTCGTTGTCTGCACCGGTGACGCGGCGGTGTTGGCAACCGAACACGAGCCTCCGGAATCGGCTCGCCTCATAGGCTTTCACGGCGCCGCCACGCCGGCCGAAATGGCAATTCCTTTAATCGTTTTCAAATCTTGCCTCGGCGGCTGACGAGGGTGTGCTGCACCACACACACCGGACTCCGATCGTTTTCACAGCTCGCTTCAATTGTTTACCAAATGTCCTGTTGTACCGTTGGGACACTGTGACACTTTGGGGCGCCGGTAAGACTCGACGATGGCAGTTAGCTATCGCAATCGTTGCCGCACTGAGCTTGTTAACAGCCGTCACCACAGGTTGGGCGTCGCGAGGGACCATGCTCGCCCAGGTTGCGTCGCCGCTGCCAGCGGCTTTGTCACACGCGAACCATGTCGACGTGAAAACCGGCCACGTGCAACCTGGTGATCGCACCCAACCCGCGAGCTATCTTGCCCACGGCTCTTCACCGACGCACCAGAAGCAAACCAAAAACGCGTGGATGACCCGTGATCGGCCGCCCACGTGGACCCGCATGTCGCCACAGTCGACCTGGTCGGCGTTGCCGGCTTCGTTTGCCGTGTCGGAGTTTCAGCCGGCCGGCGCCCCCTCCGGTGCACCCGTGACCGACTTTGCCGGCCAAGATATCTTGACCCAGCTCTGCGTAGCCCGTCGCTGACAGGTCAGCGCCAAGGTCTGTAACCCCCGCGTCTATGTCTTCATGGACGAGTACCGCCGTAGTTAGGCAGAGGCAGTAATGAATTTTGCGACGCTACCGCCGGAAATCAACTCCAGGCGAATGTATGAAGGACCCGGCTCGGGAACGATGACCGAAGCGGTAACGGCCTGGGACCGGCTGGCTATCCGGCTCTACACCGCGGTTGCGGACTACAGGGCCGTGACCTCAAAGCTGGCGGCGCTATGGGAGTGCCCAGCGTCGACGGCAATGACCCACGCCGCGACACTCTATATAGATTGGCTCAACGCCGCTGCCGCACAAGCTGAGCACGCGGCAACCCAGGCCGCGGCGGCGGTGAGTGCCCATGAAACGGCGTTGGCGGCGGTGGTTGCGCCGCCGGTGATCGACGCCAACCGCGCGCTGCGGAGATCGCTGGCCACGACGAACTGCCTGGGTCAAGCCAGCCCGGCAATCGCGGACACCGACGCCGACTATGAACAGATGTGGGCCCAGGACGCCGACGCCATGTACGCCTATGCCGGCGCCTCGGCCGCTGCGTCGACGATGAAACCGTTCAGTTCGCCGCCTACTACCGCGGGGCCGACTCGCCAGGGCGCGGCCGTCATCCAGGCGTCCGGCACCTGGGCTGTGACATCGGCGCCGGAGATGGTATCGGCCGGCCGCCAAGTGGTCTCAACCATCCCCGAGGCGTTGGCGGCGCTTTCCTCGTCACCGCTGACGACGTTCGATGCGTCGCTGTCGTCGGTGTCCTCCTCGCTGTCGAAACTGAGTTCACTGTCCGCGCCGCTGGACGTCGCGATCAACCGCCTGAACTCCCTCAATAAGGCGGCGGCGTTGCGCACCCTGTTACCGGAGCCACACGGTACTACCGGCGAGGCACTTACTGCGGGTTTCGGGCGCGGGACATCGATCGGGACGTTGTCGGTCCCGCGGGGCTGGGTAATGGAGACGGCGATGATTCCCGCCACCGCGGGGCAACAAGGCGGCTGGGTCTGCGAACTGGCCCGTTTACTCGAAGCCGCTGAGCAACCAATGTGGCCGTTATCCCATTAGCGGATGGCCGCGGCTTGCCTAGAGCGGCGTAACGTAGGCCGAGCTGATGCCACCGTCCACCAAGAACGTCGAGGCGGTGATGAAAGACGCGTCGTCGCTGGCCAAAAATGCTACCGCAGAGGCGATTTCGTCGGGCTCGGCGAATCGGCCGAGCGGTACGTGCACCAGCCGGCGGGCGGCCCGTTCAGGGTCCTTGGCGAAAAGCTCTTGCAGCAACGGGGTGTTGACCGGCCCGGGACACAGCGCGTTGATTCGGATGCCCTGCCGGGCGAATTGCACGCCCAGCTCTCGCGACATGGCCAGCACCCCGCCCTTGGAGGCGGTGTATGAGATCTGCGAGGTAGCCGACCCCAGCACCGCGACGAACGACGCCGTGTTGATGATCGAGCCCTTCCCGGCGGGCACCATGTGTCGCAACGCCGCCCGGCAGCACAGGTACACCGATTTGAGGTTGACGTCTTGGACTCGTTGCCAGGCCGGCAGCTCGGTGTTTTCGATCAGGTCGTCCTCGGGCGGCGAGATGCCGGCATTGTTGAACGCGATGTCAACCGAGCCATAGGTCTGTGCCGCGGTGTCGAACAGTGTGTTGACCGCGCCCTCGTCGGAAACATCGACTGGCACAAACAAACCGGAAAGCTCCGCAGCCGCAGCCGCACCGGCGTCGTGATCGATGTCGCCCACGACAATGGTCGCGCCTTCGGCACGCATCCGCCGGCCGGCAGCCAGACCGATACCGCTGCCGCCGCCGGTGACGACTGCCACCCGGCCCGCCAGCCGTCGAGTCAGGTCCATCACGGTACCTCTCTGATCGCGATGAACACATTCTTGGTCTCGGTGAAATGCCGCGGCGCGTCCGGCCCGAGCTCACGGCCCAACCCGGACTGTTTGAAACCGCCGAAGGGCGTGTTGTATCGCACCGAGGAATGCGAGTTCACCGAAAGGTTGCCGGACTCGACCGCCCGTGACACCCGCAGCGCGCGGGACAGGTCGTCGGTCCAGATCGATCCCGACAGCCCGTAGGCGGTGTCGTTGGCCAGCACGATCGCGTCGTGCTCGTCGTCGAACATCAACACGGTGACGACCGGGCCGAAGATCTCGTCGGTGACCGTGCGGTCGGTGCGAGCGGGAGTGAGAACCGTTGGCGGGAACCAGAATCCGCGTCCAGACGGTGCTGTGCCGCGAAACGCGACGGGGGCGTCGTCGGGCACGTAGGAGGCCACCTTGTCGCGGTGCGCGCCGGACACCAGCGGGCCCATTTCGGTGTCGCGGGAGCCGGGGTCGCCGACGACGACGCGTTTCACCGCCGGTTCGAGCAGCTCCATGAACCGGTCGTAAACGCTGCGCTGCACCAGGATCCGGCTGCGTGCACAGCAGTCCTGGCCGGCATTGTCGAACACCCCGGCCGGCGCGGTCGCCGCCGCGCGCTCCAGGTCGCAGTCGGAGAAGATGATGTTCGCGCTCTTGCCGCCGAGTTCGAGCGTCACCCGCTTGACCTGCGCGGCAGCACCGGCCATGACGTGCCTGCCGACTTCGGTGGACCCGGTGAATACGATCTTGCGAACGTCTGGATGCGTCACGAAGCGCTGTCCAACCACCGAGCCCTTTCCCGGCAGCACCTGCAGCAAGTCTGCGTCCAGCCCGGCCTCGACGGCCAGCTCAGCGAGCCGGATCGTGGTCAGCGGCGTCAACTCGGCGGGTTTGACCAGCACAGCATTGCCCGCGGCCAGGGCGGGGGCGATGCTCCAGGACGCGATCGGCATGGGGAAGTTCCACGGTGTGATCACGCCCACCACGCCCAGCGGTTCGTGGAACGTGACGTCCAGTCCGCCGGCAACGGGAATCTGCTTGCCGGACAAGCGCTCCGGACTCGCGGCGTAAAACTGCAAGACGTCGCGGACCTGGCCGGCTTCCCATTCGGCCGAGGCAATGGGGTGCCCCGAATTGGCTACCTCGAGGGCGGCCAGCTCGTCGATGTGGGCTTCGACGGCGGCCGCGAATGCTCGCAGGCCGGCTGCCCGCTCCGCCGGCGACAACCGCGCCCACCGCCACTGGGCGGCCCGCGCCCGCTCCACCGCGTCGTCGACGACGGCGGCATCGGCCGCCTCAACCGAACGCAGCACGTCCTCGGTGGCGGGGTTGATCAGTTGCACTTGGGTCATTCCAAGCTCATCGGCTGTCCGCATACGACCGCGCGGCGTCCACCACCGCCTTGAACAGCCGCAGGTCGTCCAGGGTCCGCTCCGGATGCCACTGCACCGCGAGCACGAAGGTGTCCCCGGGTAGCTCCAATCCCTCCACCACGCCGTCGGCGTCCCACGCGCTGACCACCAGACCATCACCGACCTTGTCAATGGCTTGATGGTGAAGGCACGACGCGTCGGCCGACTCCCCCATCAGCTCGGCGAGCCGGGTGCCCGGCACGGTGCGCACCGGCAGTCTGGTGAACACGCCGTCGCCCGCCCGGTGCCTACTGTGGCCGAGGACGTCGGGCAGGTGCTGATGCAGCGTGCCGCCGAACGCGGCGTTGAGCACCTGCACGCCGCGACAGATGCCCAGCACCGGCAGCCGCCGGTCCAGCGCACCCCGCAACAGCGCGAACTCCCATGCGTCGCGGTCGGTTCGAGGCTCGTCGGTACTCGGATGCGGCCGCTGACCGTAGGAGGCGGGGTCCAGGTCGTAACCCCCGGTGAGCACCAAAGCGTGCAGGCTGTCGAGCACGCAGCTGACGGTCTCGGTGTCCGTCGGCTGCGGCGGCAGCAATAGGGCGCCGGCACCGGCCATGATGACGCCCTCGATGTATGGAGCGGGCACATAACCCGCTTGGAAACCCCAGGCGCCGTTCTGCACTTGCTCCAGGTATGTCGTCAGGCCTACTACCGGCCGACTCGCTTTAGAGGCGTTCAAACCCACGTATCCTCTCCCAATCGGTGACCGCCGCGTTGAACGCCGCCAACTCCACGCGGGCGTTGTTGAGGTAATGCGCGACCACGCCGTCGCCGAACGCCTGCCGCGCCACGGCCGATTTCTCAAACAGCGCGGCGGCCTCCGCCAGCGTAACGGGCAACCGCTCCATGCCGGCGGTCTCGTAGGCATTGCCGTTGCACGGCTCGGGTAGCTCGAGCTGCTGCTCGATCCCGTGCATTCCTCCCGCGATCAGGGCCGCCACCGCGAGGTACGGGTTGACATCGCCGCCGGGCACCCGGCACTCCATTCGGATGTTGTGGTCGCGGCCGACGACCCGTACAGCGCAGGTGCGGTTGTCCAGGCCCCAAGACAGCGCTGTCGGGGCGAAGCTGCCGTCAGCAAATCGCTTGTAGGAGTTGATGTTCGGCGCATAGAACAACGTGAGTTCGGCCATGGTGGCCAACCCGCCGGCAAGGAAGCGACCAAATATCGATGACATGCCGTGCGGTCGGCTGCTGTCGGCGAACACCGCGGAGCCATCTCCCCCGGCCGCGCGAAGAGACAGGTGGATGTGGCAGCTATTGCCCTCGCGCTCATCGTATTTCGCCATGAACGTCAGGCTCTTGCCGTGCTGGTCGGCGATTTCCTTGGCGCCGTTTTTGTAGATGGCGTGGTTATCACAGGTGACCAGCGCATCGTCATAACGGAACCCGATCTCCTGCTGGCCCCGATTGCACTCACCCTTGATGGCCTCACAGTGCAGACCCGCGCCTTGCATGCCGAGCCGGATGTCGCGCAGCAGCGGCTCCATCCGCGATGATGCCAATATCGCGTAGTCGATGTTGTAGTCGCTGGCCGGGGTGAGCCCGCGGTAGCCGCTGGCCCAGGCCTGGCGATATGTCTCGTCGAATACCGCGAACTCGAGTTCGGTCGCGACATTCGCCGCTAACCCGTGCTGGCTGAGACGGTCGAGCTGGTGGCGCAGGATGCTGCGCGGCGCGGCGGCGACCGCGCTGCCGTCGCGCAAGCCCAGGTCGGCTATCACCAGCGCCGTGCCGGGCAGCCAGGGCACGAGCCGAAGGGTGTTGAGGTCCGGCAACATCACCATGTCGCCGTATCCGGTGTCCCAACTGGACATCGCGTAACCGGCCACGGTGTTCATGTCGACGTCGACGGCAAGCAGATAGCTGCAGCATTCGGCGCCATGGGCGGCGAATTCGTCAACGAAGTCCCGGCCCGACACCCGCTTGCCGGCCAGGCGGCCCTGCATGTCGGCGAACGCCACGATGACAGTGTCGATATCGCCCGCCGCGACCATTCGTTCCAGGTCGGCCAACGACAACATCGGAGAACCCAAATCCGTCAACCTTCCCGCACCCGACCTCAGCAGCATGCGCAAGCCTAGACCGCTACGCGGTGGGGCACTCCCATGGCGCTGTTACCAGGTGCTGGTGCGCAGCACGATCTCGGCGGCCAACTGCGCGGTCGATTCTTGCGCGTTGCGCCGCCCAAGCAGGTCCACCATCCGGTAGTCGGCATAGACGAACCGCTGGCTGTCGCGGGCGATTGCGCGAGCGGCCGGGGAGCTGACCAAAACGGTGGTGGCGACCTCGACCGGCGGGCAGTCTTCATCGCGAATTACGCCATCGAGATCGGCCACCCGTGGATGTCCGCGGTCGATAGCCACCAGCCCAACGAACCGGCCCAGCCTGGTTGCCGCAAGTCTCCAAGCGAGCTCGCCGCCGGCGCGGTCGCCAACCACCACCGCCCACCCGATCCCCAGGGCGTCGAGGATGCCGACCACCGACTTGGGGGTCAGCCGCGGGTCAGGCCCGATAACCACGGTCCGGAGCGAAGCGGTGTGCAGGCGCTCACACACCGCGTCGTAAGCGGCGGGCGCGCGCTGCTCGGCGCCGAGTATGACGACGACGACGCCTTTCTCGGGACCGGTCACGGCCACGGGGACTGGAAACCCGTCGAGCGTGGTCATCATCGAGGGCACTTTCGCACGTTAACAGCTAATCGGCCTGCATACGGGCCATTTTTCGGCGGCACTCACAGTCCACTCTATGCTGGGACGGCGCGCGCGCACGCCGCCTCATCAGGTCGTAGTCCAGAATTATTGCGGCAGCAACACTTTGACCCGATGGCGATACCCGCAACAGGTACCCACACTACGACCGCAAACCACTGACAACGCGCGGACGCGGCGGCGGCGCCCCATCAAGCAGCCCAACCACGGCCTCCACGTCAACGTGAGACGCCAACAGATCGGCCATCAACACCAACTGCCCGTCGCGGCGCTGCGCGACATCGACATCATCAGCCACAACGAACCCGCTCCGCCCAGCCGCCTCGGCCACCCGGACAAGCCACCCACGGCGAAAATCGTCGTTATCCAGCAGGCCATGCCAATGGGTGCCGAAAACCGCGCCGCGCACCAAGCCCTGAGGGCCATCTGGCTCATCGTCTCGTTCGGCTTCCGGGTCGAACCAGCTGGTCTCGCCCCACCGGGTGAGCCGCCCATGATGGATTTCATAGCCGTTCAGGGGAGGCGGCCGGCGGCGCAGGACCTTGTCCGTGGTGAAGACGATGTCGGCGTCCAATAGACCCAGCCCCGCGACTTCCCCGGCTGCCGACTCGATCCCATCCACGATGCGCCGGCACAACATCTGAAAGCCCCCGCAGATCCCCAGCACTGGCTTGCCTGTCCGGGCATGAGCTGCGATCGGGTCGACCAGGCCGCGGTCATGTAGCCATGACAGGTCGGCAACGGTGGCCTTGCTGCCGGGCAGAACAATCAAATCGACGTCGGCCAATTCGGCGGGGTCGGTGACCCAGCGGACCAGCACGCCCGGTTCGCACGCCAGCGCTTCCACATCGGTGGAATTGGAAATCCGGGGCAGGCGGACCGCGGCCACCCGCAGCCATTCGTCGCCCCGCGGGGGCGCCGGCGCGCCGACAACATGATGGGCGAGCACCGACAGCGAATCCTCGGCGTCGGCCCAGAGGTCGTCGGCGTACGGCAGCACCCCGTAGGTCGGGCGCCCGGTCAAGCTGAACAACTGCCGCAGCCCGGGCTCCAGCAGCGCCCGGTCGCCGCGGAACTTGTTGATGATGAAGCCCGCGATCAGCGCCTGGTCGTCGGGCTCGAGCACCGCAACGGTCCCGAACAGATGAGCCAACAGACCTCCGCGGTCGATGTCGCCGACCACCACCACCGGCAGGTTCGCGGCCCTGGCCAGTCCCATGTTGGCTAAGTCTGTGGTACGCAAGTTTATTTCGGCCGGGGAGCCGGCGCCCTCACAGATCACTGCATCGAATTCATCACGCAGGGAAGATAATTCGTCAATGACAATGCCAGCCAGCCGGTCGCGGTGCTGCATATAGCCGGCCGCGGTCACTGAGTCGGCGACCTGCCCTCGGATCACCAACTGCGACGTGCGGTCACTGCCCGGCTTGAGCAGGATCGGGTTGAACCGCACGCTGGGTTCCAGTCCCGCCGCCCGGGCCTGCATCGCCTGGGCTCGGCCGATCTCGCCGCCCTCGACGGTGACGACGGAATTGTTGGACATGTTCTGCGCCTTGAACGGTGCGACCCGAACGCCGCTGCGTGCCAGCAGTCGGCACAGGCCGGCTACCACAACGGATTTCCCGGCGTCGGAGCTGGTGCCCGCGACCAGCAGAGCCCCGCTCACCTCTGTGCGGCGAGCAGACGCAGATTCACACGTGTGCGGCCGCAATCGCGCGATTCTGTGTCTGCTCGCGCCAACAAGCTCACGGCAATGTGAGGATTTCGACGCCGCTGTCGGTGACCAGCAGGGTGTGCTCAAACTGCGCGGTCCACTTGCGGTCCTTGGTGACCACCGTCCAGCCGTCGTCCCAGATTTCGTAATCCAGCGCCCCGAGGTTGATCATCGGTTCGATGGTGAATGTCATTCCCGGCTGCATGATTGTCGCGACAGCGGGTTGGTCGTAATGCAAGACAACCAGCCCGTTGTGGAACGTGGTGCCGATACCGTGACCGGTGAAGTCGCGAACCACGTTGTACCCGAATCGATTTGCGTACGATTCGATGACCCGACCAACTACCGACAGCGCACGCCCGGGCTTGACGGCGTTGATCGCGCGCATCGTCGCCTCCCGGGTCCGCTCAACGAGCAGCCGGTGCTCTTCCGAGACATCGCCGGCCAGAAAGGTGGCATTGGTGTCTCCGTGCACACCATCGATGTAGGCGGTGACATCGATGTTGACGATGTCGCCGTCGGCGACCAGCGTCGAGTCCGGGATTCCGTGACAGATGACCTCGTTGAGCGACGTGCAGCACGACTTCGGAAATCCCTTGTAGCCCAGCGTCGACGGATAGGCTCCGTGGTCGACCATGTACTCGTGTGCAATCCGGTCCAATTCGTCGGTCGTCACGCCCGGCGCGACCGCCTTGCCCGCCTCGGCCAGCGCGCCGGCCGCGATCCGGCCGGCGACACGCATCTTCTCGATCACCTCCGGTGTCTGCACCCACGGCTCGGTGCCCTCCTGCGCGGTCGCCTTGCCGACGTATTCCGGGCGCGCGATGCGGTCGGGCACCGGCAGCGTCGGGGACAACACTCCGGGAGAAAGAGCTGTGCGAGCAGGCATGTCCGCTAGCTTAATCACGCCTTCCCGGCCGGCGCAGAAACGAGCGCCGCGGTCCCCGGATGACGACCGAGCCGCACACCACCCGACCGGTCAACACGACATGCGGCGTCCCTTCCGCCGGGGCGTCCTTGCGGCGGTCGCTCGCGCTACCCACATAGACCTCGATGTCGTCGATGGAGGCGCTGGCGCCCTCAGGCAGCCAGATCTCCACCGAACCGAACTTCATGTCGAGTTCGATGATCACAACCGGCCCTGCGAAACGGGCCTTGGCGAGGTCGAGCTCGATCGACCCAAGCCGGCGCACCAGCGCCAGCCGGGTGGGAACCATCCATTCGCCGTGCCGCTTCAGTGAGCCTGCCCAGCCACGCAGTTCCACGCGGTCTGCCGCGGAGGTGACAAAGGCTCCCGGCCCGGGCAGGTCGGAGACCAGCCCGTCCAGCTCGCTTCGGGTACGCGCGTAGGACACCCGCGACGAGCGCTGCTCGAACTCGTCTATATCGATCAGCCCCAGCGCGACGGCGTTGTGCAGTCGGCGCATTGTGCCATTGCGGTCGGCGTCCGAGACCCGCAACGCCACCATGTCCCCACCGGTCTCCGTCATGGTCTTTCCTGATGTCCTGCCCACTGCTTCAAGGGCGAATTTCGCCTACTGCGCAACTTACCGCGGTCGCGGAGCCGGGACCCGCACTAAGCCAGGTAGCCCGGCGGCAATGACTCGAACATCACTTTGGTCATCCGGACCGCGTATTCCGAGCTGCCACCCCCGACGATCAGCGATGCGAACGCCAGATCGCCGCGATACCCGGCGAACCACGAGTGCGATCCGCCCGGGAACTCGGCTTCACCCGTCTTGCCGTACATCTCACCGCAGCCGGCGATCTCCTTGGCCGTCCCGTTGGTCACCACCAGGCGCATCATCGGTCGCAGCGCGTCGATCATCTTTGGGGTGATCGGCGTGCTGTCGCCCTCGACCGTCGTGGCCCGACCGGCGATCAGCTGCGGCACCGGGGTCTTGCCGGCCGCTACGGTGGCCGCCACCAGGGCCATCCCGAACGGACTGGCCAGCACTTTGCCCTGGCCAAAGCCGTCCTCAGTGCGCTCGGCCAGATCCACCGTCGGCGGCACCGACCCGGTTACCGTGGTGATGCCGTCCACTTGATAGTCGAGCCCGATCCCGTACCTGGTGGCCGCCTGCGTCAAACCACGGGGCGGCAACCTGCTGCCCAACTCGGCGAACGTGGTGTTGCACGAACTGGCGAACGCGCGTGACATCGGCACCACGCCGAGGTCGAAGCCGCCGTAGTTGGGGATGGTGCGATGCCCGATGTCGATGCGGCCGGGGCAGCCGAGCATCGTATTGGGCGTGGCCATATCCCGGTCGACGGCCGCGCCGGCCGTAATCATCTTGAAGGTCGACCCGGGTGGGAACAGGCCGGTGGTGGCGAGCAGACCCTGGCTGTCTGCCCCCGCGTTCTGTGCGATCGCGAGGATCTCGCCGGTCGACGGCTTGATCACGACGATCATCGCTTTGCCGCCCCTGGTGTCCACCGCGTGCTGAGCGGCGTTCTGCACCACGCGGTCCAGAGTGATCGAGACCGACGGCGCCGGCGACCCTTCGACCTCGTACAGCACCGCAACGTCGACACCGTTCTGGTTGACGCTGACCACCCGCCAGCCCGCCTGACCGTCGAGTTGGTTGATCACGGACTTCTTCACCTCGGCGACGACGGCCGGCGCGAAATGCGGATCCGTCGGCAGAATGTCGGCCATGGGTGTGATCACGACGCCGGGCAGCCTGCCGATCGCCGGGGCGACCTTGTCGTTGTCGTCGGGGTGCAACGTGACCCCCAGATCCAACGGCTGAGTCGTCGAGCTGGCTTTTTCCGCCAGCAGCTGCGGGTCGTTGAGCGTGTCATTAAACGGGTGTAGGGCCTCCACCACCGCCTGTGCCGTCCCGATCAGGGCGGGCCCGGCCTGAGTCGCGTCCAGGGTGTAGTGATACAGGTAGCCCGGCGCCAGGACATCGCTGCCGCCGAGTTCGTTCACCGAGGCCCGCCGCGGTGGATCGGCGCGCAGCGCGAACGTCTGATGCTCGCCCAGCCTGGGATGCAGCCCGGTGGCGGCCCACCGAACCTGCCAGCGCCCCTCGTCGCGCGCCATTTTCAGCTGGCCCTCGTAGCTCCAGGTCCGGTTCTTGGGCAGATGCCAGGTGAAGCGGTAGTTGACCATGCCGGTGTCCTCGGCGTACTTCGAGCTGAGAATCAGGGCGTCCAAGTGGGTGGCCTGCAGGCCGGCCCAGGCCGCATTGAGCGCTTCGCGGGCTTCGTTGGGGTTGTCGCTGAGTTCGGCGGCCGTCGCGGTGTCACCGATGGCCAGCGCCCCAAAGAACTTCTCAGCGGCCGGCCCGGGACCGTCGGGCCGCGGGGTGCATCCCGACAGCGCGATAACCGCGACGAGCACGAGACCTGCGACCATTGGGGCCAGTGGTGTCAGAGTTGTTTTTGTTGTCATCGTTACTGATGTTATGAACTCGGGCCTAGGCACCGGCGCAGACACACCGAGGCCCAACCGTTATGCACACGTACGTAACGTCACCGCGGAAAATGAGTCCGGAATCGCGGACGGCATTTCCCCCGCAAGCGAGTGGTGCCCCGGCTCGCGGACTCGGGCTAATCCAGCAGCACGGTCGCGAAGGTGCCGACTTCGGTGAAGCCGATGCGGGTGTACGCGGCACGGGCCACCGTGTTGAAGCTGTTCACATACAGGCTGGCGACGCGCCCGGTGCCGACGATGACGGCGGCCAACGTTGCGGTGCCGCCAGTGCCTAACCCCAGGCCGCGCCTCTCGGGATGAACCCAGACCCCCTGGATCTGCCCCACTGCCGGAGACTGCGATCCCACTTCGGCCTTGAAGATGACCTCACCCTTCTCGAAGCGGGCCCAGGCACGCCCGGCCGAAATCAGGCTGCCCACCCGGCGACGGTAGCCGCGACCGCCGTCGCCGAGCCGCGGATCGACGCCCACTTCGCCGATGAACATGTCGACGGCGGCCACCAGGTAGGCATCCAGCTCGTCCGGACGGACCTGGCGCACCCCGGGGTCGATCTCGCACTTCGGGTGGGTGGCCAGCGCCATCAGTGGTTGGTCGTCGCGCACGTCACGCGCCGGACCCCAGGCCGACTCGAGCCGCTGCCACATCGGCAATACCAAGTCGGCCCTACCGACCAGCGACGAACAGCGCCGCGACCCACTCATCGCCTCGTCGGCGAACGCGTTCAGGTCGGCCGGGCCGCCCCGCAACGGGATCAGGTTGGCACCGGCGAAGCACAGCGACTCTTCCACCCCGCGACGGGTCCATAGCTCCCCGCCAATCGAATTGGGATCGACGCCATGGTCTGAGACCCGGGCCGCGACCATGCACGCTCCGATCGGATCGTCGTCGAACACCCGCCACGCGGCGGCGGCATCGCGCACCACGGACACCCGTCGGTCACCGACAAGGCGAAGGATGGGCGGAGCCGACATCTGAAGAACTCTCTGTGGTGCGAACTGCAGGCCTTTAAAAGGCCATTGTAAAAGCGCTGGCCCCCATCAGCTTACGGTCACGATAGGCGAACCGCTCGTTGTTGTGCCCGGTCCGTCACCCGTGCCATTCGCTGTACCCATTTCAGCGGCGAGCCGCATGGCCTCCTCGATCAGCGTCTCGACGATCTGGGCTTCGGGGACCGTCTTGATTACTTCACCCCGCACAAAGATCTGGCCCTTGCCGTTTCCCGATGCGACGCCGAGGTCAGCCTCGCGGGCCTCACCCGGACCGTTGACGACGCAGCCCATCACGGCTACGCGCAGCGGCACGTCGAGCCCGTCCAGGCCGGCGGTGACCTCGTTGGCCAACGTGTACACGTCGACCTGGGCTCGACCGCACGACGGGCAGGACACGATCTCGAGTGTTCGCGGCCTCAGGTTCAGCGACTCGAGGATCTGATTGCCGACTTTGACTTCCTCGACCGGTGGCGCCGACAGCGACACCCGAATGGTGTCGCCGATGCCCCGGGACAACAGTGCGCCGAACGCGACCGCGGACTTGATGGTGCCCTGGAAAGCGGGACCGGCCTCGGTGACGCCGAGGTGCAGCGGATAGTCGCACTGGGCGGCCAGCAGCTGGTAGGCGGCGACCATCACCACCGGGTCGTTGTGCTTGACGCTGATCTTGATGTCGCCGAAGCCGTGCTCCTCGAACAGCGAGGCCTCCCACAGCGCCGATTCGACCAGCGCCTCGGGCGTGGCCTTGCCGTACTTCTGCATGAACCGCTTGTCCAGCGATCCGGCGTTGACGCCGATGCGGATCGGAGTACCGGCCGCGCCGGCGGCCTTGGCGACCTCGCCGACCCGGCCGTCGAATTCCTTGATGTTGCCCGGGTTTACCCGCACCGCGGCACACCCGGCGTCGATGGCGGCGAAGATGTACTTCGGCTGGAAGTGGATGTCGGCGATGACCGGGATCTGACTGTGCCGGGCGATCTCGGCCAGCGCGTCGGCATCCTCTTGCCGCGGGCAGGCCACCCGGACGATGTCACAGCCGGCGGCGGTCAACTCGGCGATCTGCTGCAACGTCGAGTTGACGTCATGGGTCTTGGTGGTGCACATCGACTGCACCGAGATCGGATAGTCGCTGCCGACCCCGACGTTGCCGACCATCAGCTGACGCGTCGTGCGCCGCGGGGCGAGCGTGGGCGCCGGAGGCTGCGGCATGCCCAGGCCAATCGTCATATGCGCCGCTCCTCCTCATCGCTTCGCTCTGCATCGTCGCCGGCGCGGGTCATTGGAACAGCCTGATCGGGTTGACCAGGTCGGCGGTCACGGTCAACAGCATGTAGCCGACCACAAAGACCAACACCACGTAGGTCGCGGGCATGAGTTTGAGGTAGTTCACCGGTGCGGCGGCCACCTTGCCGTGGGCCGACCGGATCATGTTGCGGACCTTCTCGAACACCGCGACCGCGATGTGACCGCCATCGAACGGCAGCAACGGCAACAGGTTGATGGCACCCAGAATGAGGTTCAGCTGAGCCAAGAAGAACCAGAAAGCCACCCACAGCCCATGGTCGACTGTGTCGCCGCCGATGATGCTGGCGCCGACCACGCTCATCGGGGTTGCCGGGTCGCGCTGACCACCACCGATGGCGTGCACCAGCGCGCCGACCTTGGTCGGAATGGTGACCAGCGACTTGCCCACCTCCACGGCAAGATCGCCGGTGAAGGCGAAGGTGGCGGGCACGGCGGAGACCACGCCGTAGCGGGTCGGCGCGAGACGAGGCGCACCGACGCCGATGGCACCGACCGTGGCCGCCTCGGGTCGACTGCCCTGCCCGTTGGAGATGAAGCGCTGGGTGGGCGTGACGTCGACGTAGGTGGTGATCGTGGTGCCGTCGCGATCGATGACGACGGGAACGGTGCCGTGCGACTTGCGCACCGCCGCGGCCATGTCCTCGAAGGTGGACACCGGGGTGTCACCGACTTTGACGACAACGTCGCCGGGCCGAATTCCGGCGACCGCAGCCGGGCCGGGACCGGTGCAGTCTCCGACCTTACCGGGAGTTACTTCCGGTGCCACACAAGCAGTTTCACCGATTACAGCCTTAGTGGGCGGGTGCAGGTTCGGCAGCCCCCAGACCAATGCAATGCCATAGATCAGCACCAGGCAGATAACGAAGTTCATGCCCGGACCGGCAAACAGCACCGCGACACGTTTCCAGGTCTTCTGTTTGTACATCGCGCGGTCACGTTCGTCGGGCGCCAGCTCCTCTACCGGGGTCATCCCGGCGATGTCACAGAAACCGCCCAGCGGAATGGCCTTGACGCCGTACTGGGTTTCACCGCGCCGGGTCGACCACAGCGTGGGGCCGAAGCCAACGAAATAGCGGCGCACCTTCATGCCGGTAGCGCGCGCAACCCACATGTGGCCACACTCGTGCAGGGCCACCGAGATCAGGATGGCGAGTGCGAACAGCACAATGCCGAGGACGAACATCATCTCCGCTGTCAGGACCTTTCTAAGGCCATTTCGGTGACCTTTCCACGCCTTGCTGTCGCAACCGCGCGCTGCGCTTTCTCACGGGCCCAGCGCTGCGCCTCGAGTACGTCATCCACGGTAGCGGGTGGAGCGGCCCATTGGTCGGCGCTGTGCAACACGTCGGCGATGGTGCCGACGATGGCGGGGAATCCGATCCGGCCGGCAAGGAACGCTTCTGCCGCCTCCTCGTTGGCGGCGTTGTAGACCGCCGTCATGCAGCCACCGGCCTGACCGGCATGCCGGGCCAGCTCGACCGCGGGGAAAACCTGGCCGTCCAGCGGCTCGAACTCCCAGGTTGACGCCTTGCTGAAGTCGCAGAACGCCGCCGCCCCGGGCACCCGCCGAGGCCAACCCAACGCCAAAGAAATGGGCAGCTTCATATCCGGGGGGCTGGCCTGGGCGATCGTCGAGCCGTCGACGAAGGTGACCATCGAATGAACAATTGACTGAGGGTGCACGACGACCTCGATGTGGTCGTAGGGAATGCCGAACAGCAGGTGGGTTTCGATGAGCTCGAGCCCCTTGTTGACCAGCGAGGCGGAGTTCAGCGTGTTCATCGGGCCCATCGACCAGGTCGGGTGGGCACCGGCCTGCTCCGGCGTGACGCCCTCCAGGTCGGCGGCGGCCCAGCCGCGAAACGGCCCGCCGGAGGCGGTGAGCACCAGCTTGGCGACTTCGTCGGGGGTTCCGCCGCGCAGGCACTGAGCCAGCGCGGAGTGCTCGGAGTCGACGGGCACGATCTGACCCGGCCGCGCCGCGCGCAGCACCAGTGGACCACCCGCGACCAGTGATTCCTTGTTGGCCAGCGCCAGCCGGGCGCCCGATTCCAGCGCCGCCAAGGTGGGTCGCAGACCTAACGCGCCGACCAGCGCATTGAGGACGACGTCGGCTTCGGTTTCCTCGACCAGCTGGGTGACGGCATCGGGACCGTGGTAGGGGACGTTGCCGACCAATTGCGCCGCGTGATCGTCGGCGATGGCGATATTGGTGACCCCCGTCTCGGCGCGCTGCTGCAGCAACGTCTCCACGTTCGCGCCCCCGGCGGCCAGCCCGACCACCTCGAAGCGGTCTGGATTGGCGGCGATGACTTCGAGCGCCTGGGTGCCGATCGAGCCGGTGCTGCCCAGCACCAGGACGCGCAGACGGCGCTCCGCGTGCGCTTCGGCCGTCGGTTTGCTCACCCACTCATTGTGCCCCTCTCCGCGACCTTGCGGGACGTCGAGCGGGCCGGGTCCATCCGCAACGCGAACGGCACCGAATAGACGTTGCGCGGCCTCCAACGAGGGTTGGGGCCGGCTGGTACACGAGACAAGGAGTCGGATCAGTCATGAAGGATGTGCAACGCAAGGCATGTGTCGCGGCCGGCGCCGGCGCGATCGCGGTGGTGCTGTTGGCAGGGTGCTCGAGCAAGGGCGGGGTGGCCAGCTCCACCACCCCTGGGCCGGTCGGTGCAACGGCCTCGGTGACAACGCCGGCGACGATGACCGCAAACCCGTCGGCCAACCTCATCGGCTCCGGCTGCGCGAGCTATGCCGCGCAAGTGCCCACCGGACCCGGCTCGGTGGCCGGGATGGCGCAGGACCCGGTGACGGTCGCGGCGTCGAACAACCCGCAGCTGACCACGCTGACCACGGCATTGTCCGGCAAGCTCAACCCGCAGGTGAACCTGATCGACACCCTCAACGGCGGCCAGTTCACCGTATTCGCTCCGACCGACCAGGCGTTCAGCAAACTCGACGCCGCCACGCTGGAGAGGCTCAAGACCGATGCGCCGTTGCTGAACAGGATCCTGACCTATCACGTGGTCAGCGGACAGCTGAGCCCGGCGCAGGTCGCTGGCCAGCACCCCACCGTGCAGGGTGGCGCGCTGACTGTCACCGGCTCCGGCAGCGACCTGAAGGTCAATGACGCGGGCCTGGTCTGCGGTGGCGTGTCCACCGCTAACGCGCAGGTCTACATGATCGACAGCGTGCTGATGCCTCCCGGCCAATAAGGCTGCGCCTCACAGCTAGGCAAGCAAGGCGGTCCGGCTCTGCCGGGCCGTCTTAGCCGCGTTCACCAGCGCCCAAATATTGCTTAGCACAATAGCTTTCGCGCACTGTCACCGATCCTCGGGGTCTTCAGCTCCGAATACCCGATATGTTCACCCTCGCATTCATCGGCTTCGTCGGAGGCCTGGTCACCGGAATATCCCCTTGCATCCTGCCGGTCCTGCCGGTGATCTTTTTCTCTGGCGCACGAAGTGTCGCCACCGACGTGCCGACGCCCGCGGCTGCCTCCGGCACCGCCACCGTCCAGGCCGTCCTCGTCAAACCGAAACGTCCCCTGTCGGAGACCTTGCGCCCCTACCGGGTCATCGCCGGTCTGGTGCTTAGCTTCAGCGTGGTCACCCTTGCCGGCACGGCGCTGCTGTCGCTGCTGCACCTGCGGCAGGACGCGATTCGCTGGATCGCGCTGGTCGCGCTGGTGGCGATCGGTCTCGGCCTCATCTTCCCCCGCTTCGAGCAGCTGTTGGAGCGACCGTTTTCCCGAATCCCCCAGAAACAAATCGCCACCCGCGGCAACGGGTTTGGGCTGGGCCTGGCGTTGGGTGTCCTCTACGTTCCGTGTGCAGGTCCGGTGCTCGCCGCGATAATCGTGGCCGGAGCCACCTCGACCATCGGCCTCAACACCGTCGTACTCACGTGCGCATTCGCCGTCGGCGCTGCCCTGCCCTTGCTGTTCTTCGCGCTGGCCGGCCAGCAGGTGGCGCACCGGGTCAGCGCGTTTCGCCGTCGTCAGCGCGAGATCCGTATCGCCGCGGGGATCGTGACCATCCTGCTGGCGGTTGCGCTGGTGTTCAATGTCCCGGCCGCGTTGCAACGAGCCATTCCGGACTACACCGGCACGTTGCAACAGAAGCTGGGCGGCGACAACGAGATCCGGGAAAAGCTCAACCTCGGTGGCATCGTCAACGACCATAACGCACAGCTGTCAAACTGCACCAACGGAGGGCGGCAACTCGAAAGCTGCGGTCCCGCACCCGATATCAAAGGCATCGCCGCCTGGCTGAACACTCCCGACAACAAACCGATCGACCTGAAATCCCTGCGGGGCAAGGTCGTCTTGATTGACTTCTGGGCCTATTCCTGCATCAATTGCCAACGCGCCATTCCGCACGTCGTCGGCTGGTACCGGGCCTACAAAGACAGCGGTTTCGAAGTCATAGGCATGCACACCCCGGAATACGCATTCGAAAGGGTCAAGGACAACGTGACGGCCGGCGCCGCAGGTCTGGGCATCACGTATCCGGTTGCGCTGGACAACAACTACTCCACCTGGACGAATTACCGTAACCGATACTGGCCCGCTGAGTACCTGATTGACGCGAACGGCACGGTGCGGCACATCAAGTTCGGCGAAGGCGACTATGACGGTACCGAGAACCTCATCAGGCAGTTGCTCATCGACGCCAATCGGGGTGCAAAGTTGCCGCCGCGCGTGGACGCGACCGACCAAACGCCCGGCCTCGGACTAACGCCGGAGACCCACTTCGGGGTTGGCAAGAGGGTTAATTTCGGCGGCGACCAGACATATGACAAGGGCTCTGCGAATTTCACCTACCCGCCGACGCTGCCGGCCGGCACGTTCGCGCTGAGTGGCCCGTGGTCGCTGGATTATGAAGGCGCGACCGCAGACAGCGACAACTCCCGCATCAAACTCAACTATCACGCCAAGAACGTCTACCTGGTCGTGGGAGGCACCGGAACCGTCACGGTCATGCGGGGCGGAAAGTCGACGACACTGCCGATCACCGGGACGCCCCAGTCCCACCAAGTCGTCGCCGGCGAGCAGGTGACGGACGGGACGCTCGAGGTGCAGGCCAGCCACGGGCTGCAAGTGTATTCGTTCACCTACGGCTAACCCGAATGACTTTGCGGCCGCGCCAATCCAAAGGCTGTCCAGCTCCGAATCCCCTGTGTCAGAACAAATTAGGCGGAACACCCACCGTCTCAACGAATGCTGAGGAGAACAAGGCGATGAAACTCCACGACAAGGCAATAGCGGCAACGACTTTCGCAGCGGCCGCGGCCATAGGCCTCGCGATAGCCGGCAGTCCGATGGCGGCGGCCTCTCCCGCGTCCAATCTCGTCGGCGCGGGCTGCCAGGCCTACGCGCAACAGGTACCCACCGGGCCGGGTTCTGTGGCCGGGATGGCGATGGATCCGGTTGCGGTGGCCGCGTCGAACAACCCGCAGCTGACCACGCTGACCGCGGCGCTGTCGGGCAAGCTGAACCCGCAGGTGAACCTGGTGGACACCCTCAATAGCGGGCAGTTCACGGTGTTCGCTCCCACCGATCAAGCGTTCGGCAAGCTTGATGCCGCGACCGTCGAATCGCTGAAAACCAATGCGCCGCTTCTGAAGAAGATCCTCACCTACCATGTGGTTCCCGGACAGCTGAGCCCCGGCCAGGTCGATGGCCCACACAACACCGTTGAGGGTGCCGCGGTGACGGTGACCGGATCGGGTGACAACCTGAAGGCGAACACCGCCTCCGTCGTCTGCGGTGGCGTGCAGACCGCGAACGCGACCGTCTACATGATCGACACCGTGCTGATGCCGCCGACGTAGTCGCTGCGCCGCTAGCCCAAACCGCCGGCATGGTGTGTGCCAGAATGTCGGGAGACTTGCAAACCGCAGCCGATCCGATCCGGAGGAATCGCCGTGGCCAGTACTGAGGTAGAGCCCTTCACCGGCGTCGACACCGCTGAGGTGCCATCCGCACACTGGGGATGGAGCGCAATCAACCACCGCACCTGGCACATCACCGGCCTGTGCACCTTCGTGTTCCTGCTGGCGATGCTGCGCGGCAACCACGTCGGCCATGTCGAGGACTGGTTCCTGATCGCGTTTGCCGTGCTCACGCTCTTTGTTCTGGGGCGTGACTTGTGGGGCCGACGGCGCGGCTGGATCAGGTAGCCGGGCTCGGGCCCACGGTTTCCTGCGCGGGGCTTGCCCGATAAATCCGGACGTCTCCGGAGCCGCTGCGCACCTGTAGGACGAGGGTTTCATCACCTTGCCCGGGACCGTCCGACGGCTGCAGCTTGTTGGTCACGACACCAGATCCGGTGATGATGTCCAACCGGGCGGCGGTACCCTCGGCAATCCCGACCGCGACCTCGCCGCTGCTGGTGTGCGAGGAGACGGCGCCGCGAACGGCCGCCGTGATGGCCACCGAGCCCGACGCCGTCCGCGACTTCACCCTGCCGCGCAGTCGGCCGACCGTGAGCGAGCCGCTGGCGGCCTTGACCTTCAGATCGCCATCGAGGTCCCCGATCGTCACTTCGCCCGAAGCCGTTGCAACCGAAGCGTTCCCTTCCGCGGTGTGCACGGTGATGGACCCAGATGCGGTGGCGGCCTTAATCTTTCCCCTGACAACGTCGACCTCGACGTCGCCGCTGGCCCCGGCGAAGCTGAAGTCGGCGAATTCACCTTGGGCGCGCATGTCGGCCGATGCCAGCGACACGTCCAGGCACGACCGTGCAGGCAGTGCGATCTCGAGGTCGATGGCCCCGCCCCGAAAGAGCGGCAAGGCGCGTTTGGCGCCCGAGACGACCAGCGTTCCGTCGCGGAAGTCCACCCGGGTGTGCTCGGCGGCCCAGACGTCGGAACTGCGTGATTCGTCGTGCGGGCGCACCTCGACGACGGTGTCGGCGCGGTCGGTCGCGACGAGCCGGATCGAACCGGCGCCGGCTTCGATCCGGACGACGATCGGTTCGGGGGTCTCGAATGTGGGCATCTCTTCTCCTTCGGTGAATGGTGTCAGCGCACCCAGCCGGTTACGCGATGGCCGCCGGTTCGGGCGGAGTGGCCGGCCTCGGACTGAGTGCCTTGACTGGCAACAGCCGCGGCGCGGACCAGCCAGGTGTTCAGCGACGCGCCATCACGGCGGGCGGCTGCCTCAACGGCGGCGCGCAGTCCCTCCGGAAGCCGCAGGGTGACCCGCCAGGTGCCGCCGTCGTCGTCGTACTGGGCGACGAAAACTTTGTCCGCGTTCGCCACATACTCCGGGGGATCCTCGTCGAGCGGGGCGCTGACGATGAACTCCGGGTCGCGGCCACGCAGCCGGACCTCCACGGATCGAGGTGCCAGCTCGCCGGTGATTTCTTCGGCAGCGGCGGACAGAGCTTCCAGCAGTGCCAGCCTGATCGCCGATTCCAGGGAAGCGCTCAACCGGTCGGCCAGCTCCTGCGCGGCGTCGCCGGCCGCCGCTGCGGTCACGTTCAACTCGTGCCGGACGGCGTCGACATACGGTTGTAAATCCATGGTGTCATGGTGACACCATATAGACACCAGCACAAGTGTCAGAATGGTGCGCGCTTCGGTGTCGGGGACGCGGTTTAGCGATGCGCCCGCCGGTACCAGGCACTGGCGAATGCGCCGATCGTCAGCACGACCAACGCCAGGGCCCACGGCCATACGCCGTGCTGGTGCACCCAGCCGGCGAGGACACCCTGCAGGCGGCCGGCGGCGGTGATCAAGGCATCCGGCGGATTCGCCCTGGTCGCACTGAACACACGCAGTTCGTAGAGGCCGTAGTAGGCGACGTACAGCCCGACCAGCACCAGCAGCACGCCACTGATCCGGTTAACGAAAGGCAACGTCCGGCGCAACCGGTCGGCCAGCGCTGAGCTCGCGGTCGCGGCGGCGATGGCAAGAACGCCCACGACCAGGGTCAGGCCGGCGACATAGGCGAGGTAGATCGTCGCGCCCGCGAGAATCGATCCACTCCGAAGGCCGGCGGCGGTAACCGCCAGAAAGGGCCCGACGGTGCACGACAGCGAGGCGATCGCATAGCTGACGCCGTAGCCGTACATGGAGCCCAGTCGAACCGTCGGGGCCCATCGCGGGCCGAGCGGTCGGGGCGTCAGCGCCGTCAGCTCGCGACCCGACAACAGCCAAACCCCGAGAGCGATCAGCACCACGCCGATCACCACCGTGCCGTACGGCAAGTAGCGCTGCACCGTGGAGGCGGCCGATATGGTCAGCACCCCGAATAATCCGAACACCGTCAAAAAGCCGAGCGCCATCCCGACGGTGGCTGCCACTGCGCGGCCGACGGCATTGATTGGCCCTTTTTGGGGGTGCCCGCGCACCACCAGAAGTAGGTACGCGGGCAGCATCGCAAACCCACAGGGGTTGAGTGCTGCCACCAATCCAGCGGCGAAGGCCAGCCCGACGAGGCCCTGATTCACGGGGTTACCGCAGCGCAGCCACGCGGCCGGCCAGCTCGTCCTGGGACATGGCCGCAGTGGGGTTGTTGACGAAGGTCGAGCTGCCGTCTGCGCGATAGAACACCCACGCCGGCTGCCAGGGCACGTTGTAGCGGGCCCAGATCGAGCCGTCGGCGTCATCGAGGTTGGTGAAGTTCAGGTTGTACTTCGAAATGAAGTTCTGCATCGCACCAACATCCGAGTGTGCCGCGATGCCGACGAAGGTGACGGCCGGATTGGCGGCCGCCACTTGGCTTAAGCCGGGAGCTTCGGCGTTGCAAAACGGGCACCACGGGGTCCAGAACCACAACACCGCCGGCTTCCCCTGCAAGCTGGCGCCCGTGTACGGTGCACCGCTCAGGGTGCGTCCGGTGAACTGCAGACGATCGTCGGCGGCCGCCGCGCGCGGCGCATCGGCGAGCCCAAATATCAGGGCGGCCGCGAAGATCGCTGCGGCAAACAATTTGATCGGGGACAACAGGCGAATCATGGCATTTTCCTCAATTTGCTCGTGTTACGTCTTAAAGACGTGTCAGCCGAGGCCGGGGTTCACATCGTCGCGTTCGGCGGCCAGCTGTCCGCAGGCGGCGCTGATCTCCCGGCCGCGGGTGTCTCGCACCGTGCATGACACCCCTTTCGACCGAACCCGCCGGACGAACTCCCGCTGCACCGCCTTGGGGCTGGCGTCCCAGTCACTGCCCGGAGTCGGGTTGAGCGGGATCAGGTTCACATGCACCAGCGGCCCGAGAGCACGATGCAGCCGCTTACCCAGTAGGTCGGCCCGCCACGATTGGTCGTTGATGTCGCGGATCAGCGCGTATTCGATAGATACCCGCCGGCCAGTCACATCGGCGTAATACCGCGCGGCGTCAAGTGCCTCGCTGATCTTCCACCTGTTGTTGACCGGAACCAGTGTGTCGCGCAACTCGTCGTCGGGCGCATGCAGCGACAACGCCAACGTCACCCCGAGCCGTTCGTCGGCAAGCTTGCGAATCGCCGGTGCCAGACCCACCGTCGACACCGTCACCGAGCGGGCCGAAATACCGAAACCGGAAGGCTCGGTGATGCGCCGTACCGCGGCCAGCACTCTGGCGTAGTTTGCCAGCGGCTCTCCCATGCCCATGAAAACCACATTCGAGAGCCGATCACCGAAGTCGTCGCGCAACGCCGCGGCGCCCGCACGCACTTGCTCGAGTATCTCCGCAGTCGACAGGTTGCGGCGCAATCCGCCCTGGCCGGTGGCGCAGAACGGACAGGCCATACCGCAGCCGGCCTGCGACGAGATGCATACCGTGTTGCGTTCTGGGTAGCGCATCAGCACCGACTCGAAGGTGGTGCCATCCACGGCGCGCCACAATGTCTTTCGGGTCTGGCCGGCATCACAGGTGACTTCGGTGGCCGCGGTGAGCAGCTTCGGGAACATCGCCTCGGCGATCAGCTCACGCGCGGTCGCCGGAAGGTCGGTCATCTGCCGGGGGTCGGCGATCAGTCTGCCGTAGTACTGGTGAGCGAGCTGCTTGGCCCGGAACGCCGGCAGGCCCAGCTCGGCAACAGCCGACGTGCGGCCCGCCGCGTCGAGGTCGGCCAGGTGCCGCGGCGGCCTGCTCGGCCGCGGCTCCTCGAACATCAACTCACCGACCATGACCTGTTCAGTATGGGGCCCGTCAGGGCAACAGCGTCAGCACTGTCCACGCCGCCACCGCGGACGGGAGCACACCGTCGAGCCGGTCCATCAGTCCACCATGGCCGGGAAGCAGGCGGCCCATGTCCTTGATCCCGAGGTCGCGCTTGACCTGCGACTCGACCAGATCGCCCAGGGTGCAGGTGAGCACGAGAACGACACCCAGCAGAGCACCGATCCACGGTGGTTTGCCGGCCAGGAAGGTCGCGGTCAGGATCGCTGCGGTGATCCCGCAAATCAGCGAACCGACAAATCCCTCCCAGGACTTCTTCGGGCTGATTGTCGGAACCATCGGGTGCTTGCCGAAGAGCACCCCCACGGCGTAACCACCGACGTCGGAGGCGACGACCGTGATCATCAAGCAGAACACCCGACCGGCGCCGTCCTTCGGATAGACCAACAACGCGGCGAAAGAGGCGAACAGCGGGACCCACGCGGCCAGGAACACGGTGGCCGACGCATCCCGCAGGTAATGCGACGGGGGCGGCGGCCCGGCGGCTGGATCGTGGTGCCTGCTTTGGTCGGGCATGAACAGCCGCCAGAACATGCAGACCACCACCATGCCGCCGAAGCCCGCCATCGCGCCGGCGGCGTGGTACCACCAGGTCAGCCAGACCGTGACCTGCCCACCGATCAGCAGCGGGATGACCGGAATGACATATCCGGCTTCACGTAGCCGCCGCACCACCTCATGGCTGGCGACCAAAATAGCCCCGGAGCAGAGGACGACCCATCCGCGCGGAATGAACACCAGCGTCGCGACGAGGGCGGCACCGATGGACACGCCCACCGCGATCGCGGCGCGCAGATCGCGTCCCGCCCGAGACGTCTTCTTGGCAGGCTGCCGCGCGGTCTTTTTGGCCCCACCAGCCGGTTCGTCGGGCGGGGTGCCTGCGCCGGCATCAGTGGTTGCCACGGAATCGGTTGCTGAGCGGCCGCTAGACCTCCAGCAGCTCGCCTTCTTTGTGCTTGACAAGTTCATCAATCTGGGTGACGTACTGGTGGGTGGTCTTGTCCAGATCCTTTTCCGCGCGGCCGACCTCATCCTCGCCGGCCTCGCCGTCCTTGCGGATGCGATGCAGCTCCTCCATCGCTTTGCGACGGATATTGCGCACCGAGACCCGGGCTTCCTCACCCTTGTGCTTGGCCTGCTTGACCAGCTCGCGCCGGCGTTCCTCGGTGAGCTGCGGTACGGCCACCCGGATGAGGGTGCCGTCGTTGGTGGGGTTCACCCCGAGGTCGGAGTTGCGAATGGCGGTCTCGATCGCGTGCAGCTGATTGGCTTCGTACGGCTTGATCACGACCAGCCGCGCCTCGGGGACATTGATGCTGGCCAGCTGGGTGATCGGGGTGTTCGTCCCGTAGTAGTCAATGACGATCCGGGAGAACATGCCCGGGTTGGCGCGGCCGGTTCGGATCGTTGACAGATCGTCGCGGGCCACAGTCACGGCCTTCTCCATTTTCTCTTCTGCATCAAAGAGAGCCTCATCAATCATGTGCGCCGCTCCTTCTCATCGCTGCGGCCCACGCAAGCGGGCGGTACCCCCACCGCATCGTCGCAAGCGTGGACCATCGCGTCTTCCCCTCAGGTACTGACCAGCGTTCCGATTTTCTCACCGGCGACCGCACGGGCGATATTGCCATTGGTCAGCAGGTTGAACACCAGAATCGGCATGCCATTGTCCATACACAGACTGAACGCGGTGGCATCGGCTACCCGCAACCCGCGGTCTATCACCTCGCGATGGCTGATCGCGGTCAGCAACTCGGCCTGAGGGTTCACCCGCGGATCCTCGGCAAACACGCCGTCGACCGCCTTGGCCATCAAGACCACGTCCGCGCCGATCTCCAATGCCCGCTGCGCCGCCGTGGTGTCGGTGGAGAAGTAGGGCAGCCCCATGCCGGCGCCGAAGATCACCACCCGGCCCTTCTCCAGGTGGCGGACGGCCCGCAACGGGATGTAAGGCTCGGCCACCTGACCCATGGTTATCGCGGTCTGGACCCTGGTGGCGATGCCTTCCCTCTCGAGGAAGTCCTGCAGCGCAAGGCTGTTCATGACGGTGCCGAGCATTCCCATGTAGTCAGAACGCGTGCGCTCCATACCGCGCTGCTGCAGCTGTGCGCCGCGGAAAAAGTTGCCGCCACCGATCACCACGGCGACCTGCACGCCGTCGCGGACCACCTCGGCGATCTGGCGGGCCACCTGCGCCACGACATCGGGATCCAGCCCAACCTGGCCGCCGCCGAACATTTCGCCGCCGAGCTTGAGCACCACTCTCGAATACTTGGCCCCACCCGCGGACTTGCCGACAGCAGGCTGACCGTCCGGTGGAGGTCCCGGTACGCCGTTAGTGCTTGTCGGCTCAGGCTCCGTCATCAGACTCCTCGCATGACAGTGCCATCCCGGCGACCACTCGGGACGGCATCTCACATCCTGCCTCATCGCTGCTCTGTGGCGTGGGCGGGGTGCCTCATCTGCGCACTTGGCCGGTAGGGCCGTTGCTCGGGAGTGTCGGCTGGGGCCGCAGCCGCATGTCGGGCCGTCACGGCTTTTCTTACAGCATCGGATGTTTGAGCGTCCAACGGCATGGGAATCCGCACCAACGCGGCGGGCAAACAATGGTCTTGAGAATAGGACCGCCTCGTCGTGTGACAGGACCGATCGATTGGTTGATCGGCATTGAGCGTGAGTAGCTCAAACCACGTACGCCACTGAGGAGGAACTGATTCATGGCGGACACCAAAAAGACGGGACCTGCCGAAGCGGTGAAGGGCGTCGTCGAGGACGTCAAGGGCAAGGTCAAAGAAGCCGCCGGTGCGGTGACTGGTCGCGATAACCTCACTCGCGAAGGCCAGGCCCAGCAGGACAAGGCGGAAGCACAGCGCAACGCGGCAAAGAAGGAAGCCGAAGCGGAAGCGGCCCGCGCTAGCGCGCGAGTGGCTGAGGAGCGCCAGAGGTCCAATCAGTAGCCTGGTGGAAGGATGGGTCCGGCCCGGGAAAACGGGCCGGACCCATCGACTTTTTCGGGCTTGAGCAAACATCCCGACGCACCCGATCAGCGCCGGGCCGACCTTCGATCCCGAACACGTTAGACAAATATGGAATAGTTCGACAGACAACGGGGTATTCAGCGAGGCGCTGGAGGACATCTCCCCGGGAGGTGCCTACGAGCAGGGGGTAACCGCGCACCCTCGTGAGCTTTGGAGATGTCTGTTGGATGTACTGCTAGTCACCAATGAGGACGATTTCGAATCGGCGTTGCCAACCCTGAATTCGTTCACGCAGTCGATACGGCAAGCGCCCCTCACCGACCTCAGCGACGGGTACCACCATGACGGCGCCGACGTCGCGATTATCGACGGACGCACCGACCTCGCGGCGGCGCGCCGGGCGTGCCGGCGGCTGACGGCTAACGCGCCGGCCGTCGCGGTGGTGGCCGTCGTCGCGCCAGCCGATTTCGTCGCGGTTGACGTCGACTGGCATTTCGACGATGTGCTGCTGCCCGCCGCCGGCGCGGCTGAGCTGCAGGCGCGGTTGCGGCTGGCGACCACGCGTCGGCGCAGCTCACTGGACGGCACACTGAAATTCGGTGACCTCATCCTTCACCCGGCCAGTTACACTGCGTCGCTGGCAGGCAAGGATCTGGGCCTGACACTCACCGAGTTCAAGTTGTTGAATTTCCTTGTACAGCATGCGGGTCGGGCGTTCAGCCGTACCCGGCTGATGCATGAGGTATGGGGTTATGACTGTAACGGTCGTGTTCGTACCGTCGACGTTCACGTGCGGCGACTTCGCGCCAAGCTTGGAGCCGAGTACGAATCGATGGTGGACACGGTCCGCGGTGTGGGATATATGGCGCTGACGCCACCGCAACCGCAATGGATTGTCGGCGAGGCGACGCTGAGTCCCGCCTGGACGTCAACGACAGCACCGGCCGACGACTCGGTCGCCCGATAACCGGGTCGGTCCACGCTCCTGCAAAGACTTTCGCGGATTGGTCACGCGAAGAGCGGAAGTGCACGTTTGCGCGCCAGGGCGTCCATACCGGATTGAATGCTGTCCTCAACTTCGTGGTACTTGCCCTCGAGGTAGTCGTCGTCGTCTGCGCTGGCGGGATCGTGGTCCAAGTCGATGGCCGGCATGAACCGGGTCCTGATCTTGGCCGGCAACGGCAGCTGCGGGAGCGCCGCCGGTGCGATCCCCCAGGGCAGGGAGATCGCTAGCGGGAAGACCTTAAGCCGCAGCAGACGGTCGAGTTGCAAGACTCGCGATAGGCGGTCACCGCGGATCAGCACCGGCATGGCATCGGCGCCGCCGACGGTGGCGATCGGCACGATCGGCACCCCTGCGCGAATCGCCATCTTCACGAAGCCCTTTCGCCCCGCAAGGTTGGCGCGATCACGCTCAGTCCACGGACGCAGCGAGTCCACCTCACCGCCGGGCCATAGCGCCACGTCGCGTCCCTCTGCCAATGCCGTGGCGATCGCGTCCGGGGCGGCCGGCAGCACGCCCATCGCGCGGAAGTAGCGCCCGAATACGGGAATCGCCATCAATGCGTCGTGGGCGGTGCCGTGCAGCGGGCGGTCCGGGCCGAATCGTCGCCACCACTGCAGGCCGACGGTCCACGCGTCCCAGACAAAGGGCGCGCCCGAGTGGATGCCCACCAAGAGCACCGGCGGCTCGGGGATGTTCTCCCAGCCGTCCATCTCCATCCGGAACCAGTAGTCGACCAGCACATTCCAAAAGAACTTCTGGCGCTGCAGAGTGGTCTCGTCCTGACCGCTTAGGTCCCATCTGCCGGCCCGCTTAGCCACCCAGCCGCCGAGTCCGCGATCCTGCTTGTCGCGCTTGTCCTGCATGGACGCCCGCGCTTGGTCGGCGTGTTGCTGCGCTTGTTCTCGTACTTCCGCTGGCCTGTGATCGGTTTCGGTCATATCCGCTGAGTACCCCATTCAGCCGCGCAGAATTCCCGAAACGCAAACCTCCCCGCGCCACTAGGGGTGGCGCGGGGAGATATTTGCAACCGGATTAGCTGTGTACCGCCGGGCCGGGAAGCCCACCCGGTGCCGGACTTGAGTTCGGTGGTGCACCAGGCGCCGAGGCCCCCGGCACGTTCGACGTCCAGATCAGAATGTCTTGCAGTCCGTCGTTGTAGACGACGCCATTCGGCGGCGCGCCCGTCACATCGAAGTACAAGGTGCCTCTCGATTCGCTGCCTTGAGTGATAGGCGCCGGGTTAAGGCCATTCGGGACCTCAACCTTGTCGATCAGCTTGTAGGTCTGACCGTTGGGCCCCCGGGCGCTGAAGTCTCTGACCATCGGGGTAACTACCCCGCCGTCCGACCTGGCGCTGATGTCTGCCTGATAGAGCGTTCCTTTGGGGGTGTAGCCGGGAATCGCGACGCTGCTGGGCTGCAGGTTGCTTACCGTGTAGGCGGTAACCAATGGCCCGTCGATCAGCGATTCGCTGGTCCCGAATCCCTGGATGTTTGGTGGTGCGGCCGAAGCAGTTGCTGCGGCGAAAACGCTTACCGCAGCTATTCCAGCGGCACCGATGGCCGTTTTGACAGTGGTCGTTGCGAAATTCACGCTGACTCCTTTACCTTCTCCGTGTCGTTCGAGCGGTAACCCAATGTGAGGCATGTGGGGTCAACCCGCGCTTAATTGGCATAGCCCGGCGACGGCAACCTCAAACGTGACTGCATCGCAAAATGCCATGTCCGGCCCGGCTACCTGCACAAAACGGGCGATAATTATTTTGCGCCGCGGCATTGTTCGAACAACTTCTTTAACATTGGCATCGGTTGGCCACACTCGAAACACTGACATCGCAGTAAATTTCTGTGCGACGGGCCTTGCCCCGTGAGTCTACTACCCGAATACGTTCTCAAATGCGGCGAAAAAGGGACCTATCAATCCTTTGAGGAATGGCATGACCCCGACCCGCCTTAACGTCAACGTATCTGCCGGGCTTGGTAATTGATTGGCTCGAGGCCCTTTCGTCGTCTTCGGCATCAAACTCCTCGGCACGCGATCCGTTGAAAGCAGCCTCGCGGACGCGCGGCATCGAGGTTCGAAGATGCACATCGCGGCGCCTGCTATATGTCAATATCATTGACATGGGTCAGGCCGAAGACGCTCCGCTGGGCTACCTGCTCTACCGGGTGGGAGCCGTTCTGCGACCAGAGGTTTCCGCCGTGTTGGGTCCGCTGGGCCTGACGCTCCCCGAATTCGTTTGCTTGCGCATACTTTCGCTGTCACCTGGACTATCCAGTGCCGAATTGTCCAGGCACACCTACGTCACTCCGCAGGCGATGAACACCGTGCTGCGCAAGTTGGAAGACATTGGCGCGGTGGCACGACCCGAGTCGGTGTCTTCCGGGCGTGCGTTACCGGCCACGCTGACGGGTCAAGGCCGCGCGCTGCTGAAGCGCGCGGAGGGCGCGGTGCGCGTCGCCGATGCCCGCATCCTGGCGAAACTGAGCGTGCCGCAGCAGCGCGAGTTCAAGCGAATGCTCGAGAAGCTGGGCTCCGACTGATGCGCTGGCCGGCTACTGCGGAGCCTGGATTCGGGCCCACGGCGTGGCCTCTTCGAGTTCGTAGGCCAGTTCCAGCAGCAGCGCCTCCTGCCCCGTGGCGGCCGAGAGCATCATGCCCAAAGGCATGCCATTCGCGGATTGGGCCAACGGGAGCGAAATCGCAGGCTCCCCGGTGACGTTCTGCAGCGGGGTGTAAGCGACCCAATCGGTCAGCCGGTCCATGACCTTTTCATAGTCGGTGGGTGCCAGATATCCGACCCGCGGCGTCGCGTCGGCGAGGGTCGGCGTGAGCACTGCGTCGTAGGTGGCGAAGAACTGCGCGGTGCGCCGGTGCAGCCTGCGCAAACGCGTGATCGCCACCGGCAGCCGGTGCAGGTTGCGGGTGGCGTGGCGGGCTAGGCCGAGCGTCAAACTGTCGAGCCGGGTGCGGTCGAACGTGTTGCCGAACGCCCGCCGCCCGCCGCGCGCCATCGCCAGCGCCAACAGACCCCAATACAGCACGAAATCGTCGGCGAAGCTGCCCGGCACCGGGGGCTCGTCGACATGTTCGACGCGGTGGCCCAGTTCCTCGAGCAAACTTGCCGACTTCAGCGTCAGCTCCCGCACTTCGGGGCTGCAGTCACGCTGGACCGAACGGGTCAGGACCGCGATTCTCAGCCGCTGCCTTCCGGGCCGCACTACGTCGCCCACCGGCGCCAGCTTGGGGTTGCGCCAGATGCGCTCGGCCTCCCGGTAGAACGCCGCGGTGTCACGGACGGAACGGCTCAGCACACCGTTGGTGACGACGGCCACCGGCATCCGGCGCAGCTCCGGGTCCAGCGGCAGTCGGCCGCGCGACGGCTTGAGCCCGACAAGCCCGTTGCAGGCGGCCGGAATCCGGATCGAGCCGCCGCCGTCGTTGGCATGCGCGATCGGCACGACCCCGGCGGCGACGAACGCACCCGATCCCGATGACGAGGCGCCGGCGGTATGGTCGGTGTCCCAGGGATTGCGCACCGGCCCCAGCCGGGGATGTTCGGCGGCGGCGCTGAAGCCGAATTCCGACAGCTGCGTCTTGCCGAGCGACACCGCTCCGGTAGCCAGATACAACCGGGTGAACTCGCCGTCGGCGATGGCCGCCCGCGGCACCCACGCGTCAGTGCCTTGCATCGTCGGCTGCCCGGCGACGTCGACGTTGTCCTTGATGAAGGTCGGGACACCGCCAAAAAAACCGTCAGCCGCCCCGGCCGACGCGCTGGACGCGGTTTCCCGGGCCTGCGCAAAGGCTTGATACGCCAAGCCGTTGACGGCCGGGTTGACGGCCTCGGTGCGCGCGATGGCCGCCTCGACTACGTCGGCTCGGCTGACCGAACCGGCTCGTATCGCGTCGGCGAGGCCGACCGCGTCGAGCGCGCCGAGCGCATCGTCACCGAAAGCGTGCACGCGTGGCATGCGACGGCGCCTACGCCTGACCCACCTCGAAGCGAACGAATCGCGTCACCGTCACACCGGCCTCGTCGAGCAGGGTCTTGACGGTTTTCTTGTTGTCGGACACTGAGGGCTGCTCCAGCAGCACCGCGTCCTTGAAGAAGCCGTTCAGGCGGCCTTCGACGATCTTGGGCAGCGCCTGCTCCGGCTTGCCCTCTGCCTTTGCGGTCTCCTCGGCGATGCGACGTTCGCTGGCCACGACGTCTTCGGGGACATGGTCACGCGACAGGTAGCGCGCCTTGAGCGCGGCGATCTGCAACGCGACCGCGTGTGCCGCTTCGGCACCGTCCTTGCCGGTGTACTCCACCAACACACCCACGGCCGGCGGCAGGTCGGCCGAGCGCCTGTGCAGGTAGGTTTCCACGGTGCCGCCGAAGAACGCGACGCGACGCAGTTCGAGCTTCTCGCCGATCTTGGCCGACAGCTCCGCGATCAACTGCTCGACGGTGCTGTCACCGGCTTTGGCTCCCTTGAGCGCGTCGACGTCGTCGGCCTTGGAGGCGGCCGCCGCCGCAACGATCTCGTCGGCGACCTTCTGGAACTCGGCGTTCTTGGCGACGAAGTCGGTCTCGCAGTTCAGCTCGATGAGCGCGCCGCCTTTGGCCGCGACCAGACCCTCGGCCGTGGCCCGCTCGGCGCGCTTGCCCACGTCCTTGGCGCCCTTGATCCGGAGCGCCTCGACGGCCTTGTCGAAGTCGCCGTCGGTTTCGGCCAGCGCGTTCTTGCAGTCGAGCATGCCGGCACCGGTGAGTTCCCGAAGTCGCTTGACGTCGGCAGCGGTGAAATTCGCCATATCAGCCTTCCGTGGGGGTTGATTCGGTTGCTTCGGCGGGCTCGGTCGTCGCTGATGCTGTGGCCGAGGCCAGCAGTTCTTGCTCCCATTCGGCGAGCGGTTCGGCGGATTCCGCCTCGGGCTTGCCGTCGCCGCGGCCCACACCGGCGCGAGCTTGCAGGCCCTCGGCGACCGCCGAAGCGATCACCTTGGTCAGCAGCGCGGCCGAGCGGATCGCGTCGTCGTTGCCGGGGATCGGATAGTCGACCTCGTCGGGGTCACAGTTGGTGTCCAGGATCGCGATGACCGGGATTCCCAGCTTGCGGGCCTCGCCAACGGCGATGTGCTCCTTGTTGGTGTCGACGACCCAGATCGCCGACGGCACCTTGGCCATGTCGCGGATACCGCCGAGGCTGCGTTCCAGCTTGTTCTTCTCCCGGGTCAGGCCCAAGATCTCCTTCTTGGTGCGACCCTCGAAGCCGCCGGTCTGCTCCATCGCCTCGAGCTCCTTGAGGCGCTGCAACCGCTTGTGCACGGTGGAGAAGTTGGTCAGCATGCCGCCCAGCCAGCGCTGGTTGACATATGGCATGCCGACGCGGGTCGCTTCGGCCGCAACCGATTCCTGCGCCTGCTTCTTGGTGCCGACGAACAGCACCGTGCCTCCGTGGGCGACGGTCTCTTTGACGAACTCGTACGCCTTATCGATGAAGGTCAGTGTCTGCTGCAGGTCGATGATGTAGATGCCGTTGCGGTCGGTGAAGATGAACCGCTTCATCTTTGGATTCCAACGACGGGTCTGATGCCCGAAATGGGTGCCGCTATCGAGCAGCTGCTTCATGGTCACGACGGCCATGGCTATGCCCAGCTTTCATGTGTCGGTTGTCGCCCGGCATCGGGTGAGGCCGGGCCCTGGCGTCTGCTGCGTGCCGGACCCTGTTACGGGACCGCCCGGCATGCGGTGCGAACTCCAAAGGAACGGGAGCCGCGGTGCAGGCGTGCGAAGTCAGCCCGCTAACGAGCTGCGACGAGCAGTTTACCCCAACTCAGCTGGCGGTTCTTCCCAGCATGTGTTCACAGAGAACTACTCGTGCACAGAACCGGCGGACGCGGGTGGCCGCGGAGCCGGTACTGCGCTGGACTGATGCGGTGCGGTGGCTAGCGCTGATCCTGAGCGGAGCGCTGATCAGCGCGGCACCGGCGTTTGCCGACGAGAGTCGGCTGGAGTGGCCGTTGCGGCCGCCCCCGACCGTCGTCCGCGGATTCGACGCCCCATCGCCCAACTGGAATCCCGGACATCGGGGTGTGGATCTACCCGGCAGCCCGGGTCAGCGGGTGTACGCCTCGGGCAGCGCGACCGTCGTGTTCGCCGGGCTGCTGGCGGGACGGCCAGTGATATCACTGGCCCACCCCGGAGGGTTGCGCACCAGCTACGAGCCGGTCCGGGCGGCCGTGCGGGTCGGTCAGTCGGTGACGGCCGAGACCGTGATCGGTGAGTTGGTGGCCGGACACGTCGGCTGCCGGGCCGCGGCGTGTTTGCACTGGGGTGCGATGTGGGGTGCCGCTTCGCGCGCCGAGTATGTCGATCCGCTTGGCCTGCTGAAGTCGACTGCCGTCCGGCTCAAGCCGCTGGGCGGCTGAGCCGGTATCGACTGTGCCTACACCGCCTCGAGCGTGCGCCCAGGGCGGCCGACGGCCAGAAATCCCGCCCTGAGTGCACACTCGACGCCGTCAGCGCACACGCCGGGGCTAGGCGCGCGGGTGGGCCTGATCGTGCACTGCCCGCAGCCGGGATACCGCGACATGGGTGTACAGCTGGGTGGTCGCCAGGCTGGAATGGCCCAGCAACTCCTGGACAACCCGCAGGTCGGCCCCGCCTTCGAGCAGGTGGGTGGCCGCGCTGTGGCGCAGTCCGTGCGGCCCGATATCGGGCGCGCCGTTCACCGCGGCGACGGTCTGGTGGACGACGGTGCGGGCCTGCCGCACATCGAGGCGCCGGCCCCGCGTGCCCAGCAGCAGCGCCGGCCCGGATTCGGCGGTGACCAGCGGCGGACGCCCCTCGGTCAGCCAGCTGCGGAGCGCGTCGGCGGCCGGCACCCCGAACGGCGCGGTGCGCTGCTTGTTGCCCTTACCCAGGACACGCACCAGCCGATGCCGAGTGTCCACGTCGTCGATGTCCAGGCCGCACAGCTCGCTCACCCGGATACCGGTGGCGTACAACATCTCCACGATCAGCCGGTCCCGCAGGGCCAGCGGATCGCCTTGCTCCGCCCCGGATTTCGCGGCCGCCATGGCCTGCAGCGCCTGATCCTGGCGCAGCACTGCCGGCAGTGTGCGGTGCGCCTTGGGCACTTGCAATCGGGCGGCGGGGTCTGAGGCGAGCAGACCGCGCCGCGCTGCCCACGCGGTGAATGCCTTGATCGCCGACGTGCGGCGGGCCAGCGTCGTGCGGGCGGCGCCGGCCGCAGCCGCAGTGCCCAACCATGATCGCAAGAGGGGCAGACTCAATCCGTCCCAGCCGCGTCCGCGCCCGTCCAGAAAAGCGAACAGCGAGCGCACGTCGCCCAGGTAGGCGCGACGGGTGTGCGCTGAACGACCGCATTGCAGCGCCAGGTACTCGTCGAACTCCTCGAGGATCGCGTGCACTCCCCCACGCTCGCAGACACTGGGCGGCGTTTGTCAGTCGACGCGCCGAAGTGTTTCCGGGGTGAGATCTTTGAGCGTGGGATAGCCGTCGACGGCCATGATCAGGTCCGCTTCGGCAAGCATCGTGCGCAGCACGTGCACCACGCCGTCGACGCCACCGAGCGCCAAGCCGTACGCGTAGGGGCGGCCGACACCCACCGCGGTCGCCCCCAGCGCTAGTGCCTTGATGACGTCGGCGCCGCTGCGGATGCCCGAGTCGAACAACACCGGCAGCCCGTCGGCCGCCGCAACCACCGCCGGCAGGCAATCAATAGCGGGTAGGCCGCCGTTGGCTTGCCGGCCCCCGTGGTTGGAGCAGTAGATGCCGTCGACGCCGCCGTCTTTGGCGCGCCGGGCGTCGTCGGGGTGGCAGATGCCCTTCACGAGCAGCGGCAGATCGGTCAGCGACCGCAGCCAGGGCAAGTCGTCCCAGGTCAAAGGGCTTCCGAAGACCTGAGCCCAGCGTAGCGTCGCCCCTTGGCGATCTTCCTCCGGCGGGCGCTGCAGGCTGGCGCGGAAGACCGGATCGCTGGTGTAGTTGCTCAGGCAGTGTCCGCGCAGCTGCGGGAAGTTCGACGTGCTCAGGTCGCGCGGCCGCCAGCCCGTGACCCAGGTGTCAAGGGTGACGACGATGCCCTTGAAGCCGGCCGCCTCGGCGCGATGCACCAGGCTCGCGGCCAGCTCCCGGTCCGTCGGTGTGTACAGCTGAAAGAACCCGGGGGTATCGCCCAAGGCGGCGGCGACGTCTTCCATGGGGTCGACGGTCAGCGTCGAGGCGACCATCGGAACGCCGGTGCGGGCGGCCGCGCGCGCGGTGGCCAGGTCGCCGTGGCCGTCCTGGGCGCACAGCCCGATGACGCCGATCGGCGCCATGAACAGCGGCGCCGGCAAGGTCAGGCCGAACAATTCAACGGACAGATCGCGTTGTGCGGCGCCGACAAACATGCGCGGGATCAGACCCCACCGCTCGAAAGCCTCGCAGTTGGCCCGCTGCGTTCGCTCGTCGCCGGCCCCGCCCGCGACGTATGACCACACAGACGGCGGCAGTGCCTTTGCGGCCTTGGCCTCGAGTTCCGCGAAGACCATCGGCAACGATGGCGCCACTCCGATCAGGCCCTGGAAGTAGATCTCGTTCTGGTAGTCCCCGTATGTCATGCGATGAGAATGCCACCTGGCGGTTGGCCCTTACTGAGGCCCCGCCTCTGCCTCAGCCAGTTCTTTCTTCCATTGCCGGAAAGACTCTTCGGTGCGTCCGCGCCGCCAGTAACCGGAGATCGACGACGCCCACGTCTTATCCACGCCGCGCTCGGTGCGGATGTACGGCCGCAGGTTGTGCATGACGGCTTGGGCCTCGCCGTGGATGAAGACGTGCACTTGCCCCGGCAGCCACTTGGTGGTGGTAACCGCCTCGATCAACGGCGCGAAATCTCCGGCACGATCCTCGGGAGCCAGATCGGCCCGGCCGCCGCGATAGACCCAGTTGATCTGAACGGACTCCGGTGCGGTCAATCCGATCTCGTCCTCGGGGCCGGCAACTTCGATGAATGCCTTGCCGACTGCGGTGGGCGGCAATGCTTCCAGCGCTGCCGCGATGGCCGGGAGCGCGGATTCGTCACCGGCCAGCAAGTGCCAATCCGCGCCCGGATCGGGTGTGTAGGCGCCACCGGGCCCCATCAGGTATATCGGCTGGCCGGGTTGGGCAGCGGCCGCCCACGGCCCTGCCACCCCGTGCTCGCCGTGCACAACAACGTCCACGACGATGTGGCGGGCGGCGACGTCGACATGGCGCACCGTCATGGTTCGCACCGACGGCTGCTTTTCCGGGGGCAGCCCGTTAAAGCTGTCCAAGGTCAGCGGCCCCGGCAACCCGGCCACATCGACATCGTCCGCGACGAATACCAGCTTGACGTAGGAATCGGTGAACTTGCTGGGCACGAAGGTGGAGAAGTCACTGCTGCCGAGCACGACACGGACGATGTGCGGGGTGAGTTGTTGGATACCGACGACGACGAAACCTTGCAGAGGCCGACCTGCCACTGATCCTCCTGTCCAGACCCGACTCCCCGTCGACTATACGAGCCGCGCCTCTGAAGTTTTGGCCACAGCCTGGCCTGGACGGGCGCGGACGATCCGCCATCGGCCGTCCAGGCGCTCAGCCAACCCGGCGACCTCGAGGATCGCCAGCGGGCCCAGCACCTGCTCGGGCACCAGTCCCGCTGCGACCGCGATTTCGTCGACCGTGGCCACGCCGCGGCCCGGCAACGCCTCGTAGACCTGACGCTCGGCCCCGGTCAACCCGTCGAGCGCGGTGGTAGGCCGCGGTTCTTCAGGCGCCAGTTCACCCATGCGACCGACGAACTCGACAATGTCTTCTGCTCGGGTGACCAGCGCCGCGCCGTTGCGCAGCAACGCATGGCAACCCGCCGACGCCGACGATGTCACGGGTCCGGGCACCGCGGCCACCGTACGACCCAGTGCCCGCGCCCAGGCCGCGGTGTTGGCCGCTCCGCTGCGCAGGCCTGCTTCCACCACCACCGCCGCCCCCGCGGCGGCGGCGACTAGACGGTTGCGGGTCAGAAACCGGTAGCGGGCCGGGCGGACACCCGGCGGGTATTCGGTGAGCAGCAGCCCGTGCTGGCCGATGCGATGCAGCAGCGCCGAATGCCCAGCCGGGTAAGGGATGTCGATCCCGCCGGCCATGACTGCCACGGTGATTCCATCGGCGGCCAGTGCCGCGCGGTGAGCTGCGCCGTCGACGCCGTACGCACCACCGGAGACGACCGCGACGTCGCGTTCGGCGAGCCCGGCGGCCAGATCGGCCGCCACATGCTCGCCGTACGTCGTCGCGGCGCGCGTTCCGACAACAGCGGCCGCACGTTGCGCCACCTCATCGAGGCGTGCGGGACCCAACGCCCACAACACCATCGGCGGCAGACCGCGAAGCCTGGCTCTGGCTCCAAAACCGCTACCACCGAATGCGGCAAACGCCAGCACCGGCCACTCGTCGCAGTCGGGCGTGATCAATCGCCCGCCGCGGCGCGCGAGTAGCTCGAGATCGTCTGCTGCGCAGTCTATTCCGCGCCTG
>DATMMZ010000039.1:0-3573 GCA_035569455.1 Mycobacterium sp. | reverse complement strand
ATGGCCTCGGCGTCGGTGTCAACCACCCGGCGTTGTCCTTGGGTCGGTCGGCCAGCAGCTGCGGTCTCACATGTCGAGGCCGCCGTTGACTCCCCAAATCTGGCCGGTGATGTATGAGGAGGCGTCGGCGGCGAGGAAGTGGACCACCCGGGCAACTTCTTCAGGCTGACCCAGACGACCAATCGGAATCTTGGCAGTGATCTTCGCGAGCACCTTCTCGGGCATCGCCGCAACCATCTCGGTGCCGATGAAGCCGGGCGTAACGGTATTGACGGTAAGCCCAATCCCTTCCGCACAGCTCTTGCCGGCCTTTGCACACTGGTATGTGGCTTCCTTTGCCAGGGTCTTGGTCAACCCGAACAGCCCCGACTTCGATGCCGAATAGTTGGCTTGGCCGATGTTGCCGGTCTCGCCGATGACGGAGGAGACGTTGATGATGCGGCCGCTGCCCCGCTCCACCATGTGCGCCAGCGCGGCCTGGGACATAAAGAATGCCCCGGACAGATTCACCGCAAGCACGGTGTACCAGTCTTCATCCGTCATTTTTGCGACGGTTTTGTCCACGGTGATGCCGGCGTTGTTGACCAAGATGTCGAGCCGTCCATGCTGTTCGATGACCTCGCCGACGGTGCGTCGACAATCCTCCGCGGACGCGACATTGCCGTGGTACACGCTCGGCCGGACACCGAGCAAATTCTCGTAGTCATCGGCGAATGCCTTGGCGCGCTCGATGTTGTGACCGTAACCTGCGGCCACCGTTGCGTGCTGGTTCCCGAGGCTCTTACAGATCGCTGCGCCAATGCCACGGGTACCCCCCGTCACGAAAGCTACTCGGCCTTGGAGCTTCTCGCCGCCGCCACGCCATGGGGCGTCCTGCTGCTCGGTGTCCAAGCTGGTCATGACACATCACCTCTTCCTAGTTGTCGACGTTCGTGGGCGGACGTACCGCCGTGCCTGATCCCCTTCGTGATAGCGCGATTGTGATGTTCCGATGCAGTGCTCGCCAACCAATCCGCGCCATATTGCCGCGTTAACCTATCGCGGTGGCTATTTCTTGTTCCAGTTCATCGCCTCCTGACGGCTTTCGTAGATGTGCGGGGCCAGTCCTCGGTTGGACAGCTGCTCGCTGAGCTTGAGCCGCATGAAGGAGCTGGTGGTGTACCTGGTGACGGCGGCGTAGTAGGGTTCGGCCAGCCGGCGAACCAGGGTGACGTAGGCGTCGGTGAGATCCGGTGCCAGGTAGAAGTTGTCGTAGTTGACGACCATCTGCACCTTTTTCCCGATGGCGGCCAATCGTTTCTCGATCTCGGAGCCGATCGACTCGACGTCATCCAGCGTGGCCAGCGACATGCCTTCCATGTTGAGGAAGAACGTGTTCCGTTCGGTGTCGTAGGCGAACCGGTCCTCCAGAGGCACGGTCAGCAGGTCGTCCTTGAGGCCCATGAGTCCCTCGGCGAAGACCCGGGCGTCCATCAATCGCGCTTCGCCCTTGATAATGGGCTCGAAACCCATGTGCGCGAGGATGTCCTTCTCCAGGTCTACCCAGGGGGCGATCTCGATGAGTTCCAGGCCGCCCGCGGTGAGCTGGAACACGCACCGTTCGGTCACATACAGCACCGGCTGACCGGCGCCGGCGGCGTATTCGCCGCTGAAGGTGCGTTGCTCGACATCGGTGAGGAACTTGGGAGAGACGGCTTCGTCGGCGAAGACCAGTCGGCCGTCCTGGACCCGGCTGCGGCTGGGCACCACGAAGGACCCCACGAAGATGAGCTTCTTGGCGTTCTGGCTGATGTTGATGAACCCGCCCGAGCCGGCCAGTCTGGAACCGAATCGGCTGACGTTGACATTGCCCTGCCGGTCCGCCTGGGCCATCCCCAGGACCGCGGCGTCCAGCCCTCCCCCGTCGTAGAAGTCGAACTGCGACGGTTGATCCAGGATTGCTTGCGCGTTCACCGCCGCGCCGAAATCCAGTCCGGCGGTGGGCATCCCGCCCATCGGCCCGGGTTCGGCGGTCAGCGTCAGATACTCCAGGATGTGCTCCTCGGCCGCCACATTGGCCACTCCTTCGGGTAGCCCGATCCCGAGGTTGACGACGCTGCCGGGTCGAAGTTCCATGGCGGCACGGCGGGCGATGACCTTCCGTTCGGTCAGCTCCATCGGCGCGATGGAGCTGCGGACCCGACGTAGTTCGCCGCTGAGCGCCGGTGAGTAAGGGGTGCCGAAGGTCTGCCAATGGTGCTCCGGTTGCGAGATGACGACGCAGTCGACGAGAACACCGGGGATCGTCACCTCTCGTGCGCTCAGGCTGCCGGTGTCGGCCACCCGCTCCACCTGCACGATCACCAGGCCCCCGGAGTTGTGGACCGCGGTCGCCACGGCAAGTGCTTCGAGGGTGAGCGCCTCGCGCTCCATGGTGATGTTCCCCTCGGGGTCCGCGGTGGTGCCGCGGAGGAACGCGACGTCCAGCTGCAAAGCCTTGTAGAACAAGTACTCCTGGCCGTGCAGGGTGAGCAATTCGACGCGGTCCTCGGTGGTCCGTTCGTTAATCTTGCCGCCGCCGTTACGCGGGTCGACGAAGGTGCCAAGGCCGACCCGGGTGATCAGGCCCGGCCTGCCCGCGGCGGTGTCCCGGAACAGATGAGAAATGACCCCCTGCGGCAGGTTGTGCGCCTCGATCTTGTTGCCCACAGCCATTTTTCCCAACGCCGGTGACAAAGCCCAGTGACCACCCACCGCCCCCTTGATCAGGCCGTCGTGAGCCAGCCGGTCCAGCCCGCGGCCCTGCCGGTCGCCCGGGGCGACGGTGAACACCAGGTTCAGGTCTTGGGGGGTGCCGGTCAGCAGGAAACGCTGCTCCAACGCCAGCGTCAGCTCCTCGGCGAAACACTGTCCCACGAACCCCTCGACCACCACCGAGTCGCCATCGCGAATGAGCCGTACCGCCTCGGCGGCGGACACCACCTTGTCCCTGACTTCGGTTCCGCCGGAAAGGGATTCAGCGGGCAGCACCGCCTTGGCGGTGGTGACCGCCTCGTCCCGGACCGACGTGCTGGATGCCGATTCAACGGGCACCGACATGGTATTTCCCCCGGAAGATGGAGCTATGACCCAAGGCTGAGGGCGGCAGCTCTGCCGATTCCACTCACCAGCGACAACGTCAGGTAGCCGGGGGCGATCGTGCCCCCCGAACGGCCCGGTCGACGCACGCGCCGGGTCGACGTGGATCCATTGATGGTCCTCGTTGGCGGCCGCGAACGCCTGGACCCGGCGCTGAGAGACCTTATGCGGTGCGGATATCCCAAGCCTGGCAGAGGCCGACGTCGCCAATTCGGCCGAGGTGACCTTCCGCTGTGTGGTGCTCATCGGAAGGCGTTGAGCCCGGTGATCGCGCGTCCGACGATCAGGGACTGAATGGAGTCGGTGCCCTCGTAGGTGTAAACGGCTTCGATGTCGGCGTGGTGCCGGGCGACGTGGTGATCGAGCAGGATCCCGTTGCCGCCCAGGATATCCCGAGCCAGCGCGCAGACCCGGCGGGCTGCGTGAGCGGTGTTCAGCTTGGCGATCGCGGCGTGC
>DATMMZ010000038.1:0-23118 GCA_035569455.1 Mycobacterium sp. | reverse complement strand
TGCAGGGGCCGTACATCATGAGCAAGCACGCGGTGCTGGCGTTGACAGAGTGCCTGTATCTCGATGTTCAGTCGGCCGGGCACGACCACCACATTCACGTGCAGGCCGTGTTGCCCGGCGCGGTCGTATCCAACATCTTCGAATCGGCGGGCGGGGTGGACTCCGATGCTACCGACGCCGCGATCGCCGAACAGCAGCGTCGCGCCATGCTTGAGGTCAAGGCCAGGGCCATGGATCCATTGGCGGCTGCCGCCACAATTTTCGAGCAGGCCGCCGAGGGCGGCTTCTACCTGCTCACCCAGCAGTCGGTCGGGGCTGCCATGGCGGAACGGGCGAATGTACTTGCAGCGCAACGCCATCCGTCGCTACACCGGATTTAGCTGGCCCGAGGCACCACCTGGGACCCGCCGATGAGGTCGGCCGCCCGTTCGGCGATCCCGAGTACGGTCGCATTAGGTAGCGCCGACACCAGTGAGGGCATGACCGACCCGTCGACTTCGATGGCGCCCCAGTAACACGCTTGGGCAAGCGGATTCGCCGCGGGTGGTTCCTCTAACCGCATCGGACCGGCCGTCCCCCGAACGCTGGGGTCACGACCGCGCGTGTGCTCGCTGCGCTTCAGATAGGGCAGCATCGTCTGGTAATTCCAGCCGGTCGCGCCTTTCCGTTCCCAGGCGTCGTAGCTCGAAGCGTGGCCCCGTACGTGGACAAGGCCGTTGATGCTGCTGGACCCGCCCAATACCTTCCCGCGCGGACAACCGAGAACCGCACCGCCCAACGCGGTCTGTGGCGTGGTGGTGAATGCCCAATCCACCGGGGACCCCAACAATTGCATCGCGTCGAGGTTGTTCGCACTGGACATGGTTGCCGGACCGCTGCTCGGACCGGCTTCCAGTAACGCCACTATCCCCGCGTTCTCCGTTAGGCGGGACGCCACGACGCAACCGGCGGATCCGCCCCCAATGACGACATAGTCGAAGCCACGCTCGACAGCCATTTCATCCCTTCACTCGGTGATGAAAGTCGATGCTAGGCGGGCTCACTCGCGGTGACGAGCCATCGCGCGCACCGGGATGGCCAAATCCCGCATGTCGCGGCGGAATGCCACGAATTAAGGTGCCCCGCCGACAAATTCGTCGACGATGCACACGTCGCCGTGGCGCACCGCGTCGAGGATCGACTCGCTCAGCGCTGTGCACATCAGGAACAGACCTCGGCCGCCCGGCGCCGAAATCTTCTGCGCTTCGCGCCGCTCGACGCACCGTGCCGTCGCGTCGGCATTCCACTGCACACTGGTCTGGTTCCAGGTGCTCTTGCGGGCCAGCACCCGCGCACCGCAGTTGCGGCACGCCACCGGCACCATGGGCATCTCGTCGAGGCGGTTGTCGACCCTGACCGAATCGAGTGGCATCACGCCGAGCCCGCGCTGACTGCCCGGGCGGCCATGTTCGCCTCGACCTCTTTCATCCACGCCTCGTAGGGCCGGGTGGTGTCCAGCTCAAACTCGAAGCGGTCGACCATATCCGGTTGCACATCGGCGGTGTCGACGTAGAACTGTTGGTACCAGCGTCGCAGCTGGTAGACCGGGCCGTCCTCCTCGACCAGCAGCGGGTTGTCGATGCGCGCCTTGTGCCGCCAGATCTCCACGTCCTGCTCGAAGCCCAGCTTGACGTAGTCGCCGAGTTTGATCGCCGTCCGCATCGCCTCGTCCCCGGGCAGCGCCTCCGACTTCTTGACGATGATGCCGTATTGCAGCACAAAGGAATTCGAGTCGATCGGATAGTGGCAGTTGATCAGGATCGTTTTGGCGTCGCCGTGTTCGTAGTGATAGGTCAGGTCGTCGATCATGAAGGAGGGGCCGTAGTAGGACGCCACCGATGTGTTGCCGAGCATCTGCGCGCCCTCGGTGCCGCCCATGTCGGGGCGGCCCTCGCCGTTCATGTATTGCGTCGCGACGTGTCCCTCGAAGATGTTCTTGAAGTAGGTGGGCAACGCGCCGTGGATGTAGAAGAAGTGCGCCATATCGACGACGTTGTCGATGATTTCGCGGCAGTTGCTGTGCACGACGGTCGTGTACCAGTGCCAGTCGGTCCAGTCGTCGCTGGTGGCGCCCTCGATGCGTGGGATCGTCACCTCCGGCGGGGGTGGTTTGCGCTCGGGGTCGTTCCAAACGAACAGCATGCCGTCCTGCTCGAGGGTGGTCCAGGTCGCCGTCCGGGCCAGCCGAGGCGCGCGCCGAGCGTAGGGAACTTGCTTGCATCGCCCGTCGCCGCCCCAGCGCCAGTCGTGGAAGGGGCACGCGATCTCGTTGCCTTTGACCTCACCCTGCGAGAGGTCACCGCCCATGTGCCGGCAGTAGCTGTCCAGCACGTTGACCTTGCCGTCTCCACTGCGGAAGGCCACCAGCTTCTGGCCGAAGGCGTTGATCGCGTGCGGCTTGCCGTCACCGAAATCTCTGATCAGGCCCAGGCAGTGCCAGCCGCGGGCGAACCGCGTCGGCGCAGCTTGGGCTTCAATGAGCCGAATTTCGGCGTCATGCGAAGTCATAGGGGTGATTTAACTCCTGCGAGCGCGCCTGTGGGGGGAAGTGTTCCACTCATCAGGACGGTCCTTCCTTCCGCGCGCTGTCGCGGCCTACCGTTACCAGGCGTGACCTCGCACAGCACGACGATCCCTGTCGGCCTTCCCGTGGCCGACACGAGCGTCGACCTGCTGGTGGTCGGCTCCGGTACCGGCATGGCCGCGGCGCTGACCGCCCACGAACTCGGGCTGTCGGTAATGATCGTGGAGAAGTCGTCGTTCGTGGGCGGCTCGACCGCCCGGTCCGGAGGTGCACTGTGGCTGCCCGCCTCCCCGGTGCTGGCCGACGGCGGCGCCAACGACACCGCCGAGCGCGCCGCCACCTACTTGGACTCGGTGGTCGCGGGGTCGGCACCCCGGCAGCGATCGACTGGGTTTCTGACACACGCGTCCGCGACGGTCGAAATGCTGCGCCGAACGACCGCGCTGCGGTTCTTCTGGGCCCGCGAGTACTCCGATTACCACCCGGAGGAGCCGGGCGGCAGTGCGGCGGGCCGCACCTGCGAGTGCCACCCGTTCGACACGTCGATTCTGGGCGAATACCGCACCAGGTTAGAGCCGGCCTTGATGGAGGCCAGCGTCCCGATACCAACGACGACGGGCGCTGATTACCGCTGGATGAATCTGGTTTTCCGAGTGCCGCGCAAGGGAATTCCGACGTTCGTCAAGCGAACGGCGCAGAGTGTCGGTGGCCTGCTGCTAGGCCGCCGCTACGCGGCGGGCGGCCAGGGCCTGGCGGCCGGCCTGTTCGCGGGTGTGCTGCACGCCGGCATCCCGGTGTGGACCGAGACCGCGTTGCTGCGCCTCGACGGCGACGGTGACCGCGTGCGCGGTGCGGTCGTCGACCACGGCGGACGCGAGGTGACCATCACCGCCCGGCGCGGCGTGGTGCTGGCCACGGGCGGTTTCGACCACAGCATGGATATGCGTTGGAAATTCCAGTCCGAGTCGCTGGGCGCCAACCTGAGCCTGGGCGCGACGGCCAATACCGGCCAGGGGATCCGTGCGGCCCAGGAATTGGGCGCGGACATCGATTTGATGGACCAGGCGTGGTGGTTCCCCGCCGTCGCACCGCTGCCCGGCAAGCTGCCCGGGGTGATGCTGGCCGAACGGTCGCTTCCCGGCTCCCTCATCGTGGACGAGAACGGGCACCGGTTCGCCAACGAGTCGGCGGACTACATGTCGTTCGGTCAGCGGTTGCTCGAACTCGAGCGGTCGGGTAGCCCTGTGGAAGCGATGTGGATCATCTTCGACCAGCAATATCGCAACAGTTATGTCTTTGGCGCTGCGCTGTTTCCGCGGATGCGCATACCGCAGGCGTGGTACGACGCGGGCATCGCGAAACGGGCCGACAGCCTCCCCGAGCTGGGGGCCCAGATCGGCGTTCCGGCGGCCGCGTTTTCCCAGACCATGACGCGATTCAACGAAAACGCCTCTGCCGGAGAAGATCCCGACTTCGGTCGAGGTCGCAGCGCCTATGACCGGTACTACGGTGACCCGACGATAACGCCGAACCCCAACCTGCGTCCGTTGATCAAGGGCCCGTTCTACGCCGTGAAAGTCGTGCTGTCCGATCTGGGCACCTGCGGCGGGCTGAAGGCCGACGAGCGGGCGCGGGTGCTGCGCGAGGACGGCAGCGTCATCGCCGGGCTATACGCAATCGGCAACACCGCCGCCAATGCTTTCGGCGCGACGTACCCTGGCGCGGGCGCGACGATCGCGCAGGGGCTGGTGTACGGCTACATCGCGGCCCACGAAGCGGCCCGCACCGGCTAGTGGCGATCGCGAGCGCGGCCGGGCCGGGCGAAGCGGGTCGCCACCATCAGGGCTAGTCGGCTTCGCGTTTGGCCTCGACCTGCTTTTCGACCTCGCGCCAATATCCCGGCGTGGTGCGCGGTTTCCCGAAACCACCCTTGGGAGCCTTCTGCATGATCGCGTCGGCCTCGTCGATCTCCTTCATCAGTTCCAGGGCGAACTCCCGCTCCGCGGCGTAGTACTTGGCTGCCCAGCGCAACGCGATCACTGAATACGCCCACGCGGGTTCGGCCTCGGCCCCTTCGGCGTCCTCGACCGCCGTGCGATGCCTGGCTTCGGCGTACGCCACATGCTCCTGAAGCAACTCCTTGAGTCGGGTCGGATTGCTGAGATGACCAAACGCCACCCGCAGCAGCACACTGTGCTTGAGCACCGGCGGGTCCACGGGCGCCTCGTTGGTCCACTCGGTGACGGCTTCCATCCCGGCGGGGGTGATCTTGTATAGGCGGCGGCTGCGGGTGCCCTCGTCATGCTCGACGCGTGACGTCACCAAACGCAGGGCTTCCAGCTTCTTCAGCTCGGTGTAGATCTGGCTGTAGGACGGGCTCCAGTAGTAGAGATCGACGCTCCAGTCTATCCACTTTTTGAGGTCGTAGCCGGACACTTCCTCTTCGTAGGACAGCATGCCCAACAACGCCCAACTGGTGGCGGCAAGCGCAGCCTTCGTCGGTTTCTCGCTGGCAGGGCCCATTTCGCCAGATTAACAACACCGGTCACCGCATTGGGTCGCACGGACCGCTCACTGGGACACCACGCTGCGGACAAGTGTCGCAACGCTATTGGCGTTGCAGAAAGGCGAGAACGGTCGACTCGAACGCTTCCTTGGCCTCGATCATGGCCCAGTGTCCGCAATTGGGGAACACGTGTAACTCGGCGTTGGGGATGGTGCGCATCGGGATTATCGCCATGTCCAGCGGGCTCACCCGGTCGTCACGTCCCCACGTCAACAGGGCGGGGGCCGCAACCTTATGCATCGTCGCCCACGGCAGCGGGGCGTCTGACTTGGCCATCGCGGCCGTCATCTTGGCGAAGGAGGCCTTGCTGTACATCCGCTGGGCGGTCTGCAACGCCTGCGGGTCGGTGGCCAGGCTCCAACGCTCCTCGATCAATTCATCGGTGATCAGCGCGGGGTTGTACACCATGCAATTCAGCCAGTCGATCAGCCGCTGGCGGGTGGGGTCCTCGGTGAACTCCTGAAGCAGCCTGATGCCCTCACTGGGCCCGGGGGTGAACAGATTGGTGCCAATGCCACCGATGGTGACCAACCGGCGCACCCGCTGGGGATGTTGTATTGCCAGGTTGATTGCAACACTGCCGCCCATCGAGTTGCCGACGACGTCAAAGTGGTCGAGAGAGAGGGCGTCGATGAACGACATCGCTGCTCCGTGCGCGGCGATCATCGGATGACCGCCGGCGTCGGGGCTCACGCCGAAGCCGGGAAACTCCAGGACCAGACAACGGAAGTGGGCGCTGAATGCGGGCAACACCCCGCGGAAGTTGCGGTGGCCCGTGACGCCGGGCCCCGAGCCGTGCAAAAACAGCAGCGGCGGTCCGTCGCCGGTGTCGTAGTAGCGCAGCAGTCCGGCCGGAGTTTGGATTTCACGCAAGGCGTCGTCGAGGTCGGCGCCGGCCGCCAACTCAGAAGAGTGCGCCACAGGTCCTCCATCAGTGCGGGTGCAAACAACGAGCCTGTCATGCCGGCGTCTGCACCAATGAGGCGGTTCCATTCACTGCGGCGAGCAGAATCTGTGACGATCTCGCCGTGGGGGCCGAGGTGTGTCGCACGCCACAACACGATTTTCGTGGCGTTTACCCCAGCGCGGTGCGGTCGTAAAGGAGTCACGGTGGAATTAGATTAGTGCGACCCTTTGGCCGCACTAACGAAGGAACGAAGCTGTGCCAACGCGACCGAGCCCTGCGAACTTCGACGCCGTCGCCCCGATTAAGGCGCGTGCCTGCGATGCGCTGTATGCCGCTTTGAGGGGCAAGCCGCGCAAGCTGGGCGCTGACCCGCGGCTCATGAGCAAAGGCGCTGAGCGCTGCTGACCGTGCCTGGAACCACAGCACCGCCTACCTTGTCACCCGTGCTCGACGCTTTCCGCTGGGCTTTCTCGTTCGCGTCGGCGGGCCCGGGAAGCTCGCAGATTCGCGGCGTTACCGCACGTCTTGACGTTGCACCACACGCCGCTGCCGTTCTTCGAGCGGTCGTAGAACGTCGACCCGCACTGGTGGTTGTGGCATTGCTTGATCCGTCGCCAGGTGCCCTTCTGCTGGCTCAACAAGATCTCACCCCACAGCGCGGAGGCCAACCATCGCCAGCCGCTACCCGCGGCTTCCAGCCGTAGCTCGCCCGCGTCGGACACCGCGAAGGACGCGGAAATAGGGCCGATCCCTCGCCTGTCCGGTGGTTCGCCGGCGACCATCTTCGCGATCGTGTCGCGCAGGGCGCGAAGCTTCGGTAGATCCGAGTCATTCAGTTCCGGCGGTTGCGGGTCGAGGTCGCGCAGCTCCGACCAGGTCCGTACCGCGCTGTCCGCCCAAGCCTGCGCCAGCGCGGTGTCGGACAGCAGGTCCGGGCCGTAGCTGCCAACAGCGACGGTATTGAGGAAGTCGTGGACCAACCCCAGGCCGCCGGGCGCCGGCGTGAGTCGATAACGGTGTGACGCACACCATGCAGAAGACATATGCAAAGACTACTTGACTATGTCATATCCGTCAATTAGGTTGACAGAGGCAAAGCTACGTTACCTAAGTCAAGGAGAACTGATCGTGGTCAACATCAAGGGTTCGACAGTGGTGGTTACCGGTGGGCAGCGCGGGCTCGGCAACGCCATCGTGGACGAGTTCCTGCGGCGGGGCGCGGCCAAGGTGTACGCCACGGCCCGGGCGCCGAAGCCCAGTGACGACCCCCGCGTCGTGAGCGTTGAGCTCGACGTCACCCAGCAGAATTCAGTTGCAGCGCTGGCTATTACAGCATCAGATGCCGACATCGTGGTCAACAATGCCGGCACCCTTGGTGCGCCGCAGCTGCTCACCAGTGACATCGAGGAAGTTCGGGCGGTGTTCGAGACCAACTACTTCGGTGCGCTGCGGGTCGCCAAGGCGTTCGCGCCGATCCTGGCCGAAAACGGCGGCGGAGCGCTGGTCGACATCGCTTCCGTCTTGTCCTGGGCGGGCGGCTTCGGAGGCTACGGCGACTCCAAGGCTGCCATCTGGTCGGCAACCAATTCGCTGCGCATCGAGCTCGAGAAGCAGGGCACGCTGGTCACCGGGGTGCACCTGGGCTACACCGACACCGACATGGTGTCTGACTTCGACGTGCCGAAGAACGACCCGCGCGACGTGGCACGGCAAATCGTCGATGGCATCGAGCGCGGAGACGCGGAAGTGCTGGCCGACGACCTCACCCGCTATGTCAAGGCGTCTCTATCCGGGCCGGTCGAGGCTCTGCGAGTGAGCTGAGACGGTTGCCGACAGCGGAAAGTGACCTTGGTGCGGGGCCGACAAGAGACGGCCCCGCACCAAGGTGTTTGGATTGCCTTCATGGAACCCGAACCACCTGAAGGCATTGTCAGCGCCACCCGCGTTATGTCTGCCAGCGCCGAGAGGATTTTCGACCTGATCGCCGATCCGTCTATCCAGCCGAGCTGGGACGGCAACAACAATCTCGCCTCGGCCGCTCCGGGACAGCGCGTCCACCAGGTCGGTGACGTGTTCAAAACAACGTTGACCAATGGTGCTGTGCGGGAGAACCACGTCGTCGAATTCATCGAAGGTAGCAAGATCGCCTGGCGTCCGGCAGAACCAGGAAAAAAGCCGCCCGGCCACCTCTGGCGCTGGCAGCTCAACCCGATCAACGCCACACTCACCAGCGTCACCCACACCTACGACTGGACGGAGCTGACCGACAGCACCCGGCTGGCGGTAGCTCGCGCGATGACGCCCGACAAGCTGCGCGAGTCGATGGACCGCCTGGCTGTGCTCGCACGGTCGCCCGATGGGTAGCGGGGGAAGCTAGTGTTTGTGAGAGCCGGTACCGTCACCACATGGCTCTTCCACCACCCGGAAACGACCGCGCCGCCATCGTCACCGGCGCCTCGTCAGGCATCGGCGAGGAATTCGTCCGGATACTCTCCCAGCGTGGCTATCAGGTCGTGCTGGTAGCCCGCAGTGCTGACCGCCTCGAAGAGTCCGCCCAACGGTTGGGACCACACGCGCACCCACTGCCCGCCGACTTGTCCGACCGAACCGCCCGAGCGAGCCTGCCGGACCGGGTAGCGGCACTCGGTCTGGTTCCCGACATCCTGATCAACAACGCCGGGCTCTCGACGCTCGGACTGGTCGCGAAATCGGTCCCAGAACAAGAACTTAACCTCGTCGAGGTCGATGTGGCCGCCGTGGTGGATCTATGCAGCAGGTTCCTGCCCGGAATGGTCGACCGTCATCGAGGCGCCGTGCTGAACGTGGCGTCGCTGGCCGGGTTCGGTCCCCTGCCGGGCCAAGCTGCGTATGGCGCCGCTAAGGCGTTCGTGTTGTTTTACACGCACAGCCTGCGTGGTGAGCTGGGCGGTACTGGGGTCACCGCGACCGCTCTGTGTCCAGGGCCAGTGGACACCGGATTCGGCGAGGCCGCCGGGTTCACCAAGGAGGAAGCCGAAAATAGCCTGCCGCGGGTCATGTGGGTTCCCGCTGGCCAGGTGGCCCAGGCCGGAATCGACGGTTTGGCAGCCGGGAAGGCTGTAGTGGTCCCTGGGCGTGTCAACCGTGTCGCTTCGGCCCTATTCCGGGTCGCCCCACCCGAGCTGCTGTTGCCTTTCCTGACTCGCAACCACCCGGCCATGAAACGCGACTGAGACCGCTAGATCTTGCGGTTCTCGGATTTCGGCGTCGCGGGAGTCGGTTCCGACGACGCTCCCGTGGGCCTGTTTGCCCTGAAGATGCAGCTCGATCGAAGCGGCGCCCACGTTGCCGCGTCTCCCCGAACAGAAAAACGTCGGTGAAACCTTTCCCTGGAATGCCTCGAGGTCGGTAACGTCGTCGGCATGCTGTTGGCAGCCTTGCGCGACATGCAATGGCGAATGCGGCGCCTTGTCATCGCGGTCGTCAGCACCGCAATCATCTTCGCCATGACGCTGGTGTTGACCGGACTTGCGAACGGCTTTCGGGTCGAGGCCCAGCGAACCGTCGATTCCATGGGTCTCGACGCCTTCGTGGTCAAGGCGGGCGCGGCCGGACCGTTCCTGGGTGCCACCCCATTCGCCCCAGCCGACCTGGCCCGCGTGGCAAGTGAGCCCGGCGTCGTGGCGGCGGCACCGCTGGCGACAGCGGCGACGACCATCCGGGACGGCGCGTCCAGGCGAAACGCCACGGCGTTCGGGGCCCCCGAGCACGGACCCGGCATGCCGAGCACCTCAGAGGGTCGGGCACCGTCGACGCCGGAAGAGGTCGCCGTGTCGAGCGTGCTGGGCCGGCACGTGGGCGAGGATGTGCAGGTCGGTGCGCGCACGCTGCGGATCGTCGGCATCGTGCCCAATTCCACCGCACTGGCAAAGATGCCCAACATCTTCCTGACGACCGAGGGCCTGCAGCAACTCTCGTACAACGGGCAGCCGATCATCACGTCGATCGGGATCGTCGGCACACCCAAACAGCTACCGGACGGCTACCAGACCATCGACAAAGCGGCCGGTGTCAACGACCTGCTGCGCCCGGTGAAGGTCGCGGTGGGTTCGATCACCATCGTGGCCGTGTTGCTGTGGATCGTGGCGGTGCTGATCGTCGGATCGGTGGTGTATCTCTCCGCGCTCGAGCGCCTGCGCGATTTTGCGGTGTTCAAGGCCATCGGCGTGCCGGCGCGGTCGATTCTGGCGGGGCTGGCGCTACAGGCGGTCATCGTCGCGCTGCTGGCGGCGGTGCTGGGCGTCATCCTTGCCCAGCTGCTGGCGCCGTTGTTCCCGATGATTGTCGTGGTGCCTGCGTATGCCTACATCTCGCTGCCGCTGATAGCGATTGCGATCGGTCTGCTGGCCAGCCTTGCTGGCCTGCGGCGCGCGGTGGCCGTCGATCCGGCGCTCGCATTCGGAGGTCCTTGAGCCATGGGTGATCTGAGCATTAAAGACCTTGTCGTCGAGTACTCCAGCGGCGGCTACGCCTTGCGGCCGATCAACGGCTTGAACCTCGACGTGCCGGCGGGGTCGCTGGTGATCCTGCTCGGGCCAAGCGGCTGCGGGAAGACAACACTGTTGTCCTGCCTGGGCGGAATTCTGCGCCCGAAGTCTGGCCAAATCACGTTCGACGATCTCGACATCACGGCGCTCGACGGCAGTGCGCTGGCGAAGTACCGGCGCGACAAGGTGGGCATCGTGTTCCAGGCGTTCAACCTCGTGTCGAGCCTCACCGCACTCGAGAACGTGATGATTCCGATGCGCGCGGCGGGGATGTCCCGCGCGGATTCGCGCGAGCGCGCCGAGGAACTTCTGACGCGGGTCAACCTCGAAGACCGTCTCAAGCACCGCCCGGGTGACCTGAGTGGCGGGCAACAGCAGCGCGTCGCGGTCGCTCGCGCCATCGCGCTGGATCCGCCATTGATCCTGGCCGACGAACCGACCGCGCACCTCGACTTCATCCAGGTGGAGGAGGTGCTGCGGCTGATCCGCTCGCTCGCGCAGGGCGACCGTGTGGTGGTGGTCGCCACTCACGACAGCCGCATCCTGCCGCTCGCCGATCGGGTCGTCGAGCTGAGACCCGAGGTCGCGACGACGAATCGGCCGCCCGAAACTGTGCGACTGAAAGCCGGTGAGGTGCTGTTCGAGCAGTCCACAATGGGCGATCTGATCTACGTGGTGTCCGAGGGTGAACTCGACATCGTGCGCGAATTGGCCAATGGCGGTGAGGAATTGGTCAAGATAGCCGGGCCGGGGGACTACTTCGGCGAAATGGGTGTGCTGTTTCATATACCGCGTTCGGCGACGGTGCGCTCCCGCACCGACGCGACAGTCGTCGGCTACACGGCCCAGGCGTTTCGTGAGCGGCTCGGTGTGTCGGGGCTGGGCGAGTTGATCGAACACCGCGAGCTTGCCAGCAACTAATCCGGCACCGGGTCAGGTGGACGCGGCCATGACTCACCCGCGTTTGCCGCGCACCCACTGAAGATTGCCGAAGTTCTTAACTCGCACGGTGGCAAAACCGTTGTCTTCCAAGATGTCGCCGATTTCGTCGTTGTGGAACACATACACCCCGACATTGGACACGTTCCGCCGAAACCTGGCCATGTTCCCGAAGATGGGGGCCATAATCATCAGCCTTCCACCCGGTCGCAGTACCCTCGCCATCTCCGCCAAGGCTGCTGACGGATTCGGAATCAGCTGCAGCATACCGAGTGAGACCACCGCGTCGACCGTGTTGTCGCGCAGCGGAAGTCGTTGCGCATCAGTCCGTATGAAGCCGACACGTGCTCCCGATTGGGCGCGGACGGCGCGTACCAGCATTGGCTCGGAGATGTCGACGCCCAACGCCAGTCCACCGCGGCCGGCGGCGCGTGCCAGCGACGCGGTGACGTTGCCCGGACCTGAGCCGACGTCCAGCGCTGTTCCGCCAGGCGGGATGTTCAACCAGTCGAGGGGGTATTGCCATGCCCTAATCAGCTGTCGTGAGATGTTCTGGGCATGGTCGTACAGCAATGACCCCATCGGTGATTCCCATGCCGCCTGGATCGCGCCGGTGTTCTTCGGGAGAGTGTCGTCTGTGTCGGACCCGGTGCTCAGCAGATCGAGATAGCCCTTACTTACATCCGGATTCTCGGGTGGATCAATAAGTAGATCCAGCGCTTGACGCAGCGCGGGAGGCATTGAGGTGTGCACTTCGGTCATGCCTATTCCTTCAACGAATCGGGAACCACGAGAGGGCGTTAGTTCCGATGCTCCCCCGCGACGCCCATGTTGGCAGCCTACGCCGTACGGGTGGGGGCTTCGATCGCACGAAATGTGTGGTCGTTACCGCCTGACGATCGCGTGCTCGCTCACCAGGGCGCACAGCTGCCAGTGGCCCGGCACGCCCTTGAGTGCGTGTTCACCGCGGTCGGCGAACCGGTGCCGTGATCCGGTGACGATGTCGCGCACCGTCGAAGACACCAGCACCTCGCTGGGGCCGGCCAGCGCTGCCACCCGCGCACCGATGTGGACGGCCATCCCGGCGACGTCGGCACCGCGCACTTCGACCTCCCCGGCGTGAATCCCCACCCGCACCTCGATGCCCAGCACCCGCACCGCGTCGATGAGTTCGTCGCCGCAGGCAAGCGCGGCGCTGGGGCTGCTGAACGTCGCAACGAATCCGTCCCCGGCGGTGTTGACTTCACGCCCACCAAATCGCTGCAGTTCGTGGCGCACGATGGAGTCGTGGTTGTCCAGCAGGTCGCGCCACCGGTCGTCGCCGAGCAGGGCGGCCCGTTCGGTGGAGCCGACGATGTCGGTGAACACGATCGTGGTGAGCAGGCGCTCGGCATCGGAGCCACCCCGGATGCCGGTGATGAACTCCTCGATCTCGTCGATCAGCGGTGCGGTGTCGCCGACCCAGTACAGCGCATCGTCGCCCGGTAGTTCGACGAAGCGTGAACCGGCGATGTGCTCGCCAAGGTAGAGACCATGCCCGACCGGACTGAAGGCCGGGTTGTCGCGATGCAGGATCAGCGTCGGCACGGTGACGCGTTCGAGTGTGTCGCGGACATCGGCCTCTCTGATTTTCCTGATGAAGGCACGAGCCATGCTGGGCGACGCGGCGCGGTTGCCCGCGTGATCCCACCACGCGCGAAACGCCTCGTCGCCGGCTACCGAGGGAGCGATGATGCTGAGCGCGTCGAAGCCCTGCTCGACGGCATCCGGCTCGACGCCGACCGTCGTGAACGGATCCGCGTCTATCACCTCGGCGCCGATTGGGTAATCGGGCGCCCACAGGGTACGCGCCCCGCCGTTGAAGATCACCAGGTTGCTCACCCGGTCGGGGTAATCGGCCGCGAGAACGAGTCCGGCAAACGAAGTGAAACCGGGGGCGAAGATCGTCGCCTGCTCGCATCCAGCCGCGTCCATGACCGCGATCGCGTCCTGTGCCCACGACTCCGGCCCGATCATGTCCGTCGAGGGGACCCGCGACGACAGCCCGATTCCGCTCTGGTCGAACCGGATTACCCGGCTGAAGGACGCCAGGCGTCGATGAAAGCGGTACATCGACGGCTCGAGGTCGACGCAGTCGATCGGGATTAATGGCCCCGGCAGCACGAGCAGATCGGTCGGGCCATCGCCGAAGACCTGATAGGCGATGTCGACCTCGCCGCAACTGGCGTACCGGGTCCGCAGAACCAGCACCACGGCTACAGGCTAGTTCAGGGCACCGACAAGTCGAACGTGCTAGTGACCGGCTTTGCCGATGATCGGACCAGATAGCGGGCGGCGTCCTCGCGCACCGCCGCGGGATCCGACGTGTCGAGGCGGTCGGTGGGAAACACGATGATGCCAAGGGCGACGCGCGGCAGGATGTCGGCGATATTGGCCAGGTCGGGCTCGGGGATGTCAGCCCCGCGTGCCCTTCTGGGGAGAACGGATTGGCTATCGCTGGTCGGGGGATGCAGCGAAGTTTCGGAGACTGCTGAGCCGGTCAGACTCGATGATCAGACATCGGTGATGTGCGGTGCGAAACACTGTGATGATGTGCTTCCAGGTTGGTGATGAGGGATGGGCGGGTCAACCGCATTCAAAGCCGCTCCACCGCGGGCTGACGGACAGAGCTGGCGTGGCAGCTAGACCTGGGCCATGCCGCCATCGACGCTCAGTTCGGCACCGGCGACGAAGCTGCTGTCATCGGAGGCCAAAAACAGTGCGGCGGCCGCGATCTCTTGCGGGCGGCCCAACCGTTTGAGCGGGACCGCCGCGGCGAACTGTGCCTTGAGCTCGTCGGCTGCCTCCACCGAGTCGGCCTGACCGTCCAAGATGGGGGTGTCGATCGGGCCCGGGCTCAACGTGTTGAACCGGATGCCACGATCGCTGAACTCCCGGGTCCAGGTGCGGGTGTAGGAACGCAGCGCGGCCTTGGTGGCGCTGTAGGTGCTGTAGCCCGGAATGCCCACGTAGCCCGCGATCGAGCCGACCAGAATCACCGAGCCGCCGTTGCGGATCAGTGGAAGCGCCGTCTGCACCGTGAACAGCGTTGCGCGGGCGTTGAGTTCGAAGGTGCGGTCAAAGTTCTCCTCGGTGATCTTGCCGAGCTCTTCGGGCTCCACCCGGCCCGAACTCGTCACGAGGATGTCCAAGCCGCCCTCTTTGTCGAGGACGGTCGCGAACAGCCTATCGACGTCGGCGCTGTTGGTGACATCACCGGCGACGGTGGTCAGTCCGTCCCCGATCAACGCTTTAGCCTTGTCCAGCTCGCTCAGGCGGCGGCTCATGATGAAGACGTGCGCGCCTTCCTCGACGAACCTCTGCGCCGTCGCAAGGCCGATACCGCTGCTGCCGCCGGTGATCACGGCGACCTTGCCATTCAGTCGTGACATCAGTCGATCCTCCAATTTCGTGGTGAGTGGTGGACGTGCTCGTGCGGCGTCCGTTTCTCCGGGAACGCCGTCGTTGACCCGGAAAGGTTGTGGTGCGAGGGCATTTCGTGTCAGTCCCGGGTGGGGAAGGTGTCGCCGAACATCGGCAGCCCGCTTTGGGACTCCTCGGCGGTGGCTTCGTCTTGAATGACATCCCAGTGTTCAGCCAGCAGACCGTCTTGGATCCTTACGATGTCTGCCACGATCCAGTCGGCGGGTTGACCGACATTGCAGAATCGACCGTGCAGCATCACGTAATCGCCGTTGGCGGTGATCAGCGCGTTCTCGTAGCGCATGTCGGGCGGTGAGGCCTTGACAAGCTCGAAAAGACCCTCGCGTCCCGGTGGAATGTGGGCGCTGTGCTGAATGTAGTCTTCTGACCAGAAGCGTTGTGCCGCAGCGTAATCACGCCTGTTGAACAGCGTGTCGAACGCCTCTAGCACCAGCGCCCTGTGGTGCTGCTCGGTCTCGGTCATGGCTTTCTCCTGTGATTGGTTCATCGGCTTGCGACGAGGTCGAACTCGTTGCCTTCGGGGTCAAGGAAACTGATCCAGTGGTTGTTGTTCTCGGCCAGTGAGCGGATCTGCTGGGCTCCCAGGCTTGTCAGCCGATCAGCTTCGGCTAGAACGTCGGCGGCCCGGAGGTCGAAGTGCAGCCGGTTCTTGACCGTTTTGCCTTCGGGCACCTTGTGAAACATCAGGACGGGCCCGAGCCGGCCGTCGGTGTCTGCGGCTATTGATGCGAAATCCTCGGTGGCACCGTCGTTGACGGTCCGGTGCAGGGCGTGGGCCCAGAACTGCGCGAGTCGAGCGGCGTTGCGGGCGTCAAAGCTGATTGCCAGTACCGAGATGCTCATGAAGCCGCGTCCAACTCGCGGTGTTGTTGGCTGGCGGCGAGGCCGCCGTCAACAGCGATGTTGGTGCCAGTGATGTACGCGGCGTGGGAGGACGCCAAAAAGCCGATGAGGTCGGCGATCTCTTGCGGCTCGGCAGCCCGTCCCAACAGCGTCGTCTGGGCGCTGGCCTCGAACAGTTGGCGATTGGCTGCCTTGGTGTAGACGGGTCCCGGCGAGATGGCGTTGACCCGGATGCCGGCGGGTCCATATTCAGCGGCCCAGGACCGGGCCAGAGAGGCCAGTGCGGCTTTGGTGGCGCCGTAGGCCGCGCTGTCGGGCTGACCGACGGTGCCGGCCCTGCTGGCCAGGTTGATGATCACGCCGCCGCCGCGGGCCACCATTTTCGGGGCCAGCACCGACACCAGCAGGTAGGCGGCTTGCACATTGGCGGCGAACAGCTGATCCAGGGTGTTGACGGCCAGCTTTGCCGACGGACCGAACCAGGCGAATCCGGCATTGTTGATCAGGATGTCGACGTCGCCGGCCTCCTCGGCCAGCCGCAGCGCCTCCGTAGGATCGGCCAAGTCGGCGCCCACGAATCGGGCTGAGCCCCCGGTGTTTTCGATCTCGGCGGCCACCGCAGCGCCCCGGCTGAGGTCACGTCCGTGCACGAGTACCGTGGCCCCCTGCCCGGCCAGCTGCACCGCCGTGGCCCTGCCGATTCCCGACGTCGCACCGGTGACCAGCGCGACCTTACCGTCCAGATCCCGAACCGCGGTGGGGTTTGCCATGTCCACTCCTGACTCTTTATACCGATCTGTCTGAACTCCTAGCCACGAATTTAGACCGATCAGTCTGAATATGCAATTAGCTCATCGGGGTCTTTCTTGTGATCTGCGTCATCGCCGCGACTGTCACAGCACGGTTGGGGCGCCCACGTTGAGATATGCCCAAAAGATCAGACAGTATGGTCTAAAACTGTGTGCGGTCGGCAACTGGGATGACGGGCCAGTTCGGTATGGTCAATTCTCCTGTGCGGCAGTGCCCTAAGGGACGGAGCGGGTTCCTTCACACCGGCTTGGTTGTGATCAGGGGGCGGATGCGGGGCTGCGTGCCGCGGCGTGGAAGGCCTTGAGTTCAGCCGGGATATCGGGCCCGGTGGGCTGGTAGATGATCTCGGTGATGCCTTGAGCGGCGATTTCGCGGATGCGGCGGCCGATGTCGTGTGCGGTGCCGGTCAGCGTGGTCTGGGGGATGGCTTTCCAGCTGCCGGCCGCCCAGGCAGCGGTGTCGGCGCGGTTAAGCGCCACTAGATGTTGGTCGTGCACTGCGAAGTGGCGATCCTGTGGTGGGGTCTGGTTGATGGTCTCGAGCCACACGCCGCCGGCCGGCAGGGCGGTGAAATCGCCACCGAACTCGTAGGCGGCATGGTAGGCCACTGCATTTCCGGGCCCTGCGGCCGCCTGTACCCGCGCCGAGTCCAGAGGCTCACCGTCGGCCAACACGGTACCGTGCGCAGCCAGCGCGGCCCAGTCAAAGCGGGAGGCGAAGCGCGTCTGGCCGGTGGCGGTGAACAGCCCGTCGGCCAGGTCGGTGGCCACCGCCAGGCCCTTGGGGCCCAATGCGGAGATGAGGATGGGCACGTCGATCGGGCGCGCGGGCGCGTGCCCGTCAGGGTGCATCATCCGCATCCGGGTGCCGTGCCAGGCCACGGTCGCACCACCGAGCAGTGCGCGGAACGCTGCCACGTAGTCCCGCAGATACGACCAGCTGGCCGGCGCGCTTCCGAGGGCGCGGGCTCCGGCGAATCCGGTGCCGAACGCGATCGCGACCCGGCCCGGCGCCAGTGCCGTCAGCGCCGCTGCGGCGGAGGCGTTGACCATCGGGTGGCGCAGGGTGGGCACGAGCACCCCCGGTCCCAGGCCGATCGTGGTGGTGCGTTCGGCCGCCAGCGCGAGCATCATCCACACGTCGGGGCTTTCGTGCGGCGTGTCGAACAGCCAGGCCCGGTCGTAGCCGAGTTGTTCGGCGATCGCGATGTGCTCCGGGGACCGCAGCGAGGTGGCGAACTGGGCGGAGATCTTTATCTTCGTCGGCATGGCGTCAGGCCCTAGTGGGGAAGCTGTCGCCGAACATGGGCAGCCCGCTCTTGGACTCCTCGGCGGTGGCCTCGTCCTGCACCACGTCCCAGTGTTCGGCGATCAGCCCGTTTTGCAGGCGCACGATGTCCACTGTGATCCTGTTGGCCCTTGACCAGGTTGAACAGACCCTCTCGGCCCGGCGGGATGTGCGCACTATGCTGGATATAGTCAGGCGACCAGAACCGTTGCGCCGCAGTGTAGTCACGCCGGTTGACCAACGTGTCAAACGCCTCCAGTACAAACGCTTTGTCACGCTCCGCGGCTGCTGTCCCCATAGCCGGGCTCCTCGGACACATTATTGAACAGACCAGTCCAAACAATACCGCTGGCGGGCGTCTTGTCAAGCGGGTCGGTCAACGAGTCAGGACGAAAGGCAGGGGCAAGCGACGGCCGCGGATCACCGGGGTTCCCAGTGCCAGCGTGGGCCACAGTGGCCCCGTCGTCGGTCATTCCTGCTTGTGCTTCGGTCGCCCAGGACACAACGGTTGGGTGGCCTCAGTCCTGTTGGTGGAGAAAGTGTCTCATCTCCGGTCGACCCAGTGGGGTCATCGTGAGCCGAGGGCGTGCTGTGAGCGCATGAATGGCGGAAAAGGGCTCCAATTGCGCCTCTCGATGCCGCGTCCCCGCAAAACGCGCCGAGATTCGGGAGGTCGCGCCGACAAGACGCACACGCGGGCCACCTCCCGGAACCCGTCGCCTGCGGGGGTCACCGAAGCCATTCTTCAGACAACTCTGTCTGATACACTGGTCGCATGCCGGAGCAGACAGCGAAACGGCCGTCCCCGCGGGAACGGCTGCTCGCCGCGTCTGATGAGCTCTTCTACCGCGACGGTGTACATTCCACCGGAATCGACGCCGTCATCGAGAAGGCCGGCGTGGCAAAAGGTTCGCTGTACTACATCTTCGGTGGCAAAGACGAATTGGTGGCTGCCTACCTGCGTGGGCGGCTGCAAAAATGGCGGCAGCAAGTCGAGGCGGCCCAGGCTGGCGCCGACGACCCGGACCAAAAGATCCTGGCGGTCTTCGATGCGATCGCCGACTATGTGTCGCTTCCGGAGTATCGGGGCTGCCCATTCCACAACGCCGCCGCCGAAGTGCCCGCGGGTGAGGCCCAGCAGATGGCGATTAAGGAGTACCGCACCTGGTTGCGCCAGTCGTTTCTTCAACTCGCCGCCGACACAGGGGTATCCGACTCCGAAGCGCTGGCCGACGCACTGACCGTGCTGTATGACGGGGCGCTGGCCACCACCGGCACGGCCGAGCCCGCGCGCAACGCGGCGATGGCGGCCAAACGCATCGCGCGGCTCACCCTGGCAGTCGCGAGAGCCTCCAGCTCGGCCTGATCCGAGCGCAGATGTCAATTGTCGGGCCTGCATCCGGATAGGGAGAATTGCACATGACTGTGTCCGCCAAGGTCCCTTCTGGGGGGCCGACGATTCCTGAGTCACAGACCCCTGATCGGGACTACCCGCAGATGGTGGGGGAGCGAGGCCTTGTGGAGCCCGCGCCCCGTCGGGTACGCGGCTATTTCGGCGAGACAATCGTGTTCGACACGACCCGCGCCCACTACGTCTGGGAGATCACGTACTACCCGCAGTATTACATTCCGATGGCCGACGTCCGTATGGAGCATCTGCAGGACGAAAACCACGTCCAGAAGCTACAGCTCGGCTCTTCGCGGCTGTATTCGCTGACTTCGCCGGAGCGCATATGGAAGTCGGCGGCCCGCCTGTACGACTCGGGTCCCGTCGCGGGAAGCGTCCGGTTCGAATGGGACGCACTCGACTGGTTCGAGGAGGACGAACCGATCATCGGTCATCCGCGCAACCCCTATATCCGTGTCGACGCACTGCGCTCTCACCGCCACATCAGGGTCGAACTGGATGGCGTGGTGCTGGCCGAGACAGACAGCCCGGTCCTGCTTTTCGAGACCGGACTGCCGACCCGTTACTACATCGACCGCACCGACGTCGCGTTCTCGCACTTGGAGACAAGCAAAACGCAAACCGTCTGTCCTTACAAAGGAATCACCTCGCAGTACTGGACGGTCAGAGTCGGAGAGGCGGTGTATCCGGATCTCGCCTGGACCTACGACTATCCGCTGCGCGAGGTCGCGCCTATCGCCGGGATGATCGCTTTCTACAACGAGAAGCTCGACATTTTTGTCGATGGCACCCGGTTGTCGCGGCCTCTCACCCATTTCACCTAGCGGCAGGGGCCATCCGAATCCAGCCAGCACCACAAACGGTCGCTGCGGGGGCTCGGCAGGGCGGTTCCTGATCGATATCCCGTTGGGCCCGAAGCTGGTCGCAACCTCGTCCCCTCAGGACGCCAAGGCGGTCTTCTCCGACCGCGACGGCGCGCTCTCGTTCGGTCAGCCGCTCCGGCGTTTCACGCCTCACGAGGAGTTGTTCTGCAGCGACGCGTTCATCTTTCTTGAGGGCGAAGCTCATGTCAGGAGAAGCGCAAGATCGCGGAGTGGCCGCTCGGCAAGCCTGTCGAGTTCAGCGCGATCGGCGGGCAGCTCTCGCTCGACGTGATGATGACCGTGATCTTCGGCGTCTCAAAGCCCGAGCGGATGCAGCGCTTGGAGCGCGCGATGCTCGCCTACTGCGCGGTCACCGAAAGCCCAAGCTTCCTGGGCGTCGGCATCCTCTCGACGGCGCCCCGCGGCCGCTGGCTGCCGATCCTCAAAACTGGCGCGCACCGCCGCCGCGGTCGACGCGATCGTCCTCGATGGAGATCGCGGAGCGCCGACGACTGCTTGACCATGTTCCTCGAACTCAACGAGCAGGAGGGGCCCCGGTCGTGCTGTCCGCGCGCAACCGAACTGATGAGTCGTCGGGCAAGATGCCCAGGTGAAGCGCTTGCCGACGTAGCGCAGCACGAGTTTGCCAAATTTGTCCATAGTGCCCGCGAAGGCCGATTGCGGACGTGTTCGCCGAGGTCGGTGGCAGCCTGCGCCTGGGCGCTGCGATCGGCGGCGTCGTACCAGCGCTCATCGGCGAAATCGCCCGCTCGGCGGCCGCCGGCCGGGACGTGAGGCCGCGCTTAAAAGGGCCCGTTTGTCAATCTGTAGAGTCGTTGGATAGGTCGCCGGATTGAGGAGGTAAGGGGTGGCTGCCGACGCTCGCCAACGTCGTCCGGCGGCAAGACCTCGATAAGCACTCGCGAACCCAATCTTTAAGAGCCGGGCCTTTCCCGGCGGAGTACCCGGATCGCAGGCATGGTCCGCAGGTATCCGTACCGATGTGCCGGGTACGACAGAGCTTCATCGTTGAGACGTGCTTTTGACGAATCTGCGGAACGTGGAATGAGTGGAGCATCAGTGCGAGCGAAGAAAGAGAGCGTTTTAGCGCACTCCCTGGCGCGGGCAGCGGGCTTCTTCTCGCAGCGAAGGATTATCGCGTCCTCGGGAAGGACGGCGACGTCGCCGGCGTCCCTTAGTTGAGGTCAAGAACAGGTGACGAGATGCGGGAAGATACGGGGCTGACGCCGCCAACTTTGCTAGACCTTGTGCGGCAGAAAGCCGAACGCTATCGAGACAAGGTTGCTTTTGACTATTGCCACTATTCCCCCGGCGGGGAAGAACATAGCCGGCTCACCTATCACGAGCTGGACATCAAGGCCCGAGCAATCGCGTCCACTTTGCAACAACTGGGCGCTGCGGGCGAACGTGTCTTGGTCCTGTGCCCCTCGGGCTTGGACTTTATCGCCGGCTTATTCGGGTGTATCTACGCCGGAGCCGTCGCGGTACCGGTGCACCCGCCGGTGCGCAACCGGGTAATTGGCCGCGTCGCGTCGATTGTGAGGGATGCACAAGCGCGCTTCGTCCTAACCACTGCCGAGTTGCAAGCGGAGTTGAAGGCTGTGATGGACGACTTGGCCGACGGGAGCTCCCTGCAGTGGTGTGCCGCGGACGCCGTCAGCCCAGCCGCCGCCGTCGAGTGGGTCGAACCAAAAGTCGACGCGAGCGCAACCGCCCTCGTGCAATACACCTCGGGTTCGACGAGTTCGCCAACAGGCGTTGTGGTGACGCATCGCAATCTGCTGCACAACCTGGATGCGATCCGTAGCGCGTGGGGACGCGGAGACGACAACGCGATCGGCGTGTTCTGGCTGCCGCTCCATCACGACATGGGTCTCATCGGCGGTGTCCTCGAAGGACTTTACGTCGGCTGCACTTCCTTCCTTATGCCGCCGGAGGCGTTTATTGAGCGCCCAATGCGCTGGCTGGAAGCGATTTCCCGGCACCGCGGCACGATCACCACCGCGCCGAACTTTGCCTACGAGCTCTGTGTCGAACGCAGCGGTGCAGAGGAACGCGCAGCGCTCGATCTGTCCACCTGGACGACGGCCATGTGTGGTGCGGAGCCGGTGCAAGCCGCCACCCTGCAGCGGTTCGCCGATGCCTTCGGCCCGGCCGGTTTCCGGCCGGAGGCGTTCAACCCGGTATATGGGATGGCCGAGTCGACCCTGCTGGTTTCCGGTAGATCGGATTGGGCCGTGCCGGTGGTGCAACACCTGGACGGCGTCGCACTCCGCGAACAGCATGTCGTGACCGTCACGCCAGAACACCCCGCCGCCACGTCGTTCGTCGGCTGCGGCCGCTCTCAGCGCGGCCACGAGATCATCATCGTGGATCCGGTGACCCGGCGGCCATGCCGGGCCGACGAGGTCGGGGAGATCTGGCTCGCTGGGGGGAGCGTGGCGCAGGGCTACTGGGGCAGGCCGGCCGAAACGGAGGAGACATTCTCGGCGTTCCTCGCAGACACCGGGCGCGGACCGTTCCTGCGCACCGGTGACCTGGGCTTTCAACTGGAAGGCGAGTTGTTCGTCGCGGGACGGCTCAAGGATCTCGTCGTGATCCGCGGCCGCAATTACTACCCCGAAGACATCGAGAGGACGGCGCAGGACTGCCATCCGGCGCTGCTGCGCGGTCGGGGGGCCGCCTTCTCGGGCACGCCGCAGTCGGGTGGCTCCGAAGCGCTCATCGTCGCGCAGGAGGTCGACAGTGATCGGATTGCTGACGTCGACGTCAGCGAGGTTATCGACGCTATCCGCACCGCGATCACCGAACAACACGAGATCCAGCCGGACGCCGTGGCGCTGTTGCAGCCGTTGCGGATCCCGACAACGTCGAGCGGAAAGATCCGGCGGAGCAGCTGTCG
>DATMMZ010000037.1:0-3190 GCA_035569455.1 Mycobacterium sp. | reverse complement strand
CGACCAGCGTCGCGCCGATGTGGCGGTTGGCCTGCCACAGCCCCACGGCCGGGCCGGTCGGATCGGCGACGAAGGCCATCCGGCCGGCTTCGCCGATATCGACGGGTGCCATCAGCACCTGCCCGCCCGCGGGTCCCACCTTGTCGACCGCCGCATCGACGTCGTCCACCGCGATGTAGGTATTCCACATCGGTGGCCTGCCCTCCGGTGCACCCGGCGGCATCGGCGCGATCGCCGCCACCGTTTCCCCATTCACCTTGGCCATGGAGTACACACCGCCTTGAGGCATCGGGTTGTCGTCGTAACTCCAGCCCAATAGCGATGTGTAGAACTGCTTAGCCGCGGACTGATCGGTGGTTTGCACGTCGACCCAGTTCGGTGTGCCCTGGGCGTATTGGCTTAACTTAGGCATGATTCACCTTCCATTTGGCGAATGAATCGGCACCGGCCGGTGTAACAGACGAGTCGACCGAGGATTCCGGCATCGGGCCCGGTAGCAACGATTCGGCGAAGGTCGTATAGCCACGCCTTCCGGCGCGACGAGCTTACGGCCAACCCCCAGCACATACCCGGACACCGGCGTTCAGACTACCACCTGCCGACCAGTAGCCATAGCGAAATCCTAAGTGTGGAATCGAAATTCGAGGGAGAGGATGGCTGCTGGCGTGACTTTCGTGGCGTCCGCATCCGGCCGGCGTTGGTCACCTCCGTCCCACCTGTCACGCTGCCAAACCACTATGCGAAATGCCCGCCTAGTAGCGACTTTTCAGCGACAAGCGTCTGCGTCGACGAACTCCACCGCGGCAGGGATTGCATCAGTGGCCGATTGAGCCGGAACCGCGCCATAGCCTCGACCATGCAGCACACGGCATCGTCAGCGTCGAGGTTGCTGCCGTCTGGTCAATGCCTGCTAAGCGCTTTGCGCTTGCTCGGCGTGGCCCTGGTTGAACGATCCGCGGGGACGCCTTTGACCTTCTTGGCCGCCCGCACCGGTGTATGTTCGGCCGGTCGAACATCGAATGTCAGGCCGACTGGTGCGAGCATGTTGACCAGGGCGTCAAGGCTGAACTTGCTGATCTTTCCGTTCAGGAGATCCGAAACTCGAGGCTGGGTCACGTGAAGACGCGCGGCAGCTTCGGTCTGCGTCCAACCTTGTTCCCTGATGCGCTGGTCGATGGCGATCATGAGCAGGCCGCGCGCGGTGAGGTTGGCCGCCTCCTCTGGGGTCTCAGCGAGGTCGTAGAACACGCTGTCAGCCATCTCTTGCCTCTCGATAGCGCTTCTTGGCGAGATCGATATCAGTCTTCGGTGTCCTCTGCGACTTCTTCGTGAAGACGTGAAGGACGCAAATCGTGTCGTGGAACTTCGCGACGTACATAAGCCGCGCAATGCCGTCGGCGTCCTGCACACGTATCTCGTACGCACCGGGGCCCACGGCGCTTATCGGTTTGTAGTTGTTGGGCATCAGCCCCATCTGCACTCGAAGCAGCTGCTGGCCGAACTCATACCGGATGGCCGGACGTTGTTCGCGGATGTCGTCGCGAGTTGTGCCAAGCCATCTGATGGGCTTCAGGTCGATGCCCATGTTATATCAGAACCAATATAGATGCCAGACGAGATCGCAGGGGGGCGACACCCCCGGCAGTGACGCCGACGCCCTCGCCCCGCGCGAAGCATCCGTACCACAACCTCGACAGCCATAACCGCATCTAAGCGCCGCCGACCGACAGGTAATCACGACTACATCGGGACAGGGCGCGTATGGTGCGGCACCGGCAGCACGTGGTTTCGACCAGGACGTGATGAACACTGCGTTTGCGGTGGGCGGGCAGGTCGTTGGTGTCGTCGCGGACTCGCACGGGCGGGCCGTTTCGCACCCCGGCACCCGACGCGGTGTGGCCGATGGTCAGATCAGCCTGGTGATGCCCTACACGCGCGCCGCGCCGTTCTCAGTCGGAAACGCGATGGGGCGCAACAAGATTATTTACGGACTGGCCCGCTGCACCATCGTCGTAGCCGCTGATCGCGACAGTGGCGGAACGTGAGCAGGTGCGACTTAGCCGCTCAAGAATCGCTATGGCCGAGTTGCCTCCTGGACTGGGCCGGGCAGCGGCGCCGGCGACAGCGCTCTCGTTAAGCAGGGCGCCGATGAGCTGTCCGATGTAACCCGCCTTGACGAACTTCTCCACGAATCTGTCGTTCCTGCACCGGTCGAAGACCAGGCTCTCGGCGACCAACTGACGCTGGGTTTTGAAAGTCGCGCGGCAGCTCAGCCGCGGGCTGCGCAAACAGCCGCGGCCCTGAGCGTTTTCGTCGGACCCTGGGCGGCGCATCATGGAAGTGTGCGGATCGGAGTCGGGGTCTCCACCGCGCCCGACGCACGGCAGGCCGCGGTGGAGGCTGCAGCGCACGCGCGCGACGAGCTCGCGGGCGAGGCGCCGTCGCTGGCCGTGCTACTCGGATCGCGATCACACACCGACAAGGCGATGGACGTCCTCAACGCGGTGCAGCAGATGGTCGAGCCGCCGGCGCTGATCGGTTGCGTCGCCCAGGCGATCGTCGCGGGCCGCCACGAGATCGAGGACGGGCCCGCGGTGGCGGTGTGGCTGGCGTCCGGCCTGGCCGCCGAGACGTTCCAGCTGGACTTCGTCCGCACCGGCTCGGGTGGCCTGATCACTGGTTACCGGTTCGACCGGACCGCGCAAGATCTGCATCTGCTGCTGCCGGACCCGTACACATTCCCGTCGAGCCTGCTCGTCGAGCACCTCAACACCGACCTGCCGGGAACAACAGTCGTGGGCGGTGTGGTGAGCGGTGGGCGGGCACCGGGCGACACCCGGCTGTTCCGCGACCACGACGTGCTCACCTCCGGCCTCGTCGGCGTGCGCCTGCCCGGTATGCACGCTATCCCGATCGTGTCGCAGGGCTGCCGTCCGATCGGCGACCCTTACATCGTCACCGGCGCGGACGGCGCACTGATCACCGAGTTGGGCGGCCGACCGCCGCTACAGCGCCTGCGTGAGATCGTCGAGGGGCTGTCGCACGACGAGCAGGAACTGGTCAGCCACGGCCTGTCGATCGGGATCGTCGTCGACGAGCATCTGGCGGCTCCGGGTCAGGGCGACTTCATGATTCGCGGGCTGCTCGGCGCCGACTCCTCGACCGGGGCGATCGAGATCGGCGACGTTGT
>DATMMZ010000036.1:0-22957 GCA_035569455.1 Mycobacterium sp. | reverse complement strand
CGGTGCGAATCCGTAGCCGGCGGCGCTCGAGTTTGAGCGTCTCGAACCATGTTGCAGCGGCGCATAATTCGGGACCGTTTCGCACGATCAAGTCATGCATCGCCGCAGCCGTTTCAGAGGTAACGACCGGAATCGAATACTGCGGGTTGGAGCGCAAACGCAGCACCAAAGGGTCGATGATGCGCTTGGCGGTGCGGCTCAAGGGGCCACCGTCGTCGCTGCTGAGCACCTCGACGCCGGGACCGATCGCCCGCCATGCCCGGTCGATCACCGCCCGGCGCGGGTGACCCACCGCGACTGCCATCGCCACCTGTGACCCCGCGTTCATGACCACAGGATAGGGGCATTCCCGAAAATATCGGCATCCAAAAGTTGGGTTCGGTAGCCGGTCGACACCTAGAGCCTGGTCATATGAAGAAGCCAATGCTGCTGGTGTCAGTCTCCGTAGTCGCACTGATCGCCACCACCGTCCTGAACCTCGTTTTCCAGGAATTGTGGATCGCATTCATCGGCGTAGCCTGTGTTGCCGTTTTTTTCGTGCTCGTTGGCCGGCTCATGTTCGCTCGACGTGAGACTGCGGACGGCCGTACCGTCGGGGTCGGCACTGTAAGCACGGTCAGCGACGATGTATCCACAATTGCTGCCGGCGAGTGCCAGATCATGATCGAGGTAGCGAGTGTGCACGGAGAAACGTTCATCGGCCGATTGATTCATCGTGCCGGCGATCCGGACATGTCGATGTTGCGCCCGGGACTCCTCGTTCTGGTGGCGTTTGATCCCGCTGCCCGCGAAGAGCTTTCGCTAGCCGACGACGTGCTGGCCGTGCGCGCGACGTTGGTTGACCCAGTTTGAGAGCCTGCGTGAAGTTAGCGGGCGCCGTCGACGGAGAAACTGACGAGCGCACCCCAGTAGAGCGGGCTGGCCGTGGCGTCACCATCGCGCCACCGCCGCATCCACTCACGTTGCCAGCGATTCACCGCGCACCCCGCGTCGGCGGCTTCGTGTGCGTGATCGACAGCGACGATCACGTCGGCCATCGGATCGGTCAGATCGCCGCCGCCCGCCGCGAATTGCCGATAGGCCCCCGAGGTGGGCAGCGACCACAAGGTGGCGGTCACCAACTGTGCGCCGCCCAGGATCACCGCGGCCACCAGACCGGACGCCTCGTCGAATTGATAGTCACCGCCCGATGCGCAGGCCAGCAGAGCGACCCGGGGCGGCATCGGCAATTGCAATGACATCAGGTCCGACGCGGTGAGTGGACGATGGTCGCCGATGGCATCGGCATCTCCGGGAATCCCCGCCGTACAGGCGAGGTGGAGCGCCGCCAGGTCAGCGCGACCAGCGTGATCGGGATTGTTGTCCGCCGAGCTCGCGTGTCCGACGTACATGAGCCGGCTTGGCTGCTGCGCCAGTAGCTTTGCCAGCCACCTACGGTCGGCATCCTGACGTCGGAACAGCTCTACTGCCGCATCGACGCTCGGTAGCACCGGACGGCGTCGCATCAGTTCGGCGAAGTGCTGCGCCGACCGCGTCTGCGCGGACGGCCTGCCGAGCACCGACCCGAGCGCGGAGTCCGGGAGCTGTCCCGGCACCCGAGGGTCGAGGACCAGTAGCGGCGGACCGTCTTGCCTGGCGTCCCATCCCGCAGGTGTTCGCGGCGAGTGCACGATGTTCTGCGGCACCGCCATCAACACGTCGACCAACTCCATCAGCCGATAGCCGTCGGTGTGCTCGCCGATATCGGTGAGCTGCCAGGGGATTTGGGCTGCGACCGTGCCGGCGGCGGTGAACGCGTCCGCCCGGGCACGAATCAATTCTTCTGCGGTCGGTCCCGACGTCGGCAAGGCCAGCAGGCCCCAGGGAACACGTGCCAGGCGGGCGCTGGGGGAGATGAACAACAGCGCGCGCGGCGAAGCCATGCACTCGATCAACAGCTGCCACCCGGGCGAGGCGATCAGCAGCACACCCAGGATGTAGGCGATCCTCAGTTCGGTGCCCGGGGCCGCGAAAGGCCCCCTGGTCAATGCTCGCTCGATGGCATCACGCCGGCTCTCGGACGCGCGCGGCTCAGGCAGTGCATCATCCAGCTCCCGCAGTGCCGCGAGCAGGATAGGCTCGTCGACCACCCAGGTGACCGTTCTCGACGGCTGGCCGACCACCCGCAAACTCGCATAGGTAGCGATCCCAACATCGGCGAATCGCAGGACCAGGGTCAGCCGGTCCGGATCGCTCATGGCCAGGTCGACCAGGCGGGTTCGCCGCCGGTGACGTCACGGCCGTATCGCTGCAACGCCAGCGCGCGATACTGGCTCATGATCGGCGGCCCATCCGGCTGCATCCGCAACGGCGGCAACGGGCCAAGCCGGGTCAGCGATACCCCACCGCGCGACGAGGATCCGGGCGCGCCGGCCGCGGCCAGTGGTGTGGCCGGCTCCAAGCCGGTGTCGAGAAGAATCGGTGTGGTGGCGGTAGATTCCCATTCGCCCATTTCCCGCCCAATTTCCCGCGGCAGCGGCTCGCTGCTGAAAGTCCCGCGCGCGCTGTGGTATTCGATCAGCTCGCTGATCAGTTCGGTATTGTCCCACTCCCAGGCGACGGCGAAGGCGCTCGCGAGGATACGCGCCGAGATACAAGTCGCCCAGCGCGATCTGGCGTCCGCGTCGGCGATTGAATACCGCACCGAATCGACCGCCAGCGCGGCCGGCACCTTGAGTTCGGCGGCCTGTTCGAGTTTGGTCATCGCGCGCCGGTATTGCGGGCTGCCGACCTCAGCACGGGTGACGCCGAGCGCGGTTGCCTGCCGGGCTTGGGCTTCTTCCCACGTCTCCGAGGGATCGCCCGCAGCGTCGAAACCGAGGTCCGTCAGCGCATCTGCGCGCCAGACGGTGCCTAGGTGATTGTCGAGCTGGGCGTACTGTAGCCAACTGCTGCGCGGCGACGAGTCGAGGCATTCCCGGGCTTGGGCGATCCGTTCTACTGCTTCCGCAAAGCGGCCGCAGAAGATGTCTATCCAGCTGCGCTGCAACAGAATACGATGGATGTGTAACGGCTTTCCCAATTCACGCCAGTGTCGCTCGGCATGTTCCCAGCACTGGTCGGCGGCCTCCAGTGCGCCGTGTGCCAACCGGGTGAGGCCGAGGTACAGCCAGCAGCGCGATACGTCGTGAGCCCGGGCGTATCGCGCAATGACGGGATATGCTTCCGACACCAGCTGCTCGGTCGTCGCCTTGTCGCCCGCCGACCAGGATGCCGCCCCTCGCTCCAATTGCGCTCTGGCGCTGGCTAATTCCCATCCGTTCGACTGCGCCCGAGCCCCCGCGCGCCGGAGCCAGGGTTCAGCCTCCGGCAACCGCCCGGTTTCCACGCAGAATCGGCCGTACGCGGTGGCAGCGACCACCCGGAGAAAGTCGTCGGACTCGGTTGCCGCCCTGGCAGGGCCGCCGGCGTGGTCCATACCGCCGAGTACCTCTTCCCACAATGGAACCGACTGCACATGCAGGTCGTCGTCACAGAGCGCGGTCGCGCACAGGATCCGCGCATAGGTCAGCAGGAACGCGTGCTCGTCGGCGAGAGCGGGAAAATCCCCATCGGAGTCGGCGTCGCCCAAGGCCATCAGGCCTGTCTCGGCGTCCTCGTGATCGCCCTGCGCGGCGGCCAGTCCCGCTTCCAGAAACTGGGCCCGCCGCGAATATCGACGGATCATCTGCGCCACTTCGGCGTCGGACATCCGCAGTTGGGCTGCGGCCTCCGGCATCGTGCCGGCGACAATTCCCGAATAGATGGCCAGACAGTCGCGGATGCGCCGGATGAACTCTCGCACGCCGTCATTCGCACCGCGAACCAGGTAGATCTCGCCAAGCTGGGCAAACACTTCCAGCAGGAAGTCGTCTCGATCGGCCTGTTCGATCTGGGGTACCAGGGACAGCAACAGATCCCGGGCCGCGACCTCGTCGGCGGCATATATCAGGCGGCGCGCGCGCTCCAATTCGCCAGGGATCGACACGGCTGCATCATAAGTCTGTTGCCGCGCAAACCGGAGCGGCGGACGCGTGAGTGAGGCACGTCCGCCGCCCGGAGTCGGACCGATCAGCCGCACGTCACTTTGATGTTGAAGTCCTTGGTGATCATCCCGGCCATCGGGTTCTTCATGTCGGCGCCCTGCGCCTGACCGGTGATCGTGTAGGTCTTGCCATCGACGGAGACGTTGGCCGAGCCGACCTTCACGCCCATGTTGTTGCTGACGGACAGGGCGTTGCCGTCGACAACCATTGCCAGGGACTCCACCTTCGGGGAGGCCTCGTCGGTCATCACGACGCCCAACGCCTGCTTGCCGCCGGCGGTGGATCCACTGCCGATGGTGATCTTGCCGCCCTGCTTGACGCAGGTCACCGAGGCTGGGTCCAAACCCGCCAGGGCGCTGCCGCCCACCTGGACCTGCGCACCCCCGCCGCCGGTGGAGACGCTGGACGCGGGGCTGGCTATGTGGCCCCCGCTCGAGCACGCCACCAGCGCCGATGCACAGCCGATGGCTCCAATCGCTGTCGCGAGAAGACGTTTCACTGGACTTCCTTCCGTTTCATGCCGCCGCCCCATTGGCGTCGTCATGGGAGCAAGTACAGAACGGCCGAGTTGCTACCGATCCCAATTTTCTGGCGCAACCGGTAGGCTGCGTCGACGTGGCCCGACGAAGGGAGGCACCGATGGCCAGCGCGAAATGGCTGGAAAAGCCTGAGGCCCACGACTTTCCGGCGGCAGCCGACTACCTGGACCTGCTCGCGGACTCGCATACCGTGAAAGAGCTGACGGAGCGGCTGCAGGGCGGAACCATCGCGTATAAGAAGGCCAAGGACATTCTTCGGGCGGCGCAGCTCAGTTTGCTGCCCGCGGACAATCCCCACGTCGCCGCGGATCTATCCAAGATCAAGAATGGGAATGCGCTGTCGCCCATCCTGCTGGTTCGCGGCGATTTCGCGACGGGTGTTCCGCTTCAGATCGCCGACGGCTACCACCGGGTGTGCGCGACCTATTACACCGACGAGAACACCGACATTCCCGTCATCCTCGCGTCATGGAACCGCCAGCAATAGCCCCAACGCGGGGCTGACTGGGCTCAGTGCTTGAGTGTCCCTTGTGATTGAGATCCACGCCGCCGGATCGGTGCAGGTGTTGACCCTTTCGTCGGGGCGCGTTAACGCGCTCGATGTCGAGCTGCTGGAGGAGTTGGCCGACGCCGTTCGCGAGCTGAAACGGTCGGATGCCGGCGCGCTCGTTGTCACCGGGGCAGGCCGGGCGTTCAGCGCCGGGATCGACCTCAACCGCGTGTTGGAGGGCGGGCCTGACTACACCGATCGGCTGATCCCTGCGATATCCGACATGGTAATCGCGGTGTTCGGCTACCCAGGGCCGACGGTCGCCGCAATCAACGGAGCCGCCATCGCGGGCGGCTGCGTGCTCGCGTGTGCGTGCGACCGCCGGCTGATCAGCCCCGATGCGCAGATCGGGGCAACCGAGGTCCGCGTCGGAGTGCCATTTCCGGCCGCCGCGCTGGAGGTTATGCGTTACGCATGCGGCCGCCACGCCGAGGAAGTGGTGCTCGGCGCGCTCACCTATCGAGGGGCCGACGCCGTCGCGAGCGGCATCGCCCACCGCGTCGTCGCCGAAGATCTCGTCGAGGCGGCGGTAGCGGAGGCATCAGGCCTGGGCGACTTCCCGGTCGACGCCTACGCCCACACGAAAGCACAGCTGCGAGCGCCCACCCTGGCGCGGATCCGCGAGGCTGGCGGTATCGACCACGAGGTCCGCCAGTTGTGGGCCGCCGATCAGACGCGACAGCGCATTGCCGAATCCATGGAGAGCCTGCGGCGCCGCGGCTGATCCGACTTATCTCCGCTCGCTATTCATCTAAGGCGACGCCGCCCCGCGTGCGCCTGCGCCGCATCCGATGTGACGCCTTGCCGGCCGGGCGGCGGTTTTGCAGTCCGCGTTGGGGTTCTGCGCTGACTGGGGTCTTTTCGGTGCCGTTAGTTGCGGAGACTTCCTCGGTCGCCGGTTCGGGTTCCGGCTCAACCTCTTCAGCCTGCTCTGGCACGTTGGCCTCTTGCGCGTCGGACACCTGGGCTTCGACCGTCTCAGCTTCGGCACCCTCGGTTTCTTCCGCGTCCTCGGGTTCGGGTTCTTCGGCTTCTTCGCTTTCTTCGGTGGCTTCTTCGACGGCCTCGTCCGCCTCGTCGCCCTTCTTGCCGCGGCGAAGACGGCGCCGTTTGGGTTTCTTCGCCTTGATCGGCTTCGGCGGTGGTGGCGGCAGCTCGGCGATAAACGACAAGTAGAAGGCGAAGAACCCGAGTACCGCGATCGCGGCGGCGGCCCCATAAATGCCGAACAAGTACTGCCCCGCGGTATCCAGGCTGAGCCAGATCTCGCTGATCGCGGTACCAATGATCAGCACCCCGGCCAGCACATGGGCCACGATCGACCAGGTCCTTATGGATAGCGCCAACTGCGGGGTGCCGAGCTCCGGCTTGCGGGTGCGCAGCTGGATGAACACCACCGGCAGTGCGGCCAGGCCGATCAGCGCGCCTGTCACGATCCGCAGCGCCGTCCCCAACGTGTGGGAGGTGTCGCCCATCAACTCAGGCCAGCGCGGCAACACGAAATAGAAGTAGAGGACGCCGGCGCCAATCGAAAACAACGCGTGCCACAGAATGGCCCACTTGCGCGCCATACCCCTCCTCGTGCTGGTGAGTTCACGCCAGCCTAAAGGCGGCCAACCCGATTACCAACCAAATATCGTGCATGTCCGCACGCGGACGTTACGACCGACTGCGGAGGATGCGGGATTTGAACCCGCGAGGGCTATTAACCCAACCCGCGTTCCAGGCGAGCGCCATAGGCCACTAGGCGAATCCTCCGTGGCAATGGTAGCGGCTGGTCCAGGCTGGCTGGCCCGCAGTCGCCGACGTTCGCTCAAACCCCAGGTATTACACTCGCGGTGGACCCCGCGCGGCGTCTATCCTATGAACTCCCCCAGGGCCGGAAGGCAGCAAGGGTCAATGGGCTCTGTCGGGTGCGCGGGGTCCCCCTACGTTTGGGGGTGTTAATGCCTCCGGCCTGTCATCCCACGGTGTTCTAAGGCGAAAGGGTCCATGGTGTCGTTCGATTCCGTTAGCCCCGACGAGCTGGCGGCTCTGCACACACGCCACCAGCAGGATTATGCCGAGCTGCAGGCCATGAAGCTTGCCTTGGATCTGACTCGCGGCAAACCGTGTGCCGAGCAGCTCGACCTGTCCAACCAGCTGCTGAGCCTGCCCGGAGACGATTACCGCGACGAGGAGCGCACCGACACCCGCAACTACAGCGGGCTGCACGGCCTGCCCGGATTGCGGGCCATCTTCGCCGAGCTGCTCGGCATGCCGGTGCAAAACCTGCTCGCGGGGAACAACTCCAGCCTGGAGATGATGCACGATCTCGTCGCCTTCTCGATGTTGTACGGCGGCGTGGACTCGCCGCGGCCGTGGAAAGACGAGCCGAACGTCAAGTTTCTTTGTCCCGTCCCCGGCTACGACCGGCACTTTGCCATCACCGAGACGATGGGCATCGAGATGATCCCGATCCCGATGCTGGAGGACGGTCCGGACGTCGATCTGATCGAGGAGCTGGTCGCCGTCGACCCGGCGATCAGGGGAATGTGGACGGTTCCGGTCTTCGGTAACCCCACCGGCGTCACCTACTCCTGGGAGACGGTTCGCCGGCTGGTCCAGATGCGGACGGCGGCACCCGACTTCCGTTTGTTCTGGGACAACGCATATGCGGTGCACACGCTGACGCTGGATTTCGTCCGGCAGGTCGACGTGCTCGGGCTGGCCGCCAAGGCCGGCAACCCCAACCGGCCGTACGTCTTCGCGTCCACCTCGAAGATCACCTTCGCCGGCAGCGGTGTCAGCTTCCTGGGCGGATCGCTCGGCAACATCGCCTGGTACCTGCAGTACGTGGCGAAGAAGTCGATCGGCCCGGACAAGGTCAACCAGCTGCGGCATCTGCGGTTCCTCCGCGATGCCGACGGGGTCCGCCTGCAGATGCTGCGCCACCAGCAGATACTGGCGGCAAAGTTCGCGTTGGCGCTCGAAATTCTGGATCAGCGGCTGAGCGATTCCAAGATCGCCTCCTGGACCAAGCCGAAGGGCGGATATTTCATCAGCCTCGACGTGTTGCCCGGCACGGCGCGCCGGACCGTCGCCCTGGCCAAGGATGCCGGTATCGCCGTCACCGAGGCGGGCGCGTCGTTCCCATACCGGAAGGATCCGGACGACAAGAACATCCGGATCGCGCCCACCTTCCCGCCGGTCCCGGACCTGCGCAACGCGGTCGACGGGCTGGCGACTTGCGCGCTGCTGGCGGCTTCCGAATCCTTGCTCGCTTCGTCGGCACCGAGCCTGCGCTGAGGGCGGGAAATAGGGGACGAATCTCGGCATACGCGCAGACTCGACGCCGTGATTTCAGGCTCGACGCCCAGACCGACGATCGTCACCGGGCGCCGGTAGCCTGCTGACGTGGCTCTGTACCGCAAGTACCGACCGGCAACCTTCGCCGAAGTGGTGGGGCAGGAGCACGTCACCGAGCCGTTGTCCATTGCCTTGTCAGCCGGCCGGATCAACCACGCATACCTGTTCTCCGGGCCGCGCGGCTGCGGAAAGACGTCGTCGGCGCGCATCCTGGCCCGATCGTTGAACTGTGCCCAGGGACCGACGGCTACCCCGTGTGGGGTTTGCGATTCGTGCGTGGCGTTGGCGCCCAACGCGCCGGGAAGCATCGACGTGGTGGAACTCGACGCCGCCAGCCATGGTGGGGTGGACGACACCCGCGAGCTGCGGGACCGTGCGTTCTACGGGCCGGCGCAGTCGCGCTACCGGGTGTTCATCGTCGACGAAGCCCACATGGTGACCACCGCGGGGTTCAATGCGCTGCTCAAGATCGTGGAGGAACCCCCCGAACACCTCATCTTCATCTTCGCCACCACGGAACCGGAGAAGGTGCTGCCGACGATCCGCTCGCGCACGCATCACTATCCATTCCGGCTGCTGCCGCCGCGCACCATGAGGGCGCTGATCGCGCGGATCTGTGAAGAAGAGGGCGTCGTGGTCGACGACGCAGTGTATCCGCTGGTGATCCGTGCCGGCGGTGGTTCGCCGCGTGACGCTCTTTCGGTGTTGGACCAGTTAGTGGCCGGCTCTGAAGACGGTCCGGACGGACCCCGGGTGACCTACCAGCGCGCGCTGGGGCTGTTGGGCGCCACCGACGTCGCGTTGATCGACGAGGCGGTCGACGCTCTCGCCGCAGGGGACGCTGCGACATTGTTCGGAGCGGTCGAATCGGTGATCGACGCCGGCCACGACCCCCGGCGCTTCGCCACCGATCTGCTGGAGCGATTCCGTGATCTCATCGTGTTGCAAGCGGTTCCCGATGCGGCATCCCGCGGTGTCGTGGACGCCCCGGAGGACGTGCTGGACCGGATGCGCGAGCAAGCGACCCGGATCGGCCCGGCGACCTTGACCCGGTACGCCGAGGTGGTACAGGCGGGGCTGGGTGAGATGCGGGGTGCGACGGCGCCACGTCTGCTGCTCGAAGTGGTCTGCGCACGACTGCTGCTGCCCTCGGCAAGTGACGCCGAGTCGGCGCTGCTAGAACGCGTCGAGCGGATCGAGACCCGGCTGGACATGTCGATCCCTGCGGCTGCGGCCGCGCCCGCCGAGCCGGCGGCTCAGCCGGTTGCCCAGCCCAGCCGGTCGCCACGGCGGGCTGTGGCCGCCGAGTCGAAGCCCAAAGCCGAACCGACTCCGGCGCCGGCCGCCGAACCGGCCACTGCCCCGGGCGAACCCAACGCTGCCGCGGTGCGAACCATGTGGCCGACGGTGCGGGACAAGGTGCGCCAGCGCAGCCGCACCACCGAGGTCATGCTGGCGGGCGCCACCGTCCTGGCGATAGAGGACAACACACTGGTGTTGACCCATAGCTCGGCGCCACTGGCCAAGCGGCTGTCCGAACAACGCAACGCCGACGTCATCGCCGAAGCGCTCAAAGACGCGCTGGGAGTGAACTGGCGGGTGCGTTGTGAGGCCGGCGCATCTGAGCCCGCCGCCGGGGCGGCGCCCCCGAGTGGGGCAGCGAGCCCGCCGAGCCCGAAGCCGGAAGCGCCCGATCCCGAAGAGGATTCCGCTCAGCAGGACGACGACGAAGAGGAACACATGCTTGCCGAAGCGGGCCGGAGCGACCCGCAGGTGCCGCGTCGCGACCCCGAAGAGGTTGCACTTGAACTGCTGCAGAACGAACTGGGCGCCCGCCGCATCGACAAAGGTTGATCTTCAGGTTTAAGGCGTCCACCAGGGCCGCAGCGGCAGGCCGTGATCGCCCCACGCGTCGACCTTGGCCGCCAGTACGTTATGCAGCTGAAGGTTGTTGTGTTCGAAGGCGACCCGTGACGCCGCCATGTACAAGCCCCACACCTTGGCGGTCGGCAGACCAACTTCGGCGACCGCGTCATCCCAATGTTCAACGAGGTTGCGGCACCAGTCACGCAGCGTCAGCGTGTAGTGATGCCGGAAGTTCTCCTCGTGCAGCACCTCGAAACCGACATCCTGGATCTCGGTGATGATGCGTCCCGCGCCGGTCAATTCCGCGTCGGGGAAGACGTAGCGGTCGGTGAATCCGCGGCCAGAGGGGGGATGCTTGTTGTCGTGGCGGGTGATGCAGTGATTGAGCAGCAGACCGCCGGGGCGCAACTTGGACTTGAGGAAGCCGAAGTAGGCGGGATAATTCTTGACGCCGATGTGTTCGGTCAGCCCGATCGAGGAAACCGCGTCGAACCCGGTTTCGCGCACGTCGCGGTAGTCGGAGTGCCGCACTTCGGCGAGGTCCGAGAGTCCCTCATCCTCGATCGCCTTTTGCGCCCACTTCGCCTGCTCGGCCGACAGCGTGACACCGATGACCCGGACACCGCGTCGGGCGGCATAGCGCACCATGCCGCCCCAGCCGCAGCCGACGTCGAGCAGCCGGCGGCCCTGCTGCAGCCGTAGCTTCTCGAAAACCAGCCGGTACTTGTTCTCCTGCGCCTCTTCCAGTGTCGCCTCGGCGGTCGGATAGACCGCGCAGGTGTAAGTCATCGACGGTCCGAGCACCCATTCGTAGAACTTGTTGGAGACGTCGTAGTGGTGGTGGATCGCTTCCGCGTCACGAGTCTTGCTGTGCATAAGCCCGGCAGCGACCCGACGCCACCGGGGCCGGGTTTCCTGCGGCGGCGGTGCGACCGGCAACAAGTGCTCGACGCCGATCGAACGCACGACGTTGGCCAGTACCAAGAACGACGGCCGTTCGAATTTGACCCTGTCGGTCAGCGCCTTGAGCAGCTGGTAGGGATCGCCGGGATGCACACCGTATGTCTGCAGGTCACCCGATACGTACGCGCGGGCAAGACCGAGTTCGCCGGGAGCCGTCGCCAGGTAGGTGGCGCCTCGGGGCGTCCGAAGATCCAGGCCCAGTTCGGCATCATCGTGCCCGGCGATACTGCCGTCGTACGCGGTGAACTTCAGCGGCTCCGGCCCGGTCGCGGTGAAGAGCTCCAGGATCTCGGCCACGCTCAGTTTGCCCGACGTGCGCGCGTGGTCTCTGATTGCAGTCATCGTCGTTGCACCGCCTTTGCGTAGAGGTCGAGGAGACGTGAATCGGGATCGTAGGTTTTCTTCACCGTGTTGTAAGTCTCCCCACCGTAGAGCTCGTCAAACTCGTCGCGGGTATAGAAAGAGTCGGAGTACAGCGACTTGTGCCCATCGAGCGCACTCGCCTTGGCCTCGATCGACCGGTTGGTTGCGCCCTCGGTGGCGCCGGCCGGCACCGAGGACCAGAACCCGATGTTGACGTAACTGCGGTCCGGCCGGATCGGATAGAGCGGCCAGCCCTCGTGATCGCGAAGCCGCAACGGGCACAACCAGATCGGCTCGATGGGCACGGCGTCTAAGAACCACTCCAGGAACTCGCGGGTCCGCTCGATCGGCACCTCGACGTCCTGCACCACCCGTTCCCGCGGTGGACGCCCGTTGCGCTTCTCGATCCGGTCGGCGATGCCGAAGCGCTGGTCGGCGGCCACCAGCTTCCCGTAGAAGCTGCTGCGCCGGTAGCGGCGCGGCCACCAGCGCCGCAGCCGCGGGTTCTGCGCGCCGAACGCGCGTGAGCACCAAAACCAGTCGGTGTCCCAGCGCCACAGGTAGTCGTGGATCGTCAGCCGGTCTTCTTTGACGCCGTCGCTGCCGGCCCCGTCGTGCTGGATGGACCGGTAGTAGATGCGTTTTCCGGTGTAGTCGCTGACCGGTCCCGGGGTCGTGGTGCGCTTGCCGACGCACAAATAGCTTTCGTCGGCGCTGAATACCACACCGTCGAGATAGTCGACGGGGGCGCCGTCGCGGCCACCGGTGTCGATGATGCGCTCCATCGTCGCGACCATCTCGGCCAACGAGTGGAATCGGATGTGGCGTAGCGCCACAAACGGTGCGACGGGCTCCAGCTCGATCCGAAGCCTTGTTGAATATCCAAGCGTTCCATACGAATTGGGGAAGGCGCGGTACAGATCGCAGTGCTGGTCGGGGGATACGGTGAGCAATTCGCCGGCGCCGGTGAGGATATCCATCTCCAGCACCGATTCGTGTGGCAGACCATTGCGGAAAGACGCCGACTCGATGCCCAAGCCGGTGACCGCACCGCCGAGCGTGATGGTCTTCAATTGCGGAACCACCAGTGGCGTAAGGCCGTACGGCAGGGTCGCGGCTACCAGGTCTTCGTAGCTGCACATGCCGGCCACGTCTGCGGTGCGGGCTTCGCGATCGACACTGATGACATGCGTCAACCCCGAGGTGTCCAGACCGGGCGCATCGCGTTTGGTGCGGGCGCGGAACAGATTTGAGGTGGGCTTGGCGAGCCGAACGGACGCCGTGGCGGGGATTGATCGATAGCTCGCCAACAACCGCTCGACGCCCGACTTGTGTATGGCCAGTGCAGAAGCTTGGACAGGCACCACATATACCCTAGTCCGGGATAACGCCCCGTGCACCCGTACCCGGGTGCCACCGCAATCAACGACAGAGGAGTTGCGCCTGATGGGACAGGTGAGCGCAGCCAGCACAATATTGATCAACGTCGAACCCGCGGCCACGCTTGCTGCGGTGGCGGACTATGCGACGGTCCGCCCGAAGATTCTGTCGCCCCACTACAGCGAATACCAGGTGCTGCAAGGCGGCCAAGGGCCCGGCACGGTGGCCAAGTGGAAACTGCAGGCGACCAAATCGCGGGTTCGCGACGTCCAGGTCGACGTCGACGTTGCCGGCCACACCGTCATCGAGAAGGACGAGAACTCATCCATGGTCACCAGCTGGACGGTGGCTCCCGCGGGAGACGGATGCAGCGTCACGGTGAAGACCACCTGGAACGGCGCGGGCGGCATCGGCGGGTTCTTCGAAAAGACCTTTGCGCCACTGGGGCTGAAGAAGATCCAGTCCGAGGTGCTGACCAACCTGAAGAACGAACTGGAAAGCTGATCAGGCTCTAGGCACCTGGCCCTGGGTGGCCAGGAAGCCCGCGACGCCGCGGACCAGCGCGTCGGCGTATTTCTGCCTGCCTTCGGGGGATTCCATCAGCGCCGAATCTGCGGGATTCTTCATGTTGCCCAATTCGACGAGGATCGACGGATACTGCGCCAGGTTCAGGCCGGCCAGATCCGCACGCCCGTACAAGCCGTCCTGGCCGATGTAGTTAGCCGGCGGAATACCCGAGGCCTGCAACTGGTCGCGCATGATCCGGGCGTACTGCACCGACGGTCCGGCCTGCACCTGGTTTAGCGGCGGGGCGGAATAGTTGACGTGAAATCCCCGGCCGGTTGGTGGGCCGCCGTCGGCATGCAGGCTGACGATCGCGTTGGGGCGCAACGCATTGGCCATATTGGCGCGCTCATCGACACACGGTCCCAGTGCATTGTCGTTGTTGCGGGACATGGCGGTTCGCACCCCCAGCGCGTTCAGCGCCGCGCGCAGCCGCAGCGCGGTGTCCCAGTTAAACGTGTGCTCTTGATAACCGCTGTTGGTCGACGTTCCGCTGGCCTGGCAGTCCTTGGTGCCACCGCGACCGGTGGGCACCTGACGGGTGATGGATGCGTCATTGGCCCCGTTGTGGCCGGGGTCGATGAACACGACCATGCCCGCGACATTGGACGGAGTTGCGGTCGCGGTCGGCATGGTTGCCATCGAAGCCGCGACGAGTACGCCAACGACCATCCTGATCCCGACACGTAGGCTAACTCGTACGTTCACTGCGCAAAGGTAACGTTGCGGAGTCTACGCTGGGGGTTCCGAATCGCCCATTATCCACAGGCGAGACCAACTCGGTATCAAGATGCGAGGGGACTGTCATGCAACCCGGAGGCGACATGTCGGCGCTGCTCGCCCAGGCGCAGCAGATGCAGCAAAAGCTACTGGAAACCCAGCAGCAACTTGCCAACGCCGAGGTACATGGTCAGGCCGGTGGGGGCCTGGTCAAGGTCGTCGTCAAAGGCAGCGGCGAGGTGGTCGGTGTGACGATCGATCCCAAGGTCGCCAACCCTGACGACATCGAGACATTGCAGGACTTGATCGTCGGAGCGATGGCCGACGCCTCCAAGCAGGTCACCACAATGGCGCAGGAACAGCTGGGGGCGTTGACGGCTGCTATGGCGCCCCCGAAGCCCCCGCCAACCGCGATGCCGGGGTCCTGACGTCTACCGACCATGTTTGAGGGACCCGTCCAGGATCTGATTGACGAGCTTGGCAAGCTGCCGGGTATCGGACCCAAGAGCGCACAACGTATCGCCTTCCACTTGTTGTCGGTTGAACCGCCGGATATCGACCGGCTGACCGCCGTGCTGGCGAAGGTCCGCGACGGCGTACGGTTCTGTGCGGTGTGCGGCAACGTCTCCGAAGACGAGCGGTGCCGGATCTGCGCCGATCCGCGCCGGGACGGCTCGCAGGTTTGCGTCGTCGAGGAGCCGAAAGACGTGCAGGCCGTCGAGCGCACCCGCGAATTCCGCGGCCGCTACCACGTCCTGGGCGGTGCGCTTGATCCGCTGTCCGGAGTTGGCCCCGAGCAGCTGCGAATCCGCGAGCTGCTGAGCCGCATCGGCGAGCGAGTCGACGACGTCGACATCACCGAGGTGATCATCGCCACCGACCCCAACACCGAGGGTGAGGCGACCGCCACCTACCTGGTTCGGATGCTGCGCGACATCCCCGGCCTGACCGTGACGCGGATCGCGTCCGGGCTGCCGATGGGCGGCGACTTGGAGTTCGCCGACGAGTTGACCCTGGGCCGCGCGCTCACCGGTCGCCGGGCCATGGTCTAAACGGCTGTCACCCGGTCACGACGGCAAAGTTGTCGCTGGTGTTCCACGCCGCTTCGAAGGTGGCGATGGAAACCTGCTCGTCGCGCCCGCCCTTGCTGCCGCTGTCGTTGAGGTGCACAACACCGGCTTTGGTGTCGATGCCTGTGACGACCACGAAGTGGTTTTCCTGGGCGCGGTTGCCGGGTTCGTTCCAGATGGTTTTGTCGTTGACTCCGACGATCACCTTGTGTCCTTGATCCAGAGCCCGCTCGAGGGCGCCGGTATTGGTGTGGATCGCGGCGGCCTGGATGCCATAGTGCGCCAGTAGCACCGGCAGGTCTTGGTTCTTGGTTTTGCCTGAGGAACGGTAGATCGGTCCGGGGTGGCTCACGCTCGGGATGTTTTCAGCCGTGGCGGTGATCTCGTCCTCGGTGGGCTCCTGGCCGGTGATCTGGCCGACCAAATCGGCCACCGCCATCTCTCCGCAGTCGTAATCCTGTTGTTGGTAACGCCAGTAGGGCGCGGCGGCGGCCGGGTCGCCGTGCATCCCGTCAGCAGTGCTCGAGAAGGGCGCGGTTGGCGACCCTAGTGCTTGAGGTGTTGGTCATGGGCCCCTTTTCTCTAGCCCGCACGCGGCGTGTTGGTGCGGCGAGAAAAGGCTGGGTTATGGCCCTCTACGGATTCTCAAAGAAAACTTGGAGCGCAGGTAGGCAGGCCTAGCGAGCTGCGAGCCGCTCGCGGCGCAGCAGCTCCACCTCCGGCAGATCCAGCGGCGCCAGCTCGCCCACGACCTTGCTCAGCAGCAGGTCGGCGAGCTCCGGGTTGCGGGCCAGACACGGTCCGTGCATGTAGGTCGCGACCACACTGCCCTGAACCGCGCCGTCAAAGCCGTCGCCGGCCCGGTTGCCCGCACCCTTGACCACCGCGCCCAGCGGTGACGCCATGGGGCCCAGCACCGTGCCGCCGCGGTGGTTTTCGAAACCGGTGAGCCGTTGGATCAAGCCGGCCGGCAACGGCTTGCTGACCAGCTCGCCGATGGTGCGCCGATCTTGCGGCGAGGTGGTCGCGTCCAGCAGGCCCACACCGTCGACCCGTTCGCCCGCCGACGTCTCGTACCAGTGCCCGAGCACCTGCACAGCCGCGCAGATCGCCAGCACGGGTGCCCCCCGGGCCGCCGCCCGCTGCAGCCCCGGGTACTTGATGAGGTGCCTGGTGGCCAGCCGCTGGGCGTAGTCCTCGGCGCCGCCCAGCGTGTACAGGTCCAGCGACTCCGGTACCGGATCGGCCAGCGTGATCTCGACGATCTCGGCGCCAATGCCCCGCAACAGCAGCCGTTGTCGCAGCACCAAGGCGTTACCGCCGTCGCCGTAGGTGCCCATGACGTCGGGCAGCACCAGCCCGATCCGCACTTTCGAGTCAGCCACGGCGTTCCAACCTGCGCTGCAGCTGGAGGAACGCGGTGTAATTGGCGACGACATCCACCCGCCCGGGCGGGCATGAAGCGATGGCCGCCACGGTGTCGTGCACCAGCGTGTGCTCGACGCCCGCATAGCCGAGCCGCACGGCCAGGTCGGTGCCGCGTTCGCCGGCGGCCACCACTGGGGTCTCTTTGGTGGCCTCCTCGAAGTGCTCGAAGCGCACGTCCCACAGCCAAGAAAGGTCCTCGCCGTCGGGGATCTGTCCGTTGACCGAGATGACCACCCCGGCCGCGTGGTCGTCCACCATCGACAGGGCTTCCTGCCAGCCGGCCGGATTCTTGGCCAGCAGGATTCGCGCTTCGTGCTGGCCGATACTCACAGTCCGGTAGCGCCCCGCGACTTCGTCGACCATGGAAACAGCCGCTACCGCAGCGGCGGGATCGGCGCCCAGCGCGACGGCCGCGGCGACGGCCTGGGCGGCGTTGCCGCGATTCACCGAGCCGGGCAGCGCGAGCCGCATCGGCAGGGCCAGTCCGTCGGGCCCGTAGAGGGTGTCGTCGTCGAACCACCAGTGCGGGCTGGGTCGCTTGAAGTCGGCGCCGGTGCTGTACCAGTGGCCCTGGTCGCGGACGATGACCTCGCCGCTGCGCGGGCAGCTGACCGAGTCGTTGGCCCAGGCGCCGCCCGCGGCCACCCACACCACGCTCGGGCTGTCGTAGGCGGCCGAGGTCATCAGCACGTCGTCGCAGTTGGCGACCGCCACCGCCTTCGGGTGTGCGGCCAGGCCGGCCCGCAGCGCGCGTTCGATCACGTTGATCTCGCCGACCCGATCCAGCTGGTCACGTGACAGGTTGAGCAGGGTGATGACGCTTGGTTCGACGGCATCGGAGACGTGCGGCACGTGCATCTCGTCGACTTCCAGGGCCGCCAGCCCGGCCCGTCGGTCGGCGGCCAGTGCGGCCACCAAACCGGCGTCCATGTTGGCGCCTTCGGCGTTGGTGGCCACCGGGCCGATCGTGCTCAGCGCGGCCGCGGTCATCCGGGTGGTGGTGGACTTGCCGTTGGTGCCGGTGATGATGACGGTGCGCCGGCCAGCCCCGAGCTGACGCAGAATCGAGCGGTCCAGCGTCATTGCAACCAGGCCGCCGATCATCGCCCCGGCCCCGCGCCCGGTGACCCGCGACGCCCAGCGCGCGCTCGCTCCAGCGGCGAGGGCCAGACGTGCGCGGGCGGTGACCACCCGCGCAGTTTAAGTGGCGATCGCAAGCTCGGCGCTGTCTGTCGAGCGCAGCGGGTCGCCACCGTCGATTTAAGTGGCGATCGCAAGCTCGGCTCTGTCTGTCGAGCGCAGCGGGTCGCCACCGTCGATTTAAGTGGCGATCGCAAGCTCGGCGCTGTCTGTCGAGCGCAGCGGGTCGCCACCGTCGATTCAAGTGCCGACACGACGCGCAGCGACCGCGTGATGTCGGTCCGACATGCCATCCTCAGTCCATGAGCCCTACAAACCCCCTGAGACCGAGGCCCTGGGGGCGGCCGGCCAGCGAGCCGGACGGGGGATGGGCCGTCATCGACGTCGAAACCTCGGGCTTTCGGCCAGGTCAGGCACGGATCATCAGTCTTGCCGCCCTGGGCCTCGACGCCGACGGTCGAGTGGAGCAATCCGTGGTCAGCCTGCTCAATCCGGGCGTGGACCCGGGTCCCACCCACGTGCATGGCCTGACCGCCGCCATGCTCGAAGATCAGCCGCAATTCGCCGACATCGTTGGTGACGTGGTCGAGGTGCTGCGCGGGCGCACGTTGGTGGCGCACAATGTCGCGTTCGACTACGCGTTCCTGGCCGCGGAGGCCGAGATCGCAGGAGCCGCACTCCCCGTCGACACCGTCATGTGCACCGTCGAGCTGGCCCGGCGGCTGGACCTCGGGGTCGACAATCTGCGGTTGGAGACGCTTGCCGCGCATTGGGGCGTGAGCCAGCAACGGCCGCACGACGCCTTCGACGACGCAATGGTGCTGACCGCGGTGCTGGCAGCGGCCCTCGGGCGGGCGCGCGAACGCGACGTCTGGCTGCCGGTGCACCCGGTGACTCGGCGCCGCTGGCCCAACGGCCGGGTGACCCACGACGAGGTGCGACCGTTGAAGGTGCTGGCTTCCCGGATGCTGTGCCCATATCTGAACCCGGGGCGATATGTCCGTGGCAGACCTCTGGTCCAGGGCATGCGGGTGGCCTTAGCCGCGGAGGTGCGACGGACCCATGAGGAACTCGTCGAGCGGATCCTGCACGCCGGGCTGGCCTACACCGACGCGGTCGACCGCGAGACCTCATTGGTGATCTGCAACGACGCCGCCCCCGAGCAGGGCAAGGGCTACCTGGCCGGGCAGCTGGGCGTGCCGGTGCTTTCCGACGCGCAGTTCATGGACTGCGTTCCCGCCGTCATCGGCGGCACCACCACGGAGGAGTTCGTCGACGTCACCACGGTCGACGACCAACTCGCGTTTTTCTGACCCTGGTATCACTACATCTGTAGTGGTACCGTCCTGCGTCATGGCAACCACTACAGATGTAGTACAAAAAAGTTCCTGGTGGTCCGGCTTTCGCCGGCACGGCTACTTCTTCCGCCAGGCAGCAATGCTGACCATTTCGATCGGCGTCGTCATGCACACCTACCGGGTGATCTTCGGCGACGCTCTCGCCCTGCAGCACGTGGTGACGCTGACAACGGACCGGCTCCTGCTCGTCCCGATGACGTATGCGGCAGTCACCGGCATCCTGGTGTGGCGGCGCGTACGGTTCGCCAACAAACGGCATCGGGCGCTGTTCACCGCGTCGCTCGTCTACATCGCGGCCAGCGTGCCGCTACACATTTACCTCGACTATGTGGTCAAGGACCTTTCGTTCGTCACGTGGTTTCCGATGTGGTTCAGCTACCTGTTAGTGATCGCGGTATATCCGGTGTTCCTGACGATGTTCTGGCGGCTGCGCTACAAGGACTGATAGAAGAATCCCCAGAAACACGATGCCTCCGAACCCTGAACGTCGCGCCCAGATCCTCGACGCCGCGATCGGCATCCTCGCCGACGTGGGCGTCGGGGGTCTGACGCATCGCCAGGTCGACGACCGGGCAGGTGTGCCCGCCGGCACCACATCGAACTACTTCCGGACGCGCCAGGCCTTGCTCGAAGCTACGGCGGCGCGCACCGTCGATCTGCATTGGCAGCGCGTCGAAGCTTTGCAGGCCGCGGTCGGGCCGCTCACCCGAGACGGCGTCAAAGCGCTCATCACGCGGATGCTCTCCGACCCCGATGATCAGGCGCGCCGGTACACGCTGGCGCGGTTCGAGCTGTTCATGGAGGGCACGCGCCGGCCCGAGCTGCGGCCATTCCTGAAGGAGCTGCAAGGCGCCGCGGTGAAGTCCGCCACGCTCATCTTCGAGGCAGGGGGCTTCACCCCGACGGCCGAACAAATGCACGAGCTGAGCCGCCTGCTCAACGGCTACGTGTTCAGCAAGTTCACGATCCCAGGCGCCGATGATGAGGGCGGGCTGGTCGACCGGCTGCTACGCGCGTTCTTCGAGACCTAGCGCCGTCAGCCGCGCGACGCGCGGTTGAACGCCGAAACCACGGCGCGCAGCGACGCGGTGGTGATCGACGGCGCAATTCCCACCCCCCACACCGTGCGTCCATGTACCGAAGCCTCGACATAAGCGGCCGCCTGTGCGTCGTCGCCCGCACTCATCGCGTGCTCCGAGTAGTCCAGTACGGCGACCTCCAACCCGACCGTGCCCAGCGCGTCGACGAAAGCAGCGAGCGGGCCGTTGCCGGCACCGCTGATCTCGGTTTCCACCCCGTTGATCTTCACGGTCGCGGTAATGGTGGTCGGGCCGCCGTCTTCCTCGGACGCGTCGACGCGCTGCTTCATTCGCTCCAGCGGCAGTATCGGTGCGAGATACTCCTCGGAGAACGCTTCCCACATCTCCTTCGGCGACACCTCACCGCCCTCGCCGTCGGCGATCTTCTGGATCACCTGCGAGAACTCGATCTGCAGCCGTCGCGGCAGGCTCAGCCCGTGGTCGGCCTTCATGATGTAGGCCACCCCGCCCTTGCCGGACTGCGAGTTGACCCGGATCACCGCCTCGTAGGTGCGCCCGACGTCCTTGGGGTCGATCGGCAGATACGGCACCTGCCACAGGATGTCGTCCACGTCAGAGTCCGCGGCATCTGCATCGACCTTCATCTGGTCCAGACCCTTGTTGATGGCGTCCTGGTGGCTGCCGGAGAACGCCGTGTAGACCAGGTCGCCGCCATAGGGGTGACGCTCGTGCACCGGCAGCTGGTTGCAGTACTCCACCGTGCGCCGGATCTCGTCGATGTTGGAGAAATCGATCTGCGGGTCCACACCGCGGGAGAACAGGTTCAGCCCCAGCGTCACCAGGCACACGTTGCCGGTGCGTTCCCCGTTGCCGAACAGGCAGCCCTCGATCCGGTCGGCACCCGCTTGATAGCCCAGTTCGGTTGCGGCGACGGCGGTTCCGCGGTCGTTATGCGGATGCAGACTCAGGATGACGGCCTCCCGGTTCGCCAGGTTGCGGCTCATCCACTCGATTGAGTCCGCGTAGACGTTGGGCGTGGCCATCTCCACCGTGGCGGGCAGGTTGAAGATGATCGGGTTGTCCGGCGTCGGTTCGATGATCTCGCCGACGGCGTCGCACACCTGCTTGGCGTACTCCAGCTCCGTCCCGGTGTAGGACTCCGGTGAATACTCGAACCGCCACTGCGTGCCCGGGTATTTGGCCGCCTCTTCGACGCACTTGCGAGCGCCGTCGGCCGCGATGGCCTGCACCGCGGCCCGGTCGGCGCGAAAGACCACACGCCGCTGCAGGATTGACGTCGAGTTATAGAAGTGCACGATGGCCCGCTGGGCACCCTCGCAAGCCTCGAACGTGCGCTCGATCAGTTCCGGTCGGCACTGGGTCAGCACCTGGATGGTGACGTCGTCGGGAATGGCGCCGGCGGTGATGATCTCGCGGACGAAGTCGAAGTCGGTCTGGCTGGCCGACGGGAACCCGACCTCGATCTCCTTGTAGCCCATGCGGACCAGCAGGTCGAACATGCGGCGCTTGCGCGCCGGGCTCATCGGGTCGATCAGTGCCTGGTTGCCGTCCCGCAGGTCGACCGCGCACCACTGCGGTGCTTTGTCGATGACCCGGTCGGGCCAGGTGCGGTCGGCCAGCCGGATCGGCTCGACCTCGTCGGCGAACGAGCGGTAGCGGCTGACCGGCATCGACGACCCGCGCTGGGTATTCCACGCCGGCTGCGCGGCGTTGGGCGGGCCGACCGGTTTGACGATGGTTCGAGAGGAGGTGAATGCGTCGGGGGATTCGCCCGACGGTTTGGAAAAGCTAGTCACGGTGATTGCTCCGGTTTTGAAGAGGGGCAGCCCATGGTGGGCTTAGACCGGCGCATCGCGAACACCCGCGACAGGAAGCCGGTCTGAATCAGGCCCCGTCGCGGCGTCCGAGAAGGAGCACCCGCTGCACGCCCAGTACTTTACCGCGCAAACACGGTTGCCCAAAACCCCTGGCGGTTAGTTCGTCGCCGGGACGATCCGCACCGGGATATCGGTGTTCTCGTCGGTGTAGTAGCTGGCGCAGACGCGGTGATAGCCGTCGGCGATCTGCAAGGCCACCCCGGTGTTGAGGTCACCGCGCACCACCAGGATGGGCGAGAGGGCCTTACCCTTCTTGATCTTCTTCAGGTCCACCTGCACATGCGGATTGTCTATCGGCAGCAGCGCCAGGCTTGAGGCGCGCAGCAGGTCTTTGGCCTTTTTGTGCACGATGGGGGCCTGCTTGAGCGCCGCAACAATGTCGCTGATCTGCCCGGCGGGGGCGAGCAGGGCGAGATAGTCCGCCGCTGCCGGGTAATCATGCTCGTCGGGTGCTTCACCCCATACCACCGCGCTACCGCTAGCCATCGCTTCCACCTCTCTTGGCGCATATGCTCCGCGTAACTAGCGGCCCCTACTGAATACCAGTTGGCGCGAAACCGCGGGTGCAGGTCACAGTGTTAGTCCACGTATCCTGTTCAACGACCTCAAGACAGGCTGGAGCGGACCGGAAAGGGCAAAAGTGGCGCTCGTCGTGCAGAAGTACGG
>DATMMZ010000035.1:0-5200 GCA_035569455.1 Mycobacterium sp. | reverse complement strand
ATGACACCATCGAGTTCCCTTCCAACCACCCGGACGTGAAATGGTACGTCGAGGAGCTAGTGGGCTCTATCCTTGGCAGCCCGTTGGGCGATCTTTACAAACTCACCGTGTAAGAGGTCGGGGCGGGAGCCGAAGTCAACGTCCAAAACAGGGGCCATGTGCCCGTCCGCCGCTACCAGCGAAACCACGGATGAAACCGTCGGCGTTGGAGCTTGCCGACCGATTGGAAGCAGCTTGGGCCGCCCTTTAGGACAGTGCTGCTTGGCTCGTTGACTGTCGAAGAACGGAGCCGCCTCAGGCACGACACCGTTGGGAACCAGATCGCCCTAGTTGTTCTCCTCGGGGGCGGCCCGTGACAATGCGACCGAGAACAGCTGACAGGAAGTTCTCAGGAAACGCGCCGCTGAGCACGATTTGAAGCGGGTAATACTCCGGCATGAAAAACATCGCACGTGTCGCAGCATCGACGGTCGTAATGACCGCCGGTTTAGGGCTCGCGGGTTTAGGGGCGGCTGCCCTCGCCGAGGCCCAACCCGCGCCGTTCCCGGATTATCACTGGTGCCCCGGCCAGTGGTGGGATCCAGGGTGGGGCGACAACTGGGACGGGGGCCGCTGTCACGACGACCACTGGTTCGACGGTGAAGGCCGCGACCGCGACCACTGGCACAATGGCCCCTACGACGAACGCTGGCGAGGCGACGAACACTGGCGAGGCGGGGACCGCGACCCAGGTCACTGGGAAGGCGGGAACCCCGGCGACCGAGATCACCGGCACTGAGGTGATGTAAGCGGGATCCGGTGACCTTGGTGGTGCAGCCTAAGCGCTGAATGCTGATGTCGTGGTCAACCACGTCAAGGGCTCGCCTCAGGAATATGACCAACTGGCGACGAGGTAAGAGGTGTGGAGAACCTGCCGCACAAGACCGGCAAGCGGCGCGTGTTGCGCGATGTCCAGTTCCTGCGCCGGCGTTCTGTCGGTCGCCGACAACGCTGTGCAGCTCGGCGTGGATCACGCTGTTGGTCAGACGAAGAGCCGCAAGGAACGGTCGGTGCCGGTGCCTCAATTCATCCTCGAGGAACTGGCCGTGCAATGTGAGGGTCGCAGCCCCGACGATCTCGTATTCGGTGACGGCGCTTATCTGCCGCGGCCGAAGTCCGACAGCGGTTGGTTCGCCGGGGCGGTGAAGCGCGCCAAGGTGCAGAAGATCACACCCCACGATTTGCGCCATTCATGCTGCCTCGATCGCGATCAGCTCCGGGGTGAACGTGTTGGCGTTGTCCCGGATGCTCGGACATAACTCGGCGATGGTCACCCTCGACACTTACGCCGACCTGTTTGACACGGACCTCGACGCCGTCGCCGAAGCGTTGGATTTGAAGTGTGCCCATTCTGTGCCCAAAGCGCGCCCAGTCAATGCGGCCGGGGCGTGAAATGGGCCTCTCACCTGCGATAACAGGCGTAGAACTTTGGCGGTGGCGGAGGGATTTGAACCCTCGGACGGTGTTAGCCGTCACACGCTTTCGAGGCGTGCTCCTTAGGCCGCTCGGACACGCCACCGCCGAGCAGCTTACCGAACCGCCGAGCGCTCACCCCAATCGCTGGCGGGCGAAGAAGGCCTCCAGCGGCGCGGCGCACTCCTGCGCGAGCACACCGCCGCGCACAGCCGGGCGATGGTTGAGCCGCCGGTCGCGCACCACGTCCCAGAGTGAGCCGACCGCGCCCGTCTTGGGTTCCCAGGCCCCGAACACCAGCCGCTCGACGCGTGCCAGCACCAGCGCGCCTGCGCACATGGTGCACGGTTCGACGGTGACGGCCAGCGTGGTCCCCTGCAGCCGCCACCCGTCGCCGAGCACGCCGGCCGCCGCCCGCATCGCCAGGATTTCTGCGTGCGCGGTCGGATCACCGAGGGCCTCACGGGCATTCACCGCCCGGGCGAGTTCGGTTCCGTCGGCGCCGATGACCACCGCGCCGATGGGCACGTCGCGGGGCCCTGCCGTCGCGGCAACCGCCAGTGCGGAGCGGATCAGATCTTCGTCCGTGGTCACCGACCGAGGCGGTCGATCACCGCCGACAGCTGCTCAGCGAAGCCCATCTCCCGGGCGATGCGGCCCAGTTGTTCGTCGGCATACAGGTCGGTCTCGTCGAGGATGACCCCCAGCACCGCTTCGGGCAGCCCGACGTCGGACAGCAACCCCAGGTCACCTTCCTCGAACGGTTCCGCGTCCTCGAGGTCCTCGGGATTGATGTCGGCGTCCAGGTTGTCCAGCACTTCGGCGGCGATGTCGTAATCCAGCGCGGCGGTGGCGTCCGACAGCAGCAGCCGGGTCCCGGAGGGTGCCGGGCGCACGATGACGAAGAATTCGTCGTCGACGTCCAAGAGTCCAAAGACAGCTCCCGCGCTGCGCAGTTCACGCAGTTCCGTCTCGGCGGCGCTCAGACTCGTCAGCGACTTGGGCGCCATCGCAGAACAGCTCCATTTGCCCTCTTCGCGCACGACCGCAACGCCGAAACCGTCCGGCACATCCGCCGACGGGCCCTTCGCTGAGGCCCGTTGTGCTCCCATGGGCGCCTACGGTAGTCGCTGACCAGGCCTCATGACCAGATCAGAGCGGATGAAGCCCGGACGAGTAACCAATGAGCAAACACACCCGAAGGCACCGCGACCTGCCGAACTGTGCCAACCTTGGACTGTGGCTAGCCCTCTTTCTAAGACACCAGTGTGCGTGCTCGGGCTGGGACTCATCGGCGGCTCGATAATGCGGGCCACCGCGGCCACTGGCCGTGAAGTGTTCGGCTACAACCGGTCAGTGGCGGGCGCGCAGGGAGCCGTCGCCGATGGCTTTGACGCCACTATCGAGCTCACCGACACGTTGATGCGCGCCGCCGATACCGGCGCGTTGATCGTGTTGGCTGTACCGATGCCAGCGCTGCCGGGGATGCTCGCCCACATCAGCGAATTGGCCCCCAAGTGTCCGTTGACCGACGTCACCAGTGTCAAAAGTGCGGTATTCAAGGAGGTCGCCGCGGCCGGTCTGCAGGAACGCTTCGTCGGCGGTCACCCGATGACGGGCACCGAAAGCTCGGGTTGGGCGGCCGGCCACGCCGGATTGTTCACCATGGCCCCGTGGGTGGTCAGCGTCGACGACCAGGTGGACCCCGTGGTGTTTTGGATGGTGATGACCTTGGCGCTGGACTGCGGTGCGGTGGTGGTGCCGGCCAAGTCAGACGAGCACGACGCTGCCGCGGCTGCCATCTCACACCTGCCGCACCTGCTGGCCGAGGCGCTCGCCGTCATCGCCGGCGAGGTCCCGTTGGCGTTCGCGCTGGCCGCGGGATCTTTCCGCGACGGCACCCGGGTGGCGGGCAGCGCCCCGGACCTGGTGCGCGCGATGTGCGAAGGCAACCGCGACCAACTGTTGCCGGCGGTGGACCGAGTCCTTGAGCTGCTTAGCCGTGCCCGCGACTCGCTCTCCCACCACAACTCAGTGGCCGAGCTCGTCGAGACCGGCCACGCCGCGCGGGCGCGCTACGACAGCTTCCCGCGCTCTGACATCTTCACCGTCGTTATCGGCGCCGAGAAGTGGCGCGAGGAACTGGCTGCCGCGGGGCGGGCAGGCAGAGTCATCAGATCCGCTCTGCCAATCCTGGATAGTCCACGATGAACCCGTCGGCATCGACGCGCACGATGGTGTCGGCGACCGGCGAACGCAACTTGATCCCGTCGAGACGTCCCTCGCTGGTGTAACTCACGGCGGCCGCGGTGACGGACATCTCGGGCACGTTGACATAAACCATCGGCAAGGTGATCGAGTCCGCCCGTTGATGTAGGCCGAGGCGCCGGATCGGCAACGCGTTGAAGAACGGGCTGAACACCACGTCGACGTCAAGAGCGCCGTCGTATCCGGCGCGCCGCTCCCCCTGATGGTCGGTCACCAACCACATGTTCTCCTCGTCGCGGGCAATGGCAAGCTGACGTTCCCGCTCGGCCAGCGTGACCGTCAGCCCGAACCGCTTGGTAACGCCGCTCTCGTCAGTTTGCACTTCGTAGAAGGCGCCGAACGCCGGATTGGTCGCGGTGGCGGCGGCCACGATGCGGCCGTTGGCCCTGATTCGCTTGCCGGACAACTGCACTCGCACCGATTCCATGCGTGAGACGTCCTGTGCACGCCAAGTCAACATCGCCGGCCAGCCGCTCGGCGTCGGATCAGAGGCTGCGTTCACTCATCTACCCTAAAGCGTGTCAACGAACCGTGGCAGGTTTGGCGGTAAGTGGGCCTAACCACATTTTCACCTTCCGACGCTTACGCAGCCGATCGGTGCCCGGCACCGACACCCACGCCGCCAACGCCAGCAGGCCGTCCAGGATCAGTGCCAACGCGGCGACCATCAGCGCACCCACCAGAGCGAGGTGGAATTCGCGCACCTTGATCCCGTCGATCAGATAGTTACCCAGGCCGCCGAGGCTGGCATAGGCGGCCACCGTCGCGGTAGCGACCACCTGCAGCGTCGCGCTGCGCAGGCCGCCCAGGATCAGCGGCAACGCATTGGGTACCTCGACATGGAGCAGCACCTGGGCCTCGGTCATGCCCATCGCGCGGGCGGCATCGACCACCGTCGGCTCGACATTGGCGATGCCTGCGTAGGTGCCGGCCAGCAGCGACGGCACGCCCAGCAGCATCAGGGCGACCAGCGGCGGTCCCGGACCCAGACCGAACAGCAGCACTCCCAGCAGCAACACACCCAGAGTCGGCAGTGAGCGCAGCCCGTTGACCGCGCCCACCACCAGCAGCGTGCCGCGACCGGTATGCCCGATGATCAGCCCGATCGGGACGGCGATCACCGCCGACGCCGCCACCGCCACCGCGGTGTACTCCAGATGCTCCAAGATGCGCGCCGCCAGCCCGACGGGACCAGTCCAGTTGTCGGCGGTCAGCAGGTAGGACACCGCCTGTCCGACGAAGTTCATCGCGCGCCACCCACGATCGGGGCCACGATCGAGCGCCGACGGGCGCTGCGCGCAGCACGTTCCCAGGGTGTGGCCAACCGGCCGGCCAGGTCGATCAGCACGTCGATGACGATCGCAAGCACAAACAGCGCGATGATGCCGGCAAAGATCTGATCGGTCTTGTTGGTTTGGTAACCGGCGGTGAACCAGGTGCCCAGGCCGCCGATGCCGATCACCGAACCCACCGAGACCAT
>DATMMZ010000034.1:0-4092 GCA_035569455.1 Mycobacterium sp. | reverse complement strand
ACATCGGGCAGATCCAGGTTGACCACGACGGCTTCCTGGTCGCCACGCACGACAACACAGGACAGCGGCGTGTGGGAATTCGCGTTGATCTCTTGATGGGGCACGTACGGCGGGACGAAGATGAAGTCGCCCGGACCGGCCTCGGCGGTGTATTCGAGCCGGTCGCCCCAACGCATCCGCGCGCGGCCCACGATCACATAGATCACGCTCTCGACGTGGCCGTGATGGTGGGCACCAGTTTTGGCGTCGGGATCGATGACCACGGTGCCTGCCCACAGCCTTTCGGCGCCCGCGCGCGCCTTGCAGATCGCCGCGGCTCGCTTCATTCCCGGGGTCTGCGCGGTGTTGGGGTCCAAATCATCGGCGTGCACGATCCGCACACCACGCTGCCGCCAGTCGGTGTCATTGGTGGTCACGATTTCGCATGCTTCCAGGCCGCCGAGATTCGCGAATGGGGCAAATGCCCCATCTTCGCTGCGCGGAAGCGATTGGCCGGCGGGCTCAGAAATCGCCGATCAACCCGTGCCGGGCGGCGAACAAGCCGGCCAGCGCGCGGTTGGAAACCCCGATCTTGGCATAGATGTGCTCGACGTGGTTTCGGGCGGTCTTGCGCGAAATCACCAGCCGCTCAGCTATTTCGGAGTACTTGAGTCCGAGGGCCACCAGTTTCAACACCTCGACCTCCCGTGGCGTGAGCCCGGCTGGCAATTGGGGGTGGCGCCTCACGTGCTGTCCTGCTGCACACAGGACCGCCTCGACCGCGCCGCCGTCGAGCCGGCCCGCGCGTGCCTCGGCTCGAAGCTGGACCGCCACCTCACCAGCGGGCCACGCGGGCCGATATGGCCGCGGCTCTATCCGGGTCCGGTACGCGTCGGCGACCGCCAGAATCCGGCTGGCCAGGCTGATCGCGTTGCCGGTGAGACCCCGCGGGTAGCCCGAACCGTCGAGCCGCTCGTGATGCTCGACGGCGAGCGCTCCCAGCGGGGCGAGATCCTCGGAGAGGGCCAGGATGCGCTGGCTCAGGTATGGGTGGAGCCGAACCCGTTCGAACTCGGGACCCGTGAGCGCGCCGGGCTTGTCCCAGATGGCGTTCGAGACGCCAAGCCGGCCCAGGTCGTGCACTAAACCGGCGCGACGAACACGCGTAATCTCCTCGGCGGGCAACCCGTAGCCGCGTGCGGCGGCCGCCGCCAGGTCCGCCACACCGCGCGAATGCCCAATCGTGTAGGGCGATTTGACGTCGACAAAGTCGGCGATAGCCTCCAACGCCGCATCGAACTCCGAACCGGACAGCCATGTGCTCAACCCGGGCTCCTCGGCAATCACCGCACCCCAGGTTGTGACGGCGTCCAACTCGGCGAAGACATCGGCAGCCGCCGGGCAGAACACCTCCACCAAGGCGGGATCAAACTGCGTACCGCTGCGCTCGCGGGCGACCGAGATCGCTGCCTCGTTGCCCCCCGCCCGATGGAACACCTCGACGACGTCGGCGAGGTTGACGATGCGTGCGGTGGCAAGGATCTGGTCGCCCTTCGCGCCGGCGGGTGCGCCCTTGCCGTCCCAGCGTTCAAAGGACTGCACCACGCTGCGCCGGACCCGCTCCCCCAGCCCGAGCCGACCGGCAAGCTCGTCGGCGGCGTAACAGTGGCGCTCCAAGGCGGCGGATGGTCGCGGCCAGCCCTCTCGCAGCAGCGCGATACCCAACTTCGCACGATCGCCTAGCGGCAACCCCGCACCAAAGTGCTCCAGCATGAACCGGCCCGTGGCCATGGGGCTGGCGAAGTCTACGTCGCGGAAGTCGGCCTTCAACGCCATGTCGTCGCCGAACCACTTCGCCTGCTCATACGCGTCGACGTGACAGCCAACCCAAGCAAGCAGTGCCGTGTAGTACACGACACTGCGATCACCGCTGTCTAATCCGAGCCGAGACGCCAATCGCATGGAGATCAAGCACTGCCGCAACACGTGCTCCATCGGCAGACCCATGCCCAAATCGGAGCCAAGCGACAACGCGGCCAACAACTCCGCCAGCCGAACGCCTTTGCCCGCGGGCATCACACCCACGAGGTGAATCTACCGCCGAAGTCCCATGCCGTGCGCCCGTCCAGCAATAACCGGTCCGGGGCGCCGGAACGTTTGCCAACGGTTCTCCGAGGTGCTGAAATGCTTACAGTATCTGTTTCGAGAATGCCAGATCGTCGCGCGAAGATGCCGTTCACCTGGAAAGCCGACCGGCTGGAAAGGGATCGCATCGATTGTCGCTGCCGGCAGCACCCATGGCCGATCCCCCGCCCCCTGCCAGCTGAAGTGGCATGGTCGGTCCCATGACGGAAGCAGGGCAGGAAACCGAGCGTACAGACGCGAGGACCTTGTTCGGGCACCCGATCGGGTTGGCCAATTTGTTCGGAGTCGAGCTCTGGGAACGATTTTCGTTCTACGGGATGCTCACGATTCTTGCCTACTACCTGTACTACTCCGTCACCGCCGGCGGGTTGGGGCTGCCCAAGAGCACCGCCACCGGCATCGTCGGTGCCTACGGCGGCCTGGTGTATCTGTCGACCGTTCTGGGTGGCTGGATCGCCGACCGGTTGCTCGGCATGGAGCGGACGGTGCTCTACGGCGGCGTCGTTGTCATGGCGGGACATATCGCGCTTGCGATCGTGCCCGGGCTGGCCGGCGTCGGCCTGGGCCTGGTACTGGTCGCGCTCGGATCGGGTGCGCTGAAGGCGAACGCGTCGTCGCTGCTGGGCACTCTCTACGAGAAGGGCGACGCACGCGCCGACGGCGGCTTCACGCTCTTCTATCTGGGCATCAACCTCGGCGCGTTCATCGGTCCGCTGATCACCGGTCTCATGCAGACGCACCTGGGCTTCCACTACGGTTTCGGCGCTGCGGCGATCGGCATGGCGGCGGGGCTGGCGCAGTACGTGGTATTCCGCCGCAATCTCGGCACCCACGGCCGTGATGTACCGAACCAATTGCCCCGCAGCGCTATTGGCTGGGCAGTCGTAGTCGCTCTCGCCGCCGCGACGGTGATCGCCATGGCGCTGCTGAGCGGCGTGGTCAAGCTGTCTAATCTGCCGCAAGTCACCACCGGGGTGATCGTCGTCGCCGCCATCGCATATTTCGTGACGATGCTGACCAACTCGAGGGTGACGCCGATCGAGCGATCCCGCGTGCGCGCGTTCATTCCTCTGTTCGCCGCGAACGCGGTCTTTTGGTCGCTGTTTCAGCAGATCTTCACGGTCCTCGCGGTGTACTCCGACGAGCGGATGAACTGGTCCATGTTCGGCTGGATTGCACCGTCGAACTGGATCGGCTCGATAGAACCGGTCTGGATCATCGTGCTGTCACCGGTTTTCGCGATCATCTGGACACGGCTCGGTACGCGTGCCCCGACCACCCCGCGCAAGTTCGCCTATGGCGTGATCGGGATGGGTCTCGCATTCCTGCTGTTCCTACCGATGGCCGGAACCTCCGGCAGGGCGGTTCCGGCGTTGCTGGTGGTCGGCATCATGGCCGTGTTCGCGGTCTCTGAGCTCTTGATCGCGCCGATCGGACTGGCGGTCACGACGAAGCTTGCGCCGGAAGCCTTTCGGGCGCAGATGATGGCGCTGTACTTCTTCTCGGTCGGCCTCGGCACGTCGATGTCCGGCGTGTTGGCGCGCTACTACGATCCCGGTCACGAATTCACCTACTTCGGCGTGACCGGAGCCGTCGCGATTCTCGCCGGCGCTGTGGTGTTCGCTCTCACCCCGCGCGTGAGCCGCCGCATGGCGGGAGTGCATTAGGTCGGGGCCCGCAACGACCTAATGAATGAGAAGATGAATTAGAAGTCCTTGTGCGGAACGTCGGCCACCAGGCCGCCGTCCATCACGAACTCGGCGCCGGTGGCGAACGAGGACTCGTCGCTGGCCAGGAACAGCACGAACGTCGACACCTCGTAGGGCGTGCCGGGGCGGCCGAGCGGCGCCTTGACCATGTCGTCGGGCAGGTGCTTGGTCATCGGGGTGCGGATGAAGCCCGGATGTATCGAGTTGACGCGGATCTTCTGCGGTGCCAGCTCGAGCGCCGCCGACTTGGTAAGACCGC
>DATMMZ010000033.1:0-3145 GCA_035569455.1 Mycobacterium sp. | reverse complement strand
ACCTGGCAGCGGCTGGCCGACACGGTCGACCTGATCGTCGACCCAGCGGCTTTGGTCAACCACGTGCTGCCGTACAGCCAACTGTTCGGCCCCAACGCGCTGGGCACCGCGGAGTTGATCCGGCTGGCGCTGACCACGAAGCAAAAGCCGTACGTCTACACCTCGACGATCGCCGTGGGCGACCAGATCGAGCGGTCACAGTTCACTGAGGACGCCGACATCCGGGTCAGCAGCGCAACCCGCAACGTGGGCGACAGCTACGCCAACGGCTACGCCAACAGCAAGTGGGCCGGCGAAGTGCTGTTGCGCGAGGCGCACGACCTATGCGGCCTGCCGGTGACCGTGTTCCGCTGCGACATGATCCTGGCCGACACCACCTATGCCGGTCAGCTCAATGTGCCGGACTATTTCACCCGGACGATGCTGAGCCTGGTGGCCACCGGCATCGCGCCCGGTTCGTTCTACCAGCTTGACGCGGACGGCAACCGGCAACGCGCCCACTACGACGGCCTGCCCGTGGAGTTCGTCGCAGAAGCCATATCCACCCTGGGCGCCCACCACGACGCCGGGTTCCAGACCTATCACGTGATGAACCCGTACGACGACGGCATCGGCTTCGACGAGTTCGTCGACTGGCTGGTCTCCCCAACTAACGGGGCCGGCTGCCCGATCCAGCGGATTCCCGACTACGGCGATTGGCTCGCGCGGTTCGAGACCACCCTGCGTGCCCTGCCTGAACACCAGCGTCACGCCTCGTTGCTGCCGCTGATGCACAACTACCAGAAGCCGCAGACGCCGGTGTGCGGGTCCGTTGCGCCCACAGTTCGGTTCCGCGCCGCGGTCCAAGACGCGAAAATCGGTCCGGACAAGGACATTCCGCACATCACGCCGCAGATGATCGCCAAGTACGTCAGCGACCTGCGACTGCTCGGACTGCTCTGACGCCGAGAAAGCCGATCGCCAGCTCCGTAGTTACCGGGGCTGGCGATCGGCCATTTTTCGGCCTGTTACTGCTGAGGATGTGGCCAGCGCAGATACGCGTTGGACGGCCCGCCCGGCTCGCCCGCGCTTTGCCGGCCGAAACCCCGACGCCACCGCGACTCAGCCGGCGGCGTCGCCTCCGACGGCGTGAAGTGTTCCACCCGCGGCCTGGTGATCGCCCCCGACGGCACTCCCGCGAGCTCAGGCGCCGGCTGGTCCACCGCTGACATGTACGGCGGTCTCGCCGGAACAAGGGCCTCTTCGGGCTCCAGTGGCTCGACATCGCGGGCCAGCCGGACCGCAAGCCGTGCCAGGGCGATCCCGCCCAGGAAGACGATCAAGGCACCCAGGCCGGAGAAATACGTGACCTCGAGCAGCGCCCGCTTGCGGTCGGTGGCAGCAACCGGATCGCCGACGGTCCCGATCCGCAGCATCGGCGCGAACTGCCCGCCCACCACGAACCACGCTCCGCCGAGAACGGCCAGCCAGCCGCCGAACATCGCGATGGCGCGATTCGCGGAAAAGATCAGCAGCAGGCCACCCACCACGGTGGTGACTCCCGGGAACACCTCGAGCCAGCCCCGGGCCGTGGTCCACGTCCAATCCTGGTCGGGCGTATAAGCGAAGTTGAAACGGGGACCGACGAACGGGATCAGCGCCCCCCATACACCCAGGATGACCAGGAGTAATCCGCTGACCGCGCCGCGGGAACGCGGCATGCGCAGCCCGACTGCGCGGCCCTTTCGCGAGTATTTCATGACATCTCCTCGGTAACTGCCGGCGACGCCGGCAGAGGGACGGGTACCCGGACGGTAAAGCATGTAACCCGCGCTGTGGCCGGTGGGACTGTTGTGTCTGTGTTACGACGCCACACCTAAAATCAGCAGCACGATCGCGATTGCCGGAAAGGCGCCCTGCGTCAACGCAGCCCGTGCCTTGTCCGGTGCCGACAAAAGCAGCACGACCGCCGCCGCGGCCATGGACCCGACGCCGGCGAAAATGAGCGCACCCCCAACGGCTTTGTGTCCCATGGCAATCCCGGCGATGCCGACGCCGGCAACGATCGCCAGGAAAAGGTTGTAGAAGCCCTGGTTGAACGCAAGCAGTTTGTTGGTCTCGGCTTCCTCAGGTGTCGTGCCGAACGTGGCGCGGGTGCGCGGCGAAGTCCAGGTCAGCGACTCCATCGTGAAGATGTAGACGTGCAGTAACGCGGCCAGCGCGGCGAATATCAACGCGGCAGTGATCATCGCGTCCTCCTGTTCGAACAGCCCCGCCGCCCCACTGCCGGAAAGCCCGACCGGCGGAGTCATGCCGAGGTGAGTCCAAGCCTGCGCGGTGGCCGCGCAGAGTAGAACATTACCGACCTGCAGCTGCTCGGACTGCTCCGACACGTAATAGCACCGGTAGCCTCCCTCGCAGCTGAGCTACCGATGCCTGGCGCGTTGTCAGCGCGTTGTTAATAGGCTTGTTAGCCAGGGGCCCTAAACGCCGGCGTGGTGGTGGCGTCGGAATAGGCCACGCCCGGTGCGCCCGCGGAATAAGCCACGCCCGGTGCGCCCGCGGGGCTCCGGCTCGGCCGCTGCGAATTGGTCCGTCCGCGCCCGCGTTACGTCCCGTGACTCGTCGTACGGGGCCGGTTCGGCCACAACGACGTCTCGCGCATGCCGAACCGCCACGCGCGCCAGGACGGCGCCGCCCAGGAACACAATCAGCGCGCCCAGACCGGTGAAGTACGTGACTTCGAGCAGGGCCCGTTTCAGGTCCGTCGACGCCACCGGTTGACCGACGTCCCCAATAGCCAGTGTCGACGCGAACGCCCGGCCGACCACGAACCAGGCGCCGGCGAAGACCGCCAGCCATCCGCCGAACATGGCGGTGGCGCGATTTCCGGAGACGAGCAGCAACAGGCCGCCTACTGCGGCAGCGACCCCGGGGAACACCTCCAGCCAGCCTTTGGCTGCCGTCCACGTCCATGCCGGGTCGACCGTATACGCCCAATTGATGTTGGGTCCGATGAACGGTATCAACGCTCCCCAAGCACCCAAGAGGATCAGGAGCAGCCCGGTCGCCGCTCCGCGGGTGCGTGGCATGTACAGCGCGCGAGGGCGTTCATAGTCGGAGTGCGTGTGCCTCATCAGAATCTCCTCCAACAGGTAATTAATGC
>DATMMZ010000032.1:0-19932 GCA_035569455.1 Mycobacterium sp. | reverse complement strand
CAAGGAGCAGTACAAAAAGTCCAGCGCTGATTTCATCCAGCACAACGTCACGGCGCAAGCCGCCACTGTGGCGGCCGGAGTCGAGGCCCTCGGCCCCTTGGTGGCCAGTGTGGCGGTGATCCTGCGGGTAACCCAGAACGTGCCAGGTCAGCCACCCAGTAAAGCGGCGCCTGCATTGCGGGTTTCACTGATCAAGCGGGGTGGTGACTGGCTGGTATCCGACGCGGTGCCGATCAACTCGCGCTGAGGTGATCAGTAGGATTCGGCCGAACGGGTGCCCTTCACCTTGACGAACCGGTCCGACAACCGTCGCATCCGGATCATCAGGGAGGCCGATGGGCTGGCACCGCCGTCGAGGTAGGCGGCCAGATCCTCGGGTGGTACCCCGATGCGGGATGCGAATTCCGGTTGTGCCAGGCCCGAGCGCTCCATGAGTAGCCGCACGTGGCGGGCCACCTCAGCGCGTTCGTTGGCTTCCAGGTGGGTGCGGGCGCGCTCCAGCACCTCCCAAAGCGCTTTGGCGATGCCATACGGTCGCGTGCCCTCGAGGACTTCTTCGACCTGGCGAGCCGTCCGCCCGTACGGGTCACGTTTGAGTGCGGCGGCGATGCGCTTCCACGTTTCGATGTCGCCGCCCTGCAGCGCCGAGCGGATGGCGGCGGTAGGCCAGAACTCCACCGGCTGGTCGGCATCTTGGGCGCCCTGGTCGCCGGGCGGCCGCTGCGGTGGCGGTGCGGGGCTTGGTTCGCTGCGGGCGGCTGCCAACGTCACTTCGCCTCCTCCAGCATCGCTACGGCCACCGACAGGCAGCGCTGCCTGACCTCCTCCCAGTCTGCCTCGGCATCCGAGTAGGACCACTGATCATCAGTGATGTCAGACGGGTCTGGATCCGCGAGACGACGGACCAACTGGGTCGCCATCCATTGCCGCTTGGGTGGTTGACAACAGTAATACCTATCCATGCCGGCCAGGACTACGGCGGCGGTTTCGGGTTCTATCGTCTCGACCATGTCAGCGAATTCGGCGTAGTCGCGGCGACTGTTACGGCACATGATCAGATAGCCCTTCAGGCGCAGCGCTTCCGCTCCGGTCGGGATCAGCAGCCGGTCGCCAGTGGGCAATTGGACGTGAGTGGTCTCCACCGGGATGCGCCGCTCGTAACCTGGCCGGGCAGTGGTGTCGGCTCTAGTCTCCAGCGCGTCGATGGCCACCGAGAGCCGCCGCCGCCACAGCGTGACCGGATGAACTGGCCGACCACCCCTTGCGATCGCCCGGGACGCCAGTTCGCCGACGAGCTTCCTCGCTCCCGAGTGACCATTGGTGCCGGGCTTTGCATCGGCCGCATCGGGCGCCGCGGTGTCATCGCCGGCCGTCCCCTGCGCTGGGTCCTGTAAGCCCGGTTCGGATTCCTTGCCGTTGCGCCCGCATCCGGTGAGGGCCAGCGGGTCGGCTACACAAATGGCGTCGGGCGCCAGGTGCTTGAGCTTCGCCGCCGATTTGAGCACCATCCGCAGGTCCGCATTGGGTGCTATCAATGCCGAAATGTCGTCGGGGATGACCACGATGTCACCAAGGTCGACCACCGGCAGCGGCCTGTCGAAATCGACCGACGGCAAAACGCGGAACAGCCACCGGGGCAGCCACCAATTCCACTGAGCGAACATCGCCATCAGCGCCGGCACCAAGACCAGCCGTACCACGGTGGCGTCCACCGCGATCGCGACGGCGCAGGCCACGCCGATTTCGGCGACCAGTGGCATGCCCGCGAACGCGAAGCCGCTGAACACCGCGATCATGATCAGCGCGGCGCTGGTGATGGTGCGTGCGCTGGTGCTCACGCCGTACGCCACCGCGTCACGGGTCAGCTCAGATTGCACGAAGCGTTCCCGGATCCGGGTGAGCAGGAAGATCTCGTAGTCCATCGACAGCCCGAAGGTCATCGCCAGTACCAGCGGGGGAACAGTGCTGTCGATCGAGGTGAGCTGAGGGAAGCCGAGCTTCTCCAGCCAGCCCCACTGGAACACCATCACCAGGCTGCCATAGGCGGCGGCCACCGACAGCAACGTCATCAGCACACCCTTGAACGCCAAGAACACGGAGTGAATCGAGATCAGCAACATCACGAAGGCGATCACGGCGACGAAGGCCAGCACCAGCGGCTCGGTCGAGGACACCCGCTGATCGAAATCCTTGATCAGCGCCGTCGCGCCGCCGATGTCCACTTGCGCCACTTGGTTCTGGGCACCGGGAACCTTGGGTAGCTCTGTCCGCATCCAGTCGACGGTTTTCCGAGCGCGCAGGTCTTCGGGATCGACCGACAACACCGCGCTGAGCAGGGCACTGCTGCTGTCGTCGGCGAATTGCGGTGGTCCCACCGAGATGACGTCGGGAGCCTGCGTCATCCGCCGATGGATCGCGGCGAGTGTGTCGGCGTGGTCGGCCGTGGACGCACCGCCGTCCGGAAACGTGACCAGCACCTGAACCGGGCCCAATGCGCCCGGCCCCAGCGCCTCCGACGCTGCGGCCACCCCGGCACGGATCTCGTGTGAGGAGTCGAACTGGCGCAGCAAGCTGTTGCCCAGCACCATCGATGCCGCCGGTAGCGCCATGACGAGCAGGACGGCTGACGCCGCCAGCGCCGATATCCATGGCCGGTGCATCACCCACCCGATCCAGCGGGTCCAGAACCGCGACTGGGTGCTCTCCGGCTGGCGAGACCAGTGCAGCAGTGCCGACCTCTTCGCGGCCGCCCGGCCAAACGTCGCCAGCGCCGCCGGGGTCAACGTGGCTGCCGTCAGCATCGCGACCGCGACCGCGAGAATCGCTCCGGTAGCCATCGACTTCAGCGCCGGGGTGTTGATCAGGTAGATCCCGGTGAGCGAGGCGATCACGGTCATCCCGGACAACACCACCGCGAGCCCCGAAGTAGCCATCGCGGCGTCCACCGCCTCGGTTGGCTGACGACCGGCACGCAATTCCTCACGGAAGCGCATCAGGATGAACAGCGAGTAGTCGACGGCGAGCGCGATGCCGAACATAGACACCGTCGAGGTCACGAACACCGACATGGTGGTGTGCATCGACAGCAGGTAGACCAGGCCCATGGTGACCACGACCGTGCAGACACCGAGAGCCAGCGGGATCGCCGCGGCGGCCAGCGAACCGAACACCGCGAGCAACACGATCAGAATGATCGGCAGGTTCCAGCGTTCCGCCTTGGCGATGTCGTGCTTGGTGTTAGCCGCCGCAGCGGCGCTGATCGCACCCTGCCCGATGACATAGAGCCGCACATGGCCGTTCGCGGTCTGTCCAGACTGATCACCCTGGATACCCACCTTTTCGCGAAGCTTCTTGGCGATGTCACTTGTGCCCGCATTGCGGGCGTCCAGCAGCAGCGACACCACATACGGCCGGTCGGGTCGCGGCGGTCGCTGGGTGGGGTTGGGTGCCTCGGATACACCGGGAAACTCAGCGGCAATCCGTCTCAGCAACACGACGGCATCGTTCATGTCCTGGTAGCTGGCATCCGCGCGGGGCGCCGCCACCAGCGCCAACGAGGACGCTCCCTGGTCGTGATATTGATTTACAAGTTGATCGTGGACCAGCAGCGACTGCGACCCTGCCACTTCGAAACCACCGCCGGTCAGATTCCCCGACTGCGTCAGCGCCAGATAGACAGCCGGCACCAGCGCGAGCAACCAGCCCGAGAAGACCAACCAGCGGAATCTGCGCAGGTTGCGGCTTAGGCGCATCATGAATTGCTGGATTTCGATCTCCCCGTATTTCGCGCATGCGTGCACGTGAGCGTACCGCAGCGCCCTGTGGATTAATCAGCTTATCGGGTGCTGAGCTGCGGCGACGCGGGTGCTGCGAAGACGCGACAGAGTTGTTGTGAAGACGTTTGCGAACCTGGACATCGAGCGGGATTTGGATCACACGGGGTTGGCACCGGTTTGGCGATAGCGATGCCGGGGATGGCAGGATGTCTGATGGCCGCGCGGGCGTCGTGGGACAAGCTGTCGGGGGACAAGCTGTACATCGCAGCCGTTGTGGGGCGCGCTATTTCGGCAGGCATTCGCAACCCTAAGGAGTTACCCATGAAGACAGGCATTGCGACCCGGCGCCGCGGGCTCCTCGCAGGCCTGGTCGGCGCCGCATTGCCGAGCGCTGCGGTCGCGGTTCTGGCCGGGCCGTCGGCGACCGGTGCGACCGACCCGTGTGCGGCCAGCGAAGTCGCGCGGACAATCGGCTCGGTCGCCAAGTCGATGGGCGACTACCTGGACTCCCATCCAGAGACCAATCAGGCGATGACCACGATCCTGCAGCAGCAAGCTGGCCCACAATCGTTGCCGTCACTGAAGTCTTATTTGGAGGCCAATCCCAAGGTTGCCATGGACATGACGTCCATATCGCAACCGCTGACCGGGCTGTCGACACAGTGCAAGCTGCCGATCACCATCCCACAGGCCATGGGTCTCATGCAGCAGGCCCAGGGCGCGGGTGGGTTGCCCGCTCTGCCCGGTGGTGGAGCCGGTGCGCTGCCGTTGGGCGGAACTCCGGGGACGCCGCCAGCGACCAGGTCGGTTCCGCCCGCCGCGGGCAGCCCGCTCCCGGGCCCGTCGCGGGGGAACACCGTCGGCTGACTAACCGTCGCCTTCGCGGCCTCGATCGGGTGGTGGCAATGGACCCTGCAGAGCGCTGTCGGACGGGTCGTTCCAGTGCTGCAGGACAGGCAGCGGACCGGTAGGTGAGTCGTCGTCGGAGTCGCCGGTTTTCTCGGTGCGGAACACGAAGAGGAACACCACCCAGCCGATGGCGGCGATGAGTAACCAGCTGATCAGCCGATAGATCAGCATCGCCGAGATGGCACTCGGCAACGACATCCCACTCGATACCAAGCCGGGCACCAGCACTGCCTCGACGACCAGCAGCCCTCCGGGCATCAGCGGTATCGTGCCCACAGCGCGGGCGGCCGCATAGGCAACGGTCAACCCGGCGATCGAGGCGTGGTCGCCGGCCGCGTAGGCCGCAAAGGCCAGGCAGGCCACGTCGGCGATCCAGTTGAAAAGTGACCAGCTGAACGCCACCGCCAAGTCGCGCCGGCCCAGGCTCACCGATTCGAGCTGCATGAGCGTCTCGCGCCACTTTTCCAAGCCGGTGTCGGCGGGCCTGCCGCGAACGGAGTTGACCCACGACAACACCCGGGTGCCGATCCCGTCGATCAGCTCCGGGCGCGACGCCACCGCCTGGGCCAAAAGCAACAATGCGACGAAGCCGCCCAGCGTGAACAGCAATGAGAACGGGTTGTTCTTGGCGCCCAGGAAGAAAGCGCCACCCAACCCGAGCACCGCGAGACCCGCTGCCTGCAGCACACCTGACATCACCAGCTGCCAGGACGCCACCACGGTTGAGGCACCCCAGATGCGTTGCTGCCGGAGCAAAAACGTAGCTGAGAGCACAGGCCCGCCCGGCAGTGTGGTGCTCAGCGAGTTGGCGGCGTAGAAGGCGGCTTCCGACCGCAACTGCTTGACGTGCACCCCGGCGGATTTCAGCAGGGTGCGCTGGATCTGGGCGAAGCTGTGCATCGACGCGCCCGCGGCCACCACCGCAGCCAGCAGCCACCACCAGTTGGCCTCGTACAAGCTCATCCAAGCTTTGGCCAGCTGGTCCCATCCCAGGGCTATCTCGATGGCAAGCACGATTGCGACGATGGCGAGGACTACCCAGCGCACCCACCAGTATTTGCCGCGCGGACCCTCTTCCCCGCGCGCTGCAGGTGCCCCCGCACGCTGGCGGAGTCTATGGGCGGGCGCCTCGTGCGACACGTAATTTAGGGTAACCGTGCAGGTGGCGCGCGAATCGCGGTACATCTCCGACTGTGTCGTCGTCGTAACCGGATCGTGCCAGCCGCTCGCGCCCCCGAGGGCCCGAGGCCTAGCCGAACCGCCAGCTACGCTTGCCGGATGTCGGCCAACGTAGACGACGCGTCAGAAGCTGCGTCAGTCGAACCCCTGGTACGCAAGACGGCGGCCTGGGCGTGGCGTTTGCTGGTCATCCTGACCGCAGCGGTGGTCGTGCTATGGGTGTCGAAAAGGTTAGAAATCATCATCGTGCCGGTGTTGCTGGCATTGATGATCAGCGCGTTGCTGGTGCCGGCGGTGGACTGGATGGACCGGCGGGGTTTGCCACGCGGCGCCGCGGTGGCGGTGGTCCTGCTGGGCGGATTCGCGATTCTGGGCGGCATCTTGACGTTCGTCGTCAGCCAGTTCATCGTCGGCTTGCCCGATCTGACCGAGCAGGTCACCCACAGCATCGACAACACCCGCCGCTGGCTGATCGAAGGGCCTGCGCACTTGCGCAGCGAACAGATCGACAGCGCGGGCAACGCCGCGATCCAGGCGCTGCACAACAACCAGGCGAAGCTGACCAGCGGCGCGCTGTCCACCGCGGCCACCATCACCGAGCTGGTCACGGGCGCGGTGTTGGTGCTGTTCACGCTGATTTTCTTCCTCTACGGCGGCCGCAACATCTGGCAGTACGTCGTCAAGATCTTCCCGATCGGCGTTCGGGATCGGGTGATGGAAGCGGGAAGCGCGGGCTACGGGTCGCTGATCGGGTATGTGCGGGCCACGTTCCTGGTGGCTCTCACCGACGCGGCCGGGGTCGGCACAGGGTTGGCGATCATGGGTGTGCCGCTCGCGCTGCCGCTGGCTTCACTGGTGTTCCTCGGTGCCTTCATCCCGCTGATCGGTGCGCTGATCTCGGGCTTGCTTGCCGTGGTGGTCGCGCTCCTCGCCAAGGGGATCGTCTATGCGCTGCTCACGCTCGGTTTGCTCATCGTGATAAATCAACTCGAGGCACATTTGCTGCAACCGTTGGTGATGGGGCGCGCGGTCTCGATTCACCCGCTCGCGGTGGTGCTTGCCATTGCCACCGGCGGCGTGCTCGCGGGGATCCCGGGAGCCTTGCTTGCTGTTCCGACAGTCGCCTTCCTCAACAACGCCGTGCAGGTGTTGCTGGCTCCGGATCCGTCCGCCGAAGCGGACAGGCAGGCCACGGACCGCGATGCTGGGGCAATCGTCCAGGCTCAACCTGACGACAGCTCCGAGTGAGTCTCGAAGGACCACATGGCGGGGGCGGGGACCGCGCCGCGCCTCACGCGACGGTCGGTCGCGTTCGGCACCTGAGCGCCACGTGACCGGCGAGCCTCCGGCTTATAGCCGTCCTTCGCGGCGCAGCAGGTCCTGGGCGCTGAGGCCGCCGCCGCCGCCGCGCCGGCGCTGGCGCGCTTGGTCGCCGTTGTCGCCTTGCGCGCGGGCGTTCAGCTTCTCAGTGGCTGCCTCGGAGTCATCGCCCTCCGGCCGCATGATCGGGAGGGCGGCGGTCGGGTCGGCCGGGTCGCTCGCGTTGTCGCCGGAATTGTTCGTCGGCACCGGCGTCGAAACCGGCATCGCCCGGGTCTGACCGGACGACGGTGTCGGTGGCGGCGAGGGGCGGGCCGGGACGGGTGGCACCGCATTGCCAGGCAGTGAGAGTCGGTTCGTCTTGGCCTCGGTCTCCTGGCCGGTCGACTGGGTGGGTCCGGTCTTCAGCCGTGCGGTGGTCGCGCCAGAGGGTAGCTCCTGGGCAGACGTGAGCTCAGGCCGGCCGGGCGGGCGTGGCGCCGGGCCGGGGTGAGTGGGGTCGTGGGGTGACCGCGGCGTCGCTGCGACCAGGCTGGACGCCTTGACCGGAGGCCGTGTGGGATGCCCGTTGACGATGGGCCGCTTGCGCTCGTCGGGCAGGTGAATCTCGCCCAGCCCGATACGGTTCTGCAGCCGCCTGGCCCAGCGCGGCGCCCACCAGCAGTCATCGCCGAGCAACTTCATCACCGAGGGCACCAAGAACATACGCACCACGGTCGCGTCCAGCAGCAGCGCCGCCATCAGCCCGAATGCCAGGTACTTCATCATCACGAGGTCAGAGAACACGAACGAACCGGCGACCACGGCAAGGACCAGCGCGGCCGCGGTGATGAGGCGGCCGGTGGTGGCGGTGCCGATCCGGACGGCCTCCTGGGTCGACATGCCTTGTGCGCGCGCCTCCACCATCCGGGATACCAGGAACACCTCGTAGTCGGTGGCCAAGCCGTAGCCGACTGCGACGACGAGAGCAATGATCACCACCATCAACGGTGTCGGCGTGAAGTTCAGCCACGTGCCGAAGTGCCCGTCGACGAAGATCCACGTCAGGATGCCCATGGTGGAGCCAAGCGTCAGTGCGCTCATCAGCGCGGCCTTGATCGGCAATACGAAAGACCCGAACGCCAGGAACATCAACAGCATGGTGGTGGTAAGCAGCACAAACACCATCAGCGGGGCCTGTGCAACCAGGCTGTGAATCGAATCCTGCTCGAGGGCCGGGGTGCCACCGACGGATATCGTGACGCCCTTCGGCGGCCCGATGCTGCGCAGTTCGCCGATCTTCTTCGCCGCGTCATTCGGGTTGATCAGTCCGTTCTGCAGGACGCGCACCGACGGATCCTTCGACGCACCCGGCGCGTAGGCACGCTCCTGCCACATGTTCGCGGGGTTGTTGTCCGGGTCGCTGAACCCGCTGATCGCCCTCGCTTTGCCGCGAATGTCGGCGATCTCCTGGTCGGTGACTGGCTGGTGGTTGGTTGACTGGATCACCAGCGTCAGCGGGTTGGTGCGGTACCCCGGGAAGAGTTGGTCGAAATGTTCCTGTGCCTGCCGGACCGCATTGTTGGGCGGCAGGTATTTCTCGCTCATGCCGCCGAATGACAGGTTGCCCAGTGGGATAACCAGCAGGATCATCCCGATGACGATCGGGATGGCGAAAACCAGGGGCCGCTTCATCACGAAGTTCACAAGCTTGCCCCAGAACCCGGCCTCGACCTCTTCGCGGGTCTTGGTTTTCTGCAGGCGGTCCGCAAGCCAGTTGAGATAGCTGCGCGAAACCCACCAGTTGCGCAGGAAGGGCACACGGAACAGGGTCCGCACGCCCAGCGCGTCGACGTGTTTGCCCAAGATCCCCAGACACGCGGGCAGCAGCGTGATCGAGAGTATGGCCGCAAGTGTCACCGCGGCGATGAGGGCATAGGTCAGCGACTTGACAAAGCCCTGTGGCAACAACAGCAGGCTGGCTCCCGACGCGGCAATCAGCACCGCCGAGAACGCCACCGTGCGGCCTGCCGTCATGACCGTGCGTCGCACCGCGGCCTCGGTGTCGTAGCCTTCCGCTATCTCCTCCCGGAACCGGCTCACCACGAAGAGGCCATAGTCCACCGCGATGCCCAGGCCGATCAGCGAAACCACGGGTTGGGCAAAAAAGTGCACCGGCCCGAAGAGCGAGATGAAGCGGAGGATGCCTGTCGCGCCCGCGATGCTCAGGCCGCCTACCATCACCGGCAAGCAGGCCGCGATCACGCCGCCGAATACCAGGAACAACACCACCGCCACCAACGGCAGCGCCAGGACTTCCATGCGCCGCTGGTCAGTGGCAATCGTGCCGGTCAACGCGCTGGCGACCGGATTGAGGCCGGCGAGCTGAACGGTGCCGCCATCGAGCTTCTGCAGATCCGGCGCGATGGCCTTGTAGTTGTTGAGGATGGTGTCGTCGTCATCGCCCTTGAGCGGGATGGACACGAATGTGTACTGCTTGTCCTGGGTGACCATGCCCTGGATGATCGGGCTGGTCGTGTCGGGTGCCCTGAGATAGCCGGCCCATCCCATCACCTGGTTGGGGTGGTCTTGCTGGAACTGGTTGAGCTCATCGGTGATCTTCTTCGCCCACGCCGGATCGTTGACAGTCTTGCCGTCCGGAGCCTTGAAGATCGCGACGATGTGGCCGCTTCGGTCTCGGCCATAGACGTTGTCGCCCAATACCGAGGCCTTCACCGACTGACTGCCGTCGTCGTAGAAACCGCTTTGCGTGACGTGCTTGCCCAGGTCCATCCCGAAGATGCCGCCGCCGAGGCACAGAGCCACCATGACCCCGATTACGATGTACCGATAGCGGTACACGGTTCGACCCCACCAGGCGAACACGTAAGCTCCTTACTGGATCTGTAGCAACCCGCGCAGTGGATTCCCAGTGTCACACACGCGAGGTCAACAACGAAGACAGCGGCCGGAACGGCTGCAGCCACGCCCCTTGTTCAGGCAGCGAATCAAGGCCGATTCGCGGCAACGGCTCCCGGAACACACCCGAGATGTCTTCCAGATCGACGAACTCCAAGGTATCCGACGCTAGTGCCCAACTAGCGTGTTCGCGAAATCCAATCACTTGAACTGCGGTCCCGCTGCGGGCGACCTCTTCGAGAGGTTGACGGAATGCTTGACCGTCCGCGGAAGCGACAACCAGTGCCGCGAGCCCCTCCTGTCGCCGCCGCTCGATGTGCTCGAGCATGTCGTGGTCGACGTCGCTGTCCTCGTCGATCTTCGGCTTGGCGAAGACCGCGAACCCCACGTTACGTAGCGCGTCCACCCACGGTCGAACCACGTCGGCGCTGCCCGGCGCGATGTTGGTGAACACGGTGGCCTCGGGTTCGACCACCCCGCCCGGTTTGGCGGCCGACACCTCGGCGGTGCGTCCCAGCAGCCAGCGGCCGAGTGCGTCGAAACGTGGGCGTTCCAGAGCCGTCGGCCGGCGGCCCAAGATGGAGCCCAGGCCCATGTCCAGGTTGGGGGCGTCCCACACCAGCAAGACGCGTCGAATCGGTGGTGCGAAGCGACTCAGGACGTCCTGCGACACCACCGACGGTGTGAGCGGATCCGGTGTTTCTGGGGCAGTTTGTGAGGCTGCTTCTTCTGTCACGCTCATGGTCATCGTTTTTTCCAGATCAGCTCGGTGACGGCGCTACCCGCGTGCTGGGCCTTCGTTTCGTACTTGGTGGTCGGGCGAACGATCGAGATCGGTGGTGATTCGGTGCCGGGGTAGACGCGGACGAGTCGAGATTCGGCGTCGCCGACCTCAGCGATCTGCTCGGCGTAGCCGGGGTGGTCCGTCGTCGCGTGCAGGACACCACCCGGGAGTAGCCGGTCGGCGATCAGGTCAACCGTGCCCGGCTGCAGGAACCTGCGCTTATGGTGGCGCGCCTTCGGCCATGGATCTGGAAAGAAGACACGAACACCGATCAGCGATCTCGGCGCGATCAGATGTTCCAGTACGTCGACCCCGTTCCCGCGGATCAACCGGATATTGCTCACCTGCTCACGGTCGATCGCGCATAGCAACTGCGCCAGCCCCCGCCGATAGATTTCCACCGCGATCACGTCGATATCCGGTTCGTCCTGCGCCATCGCCAGCGTCGACGTGCCGCTGCCCGAGCCAATCTCAAGCACCACCGGCGCCGAACGGCCAAACCACGACCGGGTGTCCAGCGGCTCCGCGCAAGCGGGTCCGGGAACCACCGACGTGCCTAGTTCTGGCCACAGTCGCTCCCAGGTCTTGCGCTGGGTGTCGGACAGGGCGGAATGTCGCGAGCGAAAGCTACTGGCCGGAAGACGACGCCCGGCGCCTCCCTGGTCGAAGCGCTGCTCGGGCCGCGTTGCGTCGGGCCCCACCGCCGGTGTGTCGGGACGTACCCTCACTCCGGAATGCAAATGCATTTGTCCATGGTGGCCCATGAACCCCGGATGTAGCCGCCTCTGGTCCAGATTGATATCCAACAGTTGCCTTCAGCTGGTAACAGATAAACGGTGGCTCGCATCTCGGCGGCGCAGGTGCCACCATTCGGTCGGTGGGTAACGGTGCCGGCGGGCGGTGCGGGCAGAGCGCCGGGCGATCGGGCCCATCGGATCGAGCAGGCGGGATATGAAGGGACAGGGCCACCGGATTTTCATCGACGAGCTGGTGCGATTTGCCGCCGGGGCCGGTGATCGGCGGCTGACGGCGATCGCCGAGCGAGCCGCCGCACCGCTGCGCGTGGCCGTCCGCGGGCGTCCCGGAGTCGGTCGCAACACGGTGGCCCATGCCCTGAACCGCGCCGGAATCGCGTCGGGGATCTCGGCGGCAACCAGAGCGACGGCGCCGGCAGACTCCACCGACCTGGACGTCGACGTGGTCGTCTACGTCACCGCCGAAGTGGTCAAACCCGAGGACTCCGACGCCATCGCCGCCGCGCGACGTCCGGCACTGGCGGTGCTGACCAAAGCCGATTTGGCCGGCTTCGCCGGGGACGGGCCGATCGCGCTGGCGCAGACGCGCTGCGCGCATTTTTCCGCGCTGGTCGGGGTACCCATGGAGCCGATGATCGGTTTGCTCGCCGCGGCCGTGCTCGATGATCTGCTCGATGCCGCGTCGTGGGCCGCGCTGCGGGTGCTGGCTGACCGTCAGGACGACAGTGCCATTTTTGAAGGCTCCTTTGAGGGTTTTCTGGCGGCGGACAATCCGGTGCCGACCGAGGTCCGGCTGCGCTTGCTGGACACTCTCGACTTGTTCGGCGTCGCGCTTGCCGTGGCCGCGCTTCGGCAGGGCAACACCGCCACACAAGTGCGGGCCCTGCTGCGCCGGGTCAGTTGTGTCGATGCGGTGTTGGACAAGGTCGCTGCCATCGGCGCCGAGGCGCGCTACCGACGGGTGCTCGACGCCGTCGTGGAAATGGAGGCCCGCGCGGTCTCTCATGACGAGGTCGGTGCGCGGATCAGCGAGTTCCTCTCCCGCGACGACACAGTGATCGCCCGGATGGCCGCCGCGATTGACCTGGCCGAGTCCACTGGATTGGAAGTGGGCCCATGCCACGATCCGGCCGCACACCTGTCACGGGCGATGCGATGGCAGCGTTACAGCCGTGGCCCGGTGAGCGATGTGCACCGCGCATGCGGCGCCGATATCGCCAGGGGATCGCTACGGCTCTGGTCTGCGGCCTGCGGGGAATCAAGGTGATCGGCGCGGCGAGCGATGATCCAGTCGCCCGGGTGGATGCGCTGGTGGCAGCGATCGGGCCGCGGCTGGATTCGCCCCCGATCAACCGCCGCGACGTGGTGCTGGTGACCGGGCCGTGGATGTCTGGCGTGAGCGGTGTGGTCGCGGCGCTCCGCGAACGGCTGCCACAGCAAAAGTTCGTCGAGTCGACGGACCTGGGGCCCGGCGATGCGCCGTTGGCGGTGGTGTTCGTCGTCTCTGCGGCGGCCCAATTGACCGAATCTGACTGTGCGTTTCTGGACGCCGCCGCCGAGTACACCGACGCAGTGGTCGGTGTGGTGTCCAAGATCGACGCGTACCGCACCTGGCGTGACGTGCTCACCGCCAACCGTGACGCGCTGGCGGCGCACGCGGCGCGCTACGGCAAGGTGCCCTGGGTAGGGGCGGCCGCCATGCCGGAGTTGGGCGAGACGCGCATCGATGACCTGGTCGACGCCGTCTCGGCACAACTCGCGGATTCGGATATCGCGCGGCGCAACAGGTTGCGAGCTTGGGAAACCCGGCTCCAGACGGCCGCGCAGAGGTTTGATCGCGACGCCGACGGCGCCGGCCGACGGGCACGGGTCGATGCGTTGCGTGAGGCGCGCAGCACGGCTCTGCGGGAACTGCGCCAGTCGAAAACCGAGCGCACCATAACGCTGCGCGGTCAGATCCAGCAGGCTCGGGTCCAGTTGTCCTACTTTGCCCGCAACCGGTGCTTGTCGGTGCGCAGCGAGCTGCAGGAAGATACCGCTGCGCTGCCGCGGCGGAACATGGGAGGCTTCGAAGCGCACACGCGCGCCCGGACGGAACAGGTGGTCACCGAGGTGAGCGAAGGCACCACCACGCACCTCGCCGACGTTGCGCAGGTCATGGGTGTGCCGGTGGCCTTGCCGGCGCTCGAGCAGCTGCCGGTGGTCGACGTCCCGCCCCCGCCCCTGAAATCGCGGCGGCAGGAAACCCGGCTGATGTTGCTGTTGGGCGCCGGGTTTGGCCTGGGTGTAGCGCTGATGCTGAGCCGGGCGGTGGCCGGCCTGACCCCTCGGCTGAACCCCGGGCTAGAAATAGCCGGGGCCGTGGCGTGCGTGGCTATCGGACTCGCGATCACCTTTGTGGTGGTCAACCTCCGCGGCCTGCTACGTGACCGCGCGCTGATGGACCGCTGGGCGGGCGAGGTGACGGCGTCGCTGCGGTCCGTGGTCGAGGAGTTGGTCGCCACTCGGGTGCTGGTCGCCGAGTCGCTGCTGACCACCGCGCTGGCGGCACGTGATGAGGCCGAGAACGCGCGGGTGACCGACCAAGTCAGTGCCATCGACAGCGAACTGCGCGAATACGCCATCGCCGCGGCGCGGGCCGCGGCAGCGCGTGACCGGGAGAAGCCCACCGTGCAGGCCGCGCTCGACGCTGTGCGTGCAGAACTGGGCGATCCAGGTATACCCGAACCTGAGGGTGAGAGCCCTGACGGACCCCCGACCCCCGAGGATCCCGACGGAATCGACGAATCGGCTTCGACGAGCGCTAATGACAATAATTTGTGACGCTTCTGACGCTTCTGAATCGTTGTTGTGAGGAGGCTTATACCCGCCCGAGCCTTCCGCGACAAGTTCCTCACGATAACCTGTATATAAAGCGCCACTTTGTAAACAGTGTGTGGGCGAGTGCATACGCAGACACAAGAAGCCGACAAGTACGTAGCAAAATTCAGGAGAGTTCGATGACCTCAGCGACCATTCCCGGTCTGGACACCGCGCCCACGAATCACCAGGGGCTGCTGTCATGGGTGGAGGAGGTCGCCGAGCTCACCCAGCCTGACCGGGTGGTCTTCGCCGACGGCTCCGACGAAGAATGGCAACGGCTCGCCGGCCAGCTGGTCGACGCGGGCACGTTCACGCGGCTGAACCAGAAGAAGCACCCCAACTCCTTCCTGGCGTTGTCTGACCCGTCCGATGTGGCCAGGGTCGAGTCGCGGACCTACATCTGTTCTGAGCGGGAGATCGACGCCGGGCCGACCAACAACTGGATGGACCCGGCCGAGATGCGGTCGATCATGACCGACCTGTACCGCGGCTGCATGCGCGGTCGCACCATGTGGGTGGTGCCCTTCTGCATGGGCCCGCTCGGCGCCGAGGACCCCAAACTGGGCGTGGAGATCACCGACTCCGAATACGTCGTCGTCTCGATGAAGGTGATGACCCGGATGGGCAAGGCCGCCCTCGAGAAGATGGGCGACGACGGGTTCTTCGTCAAGGCGTTGCACTCGGTTGGGGCCCCGCTGGAACCTGGCCAAAAAGACGTGCCGTGGCCGTGCAACGATACCAAGTACATCACCCACTTCCCGGAAACCCGGGAGATCTGGAGCTACGGCTCCGGCTACGGCGGCAACGCACTGTTGGGCAAGAAGTGCTACTCGCTGCGCATCGCCTCCGCGATGGCCCACGACGAGGGCTGGCTCGCCGAGCACATGCTGATCCTCAAACTGATTTCCCCGGAGAACAAGGCGTACTACTTTGCCGCGGCATTCCCGTCGGCGTGCGGCAAGACCAACCTCGCGATGATTCAGCCGACCGTCCCGGGCTGGCGCGCCGAAACGCTCGGTGACGACATCGCTTGGATGCGGTTCGGCAAGGACGGCCGGTTGTATGCGGTCAACCCGGAATTCGGCTTCTTCGGGGTGGCACCGGGCACCAACTGGAAGTCCAACCCCAACGCGATGCGGACCATCGCCGCGGGCAACACCGTCTTCACCAACGTCGCGCTGACCGACGACAACGACGTGTGGTGGGAAGGCCTGGAGGGCGAGCCGGATCACCTGATCGACTGGAAGGGCCACGACTGGATTATTCGCGAGACGGAAACCAAAGCTGCGCATCCGAATTCGCGGTACTGCACGCCGATGTCGCAGTGCCCGATCCTGGCGCCGGAATGGGACGACCCGCAAGGGGTGCCGATCTCGGGGATCCTGTTCGGCGGCCGCCGCAAGACCACAGTGCCGTTGGTGACCCAGGCCCGCGACTGGCAACACGGCGTATTTATCGGTGCCACCCTCGGTTCCGAGCAGACCGCCGCGGCCGAGGGCAAGGTCGGCACCGTGCGCCGTGACCCGATGGCCATGCTGCCGTTCCTGGGTTACAACGTCGGCGACTACTTCCAGCACTGGATCGACCTGGGCAAGAACTCAGACGAGTCCAAGCTGCCGAAGGTGTTCTTCGTCAACTGGTTCCGCCGCGGCGAAGACGGCAAGTTCCTGTGGCCGGGCTTCGGCGAGAACAGCCGCGTGCTGAAGTGGATCGTCGACCGCATCGAGCACAAGGCGGGCGGCCAGGACACCCCGATCGGTATTGTGCCGGCCGTCGAGGATCTGGACTTGGACGGGCTGGATGTCGATCCTGCCGATGTAGAGCAAGCGTTGGTGGTTAACGCGAGCGAATGGCGCAAGGAACTGCCATTGATCGACGAGTGGTTCGAGTTCGTCGGCGAGAAACTACCCACCGGCGTCAAGGACGAGTACGAGGCGCTCAAGCAACGGCTGGCTGAGGCGGACTAGCGCGACTGCCGGGGGCGCTCTAACGTCGCCGCAATGACTTCGGCAGGTAGACCGCACCTTGCCCGACGATCGCTGCTGAGTCGCCCGGATTGGAGATGGCGCAGCGTTTGAGCGACAGGCAGCCGCAGCCGATGCACGAGTCCAGGTTGTCGCGAAGCGCGACCAGCCCCGCAATCTGATCGTCTAGGCGTGCCCGCCAGTCTTTGGACAAGCGAGCCCAATCGGCGCGTGTTGGGGTACGCGCATCTGGCAGCTTCGCAAGCGCGGCCGCGACCTCGTCGAGGCTCAATCCGACGTTCCGCGCGGCCCGGATGAACGCAAGGCGCCGCAGCATCTGTCGTTCGAATCGGCGTTGTCCGCCGGCCGTACGGGTTGCCGTGATGAGGCCTTGGCTTTCGTAGAAGCGAATCGCCGATGCCGCGAAGCCACTGCGATTCGCTAATTCACTGACGGTGAACAAGTCGCCCTTGTCCAAGGTGACTCACCTCGCTCGTTTTTGGGGTCTTGACTTAAAGTTAACTTTAACTACCAGTATGGCCGTATGAACCGATTCCAGAAAACCTGTCCCGTCGCGATCGTCACCGGCGCGTCACGCGGGTTCGGCCGAGCGGTGACCGCCGCTCTGCTCGACCGCGGCTGGGCCGTGGTCGGCGATGCGCGCCGTGCCTCCGAGCTGAAAACAACGGCCCGAGAACTGAACTCGAAGCAACTGATTGCGCTGCCCGGCGACGTCACCGACCCGTCACATCGTGACGCGTTGGTCGGCGCCGCAACCAATGCCGGGCCGCTTCGCCTGCTGGTGAACAACGCCAGCCGGCTTGGGCCCAGCCCGCAACCGGCCCTCTCCGACTATCCGGCGCGCGAGTTGTCCGCCGTTTACCAGACGAACTTGTTCGCCCCGCTTGCCCTGATCCAGGCTGGTCTGCCGGCGCTGACCGACAACGCCGGGGTGATCGTCAACCTCACCTCCGATGCGGCGGTCGAGCCGTATCCGGGCTGGGGTGGGTACGGCTCGTCGAAGGCCGCGCTCGATCAGCTGTCGGCCGTTCTGGCCGCCGAGGCTTCCACCGTGCCGGTTTACGCCTTCGACCCGGGCGACATGCGGACCGAGATGCATCAGGCCGCCTTCCCCGACGAGGACATCTCCGACCGTGCCGAGCCGGAGTCGGTCGTGCCGGCGTTGTTGCGACTGCTCGACACCCGGCCGGCCTCCGGTCGCTACCGGGCCGCGGATCTGCTGTTATCCGGTGTGCGTCAATGAGCCCTACCAGAACTCTTGGGAGCCCGCATACGCACTTCCACCGGCCGCCGGCATCGGACGCCACCGAGCCGCCTGAAGCGCACGGCATCGCGCGGGACACGGTCAAGCTGCTGGTCGCGCGACGGAGTGGCGTCAGCCACGCCCGATTCGCCGACCTTGGCGATTATCTGCGTCCGGGCGACCTACTGGTGGTGAACAATTCCGCCACGCTGCCCGCCGCGGTTGACGGCCGCCGCGCCGGGCATCCGATCACCATCCACTTCGCCACCCGGCTCGTCGAAAAGGTCTGGGTGGTTGAACTGCGACCCGCGGCGAATGCGACCGGACACCTGACCGACATCCGGCCCGGCGAACGCATCGACATGGCCGGCGGCGGCGCGATCGTCATCAGGTCGTCCTACCCGGAACCCGGGCTGACTGGCGGGCGGTTGTGGACTGCGCGGGTGATCCTCGAAGGCCCCGGAGGTGGCGTCGTGTCGTACCTGGCCCGGTACGGCCGACCAATCAGGTATTCGTACGTGCCGCGAGAATGGCCGCTCAGCTACTACCAAACCGTATTCGCCCGCAGCGTGGGCAGCGCTGAGATGCCCAGTGCGGCGCGGCCGTTCAGCACCGAACTGGTAACCGCTCTGGTGGCTGACGGCATTGCCATCGCGCCGGTCACGCTGCACGCCGGGGTGTCTTCCGCGGAGCCCGGCGAACCACCAGTCCCCGAGCAGTTTGACGTGCCGGCCGCCACCGCGCGGATGGTGAACCTCACCCGAGCGGCGGGCGGACGCGTGATCGCGGTCGGAACCACGGTGACCCGCGCTCTCGAGTCAGCCGCGAACGCTGACGGCGGCGTACACCCAGCGGTCGGCTGGACGAATCTGGTGCTCGGTGCCGGGCGCCCGTGCCGGGTGGTCGACGGCCTCATCACCGGATGGCACGATGCCGGCGCCTCGCACCTGTTGCTGCTGGAGGCCGTCGCGGGCCCCGATCTGGTCGCCATGGCGTACCGGGAGGCCGTCGACCACGGATATCTGTGGCATGAATTCGGCGACAGCGCGCTGCTGCTGCCCGACCGATAGCCGTCAAGGTTCGGGTCGTACAGTCGGGCTCATGCAGATACGCCCCCATATCGGCGCCGACAAACCTGCTGTCATCCTCTACCCGTCCGGGACGGTCGTCACGTTTGACGACCTCGAGGCTCGGGCCAACCGGCTGGCGCACAGGTTCCGCAAGGCCGGGCTGCGCGAGGGTGACACCGTTGCGATCCTGATGGACAACAACGAACACATCCACGCGGTGATGTGGGCGGCTCGGCGCAGCGGGCTGTATTACGTGCCGATCAACACCCACCTCGCCCCGGCCGAAACGGCCTACATCATCGAGAACAGCGGCGCCAAGGCGATCATCGGGTCGGCTGCGCTGCAGGAGACCTGCGCGGGGTTGGCCGAACATTTACCGGACGGCCTGCCGGACCTGCTGATGATCGCCGATGCCGACCTGCCGGGGTGGGAGCGCTACCCGGAATGCGTTGCGGATCAACCGGACACCCCGATCGACGACGAAATCGAGGGCGACCTGCTGCAGTACTCGTCGGGCACCACCGGCCGGCCCAAGGGGATCAAACGCGAATTGCCGCATGTCCCACCGGATCAGGCGCCCGGCATGATGTCAGCCCTGGTCGGGTACTGGATGGATCCCGACGCGGTGTATCTGAGCCCGGCGCCGCTCTACCACACCGCACCGTCGGTATGGTCCATGAGCGTTCAGGCCGTGGGCATCACCACGGTGGTCATGGAGAAGTTCGACGCCGAGGGCACCCTCGACGCCATCCAGCGCTATCGGGTGACCCACGGCCAGTTCGTGCCGGCCATGTTCGTCCGGATGCTGAAACTTCCCGAGGCCGTTCGCGATTCGTACGATCTGTCCAGCCTGAAGCGGGTGATGCACGCCGCCGCGCCGTGCCCGGTGCAGATCAAGATGCAGATGATGGACTGGTGGGGAGCGATCATTGACGAGTACTACGCCTCCTCGGAGGCGATCGGGTCGACGCTGATCACCGCCGAGGACTGGCTGGCACATCCGGGTTCGGTCGGCAAGCCGATGCTAGGTGGGTTGCACATTCTCGGGGAGGACGGTAACGAACTGCCACCGGGCCAGCCCGGCGAAATCTACTTCGAAGGCGGGTATTCCTTCGAGTACCTCAACGACCCAACGAAAACCGCTGCGTCAC
>DATMMZ010000031.1:0-8690 GCA_035569455.1 Mycobacterium sp. | reverse complement strand
CCCGCGGATCAAGCCTCCCCGAATGGACCAGCCTCGGCCGCTGATACGAGTGACAATTCCTATTGTGGGTGTCGCTGGGACTGACGGCGTAGACGAACTGGATGTCGCATTGCTGGATGCGCTTCACGTCAATCCGCAGGTGAGTTTTGAAGAACTTGGCAGGGTACTCGATATTTCGCCGGTGACCGCGGCACGGCGTTGGCGCCGTCTGTTAGCCACGGGGCGGGCATGGGTGTCGTCGGCGATCGGCCCTCGGTTGCCGGTGAAGGCCGCGCTGTTCGAGGCCGAGTGCAAACCCGGTGCCGCGCAGTCGGTGGCGACTGAATTCGCTTCCATGCCAAAGGTGTTCAGTGTCAACATCACGACGGGCACGGACAACATCTATGCCTTGCTAGTCGCTGCCGACCAACCACTGCTATCCGAATTGATCGTGGACGTGCTGCCCGCGGTTCCGGGGCTGCTCCGAGTACAGTCCTCCCTGATTACTGAGTTGTTCAGCGGAACCCGCTGGCGGCTAGGCGGTCTCAGCCCGGACCAGGCGCGCGCGGTGGCCCCCGAGCCGGCCACAACCGCACGGGTACACGAGTTCGATGAGTTCGACCGCGAATTGTTCCTGGCGCTGCAACGCGACGGGCGGCTTAGCTGCCGGGATCTGGCCGCGGCGGTCGGGCAGTCGGAGTCGGCGGTGCGTCGGCGCCTGGGTGTTTTGACCCGGTCCGGGTTGCTGGCATTCCGGACCGATTTCGCACGTGTGGAAGCCGGCTGGGTGACGGGCGTGGCGGTCAAGCTCCGGGTCAGCGGATCGCCGGTGGAAGCGGTGGGACGCACACTGGTCCAATATCCCGAGACCCGATTCTGCGCCGCGACGGTAGGCGGCGGTGCGGCCAACATGTTTGTCACGATGCAACTCCACGAGCTGTCGGCCCTCGACGCGGTGATTTGTCGGCTGTTAGCCGAGTATCCCGGCGTGGCAGTGCTAGACACGCGGGTGGTGCTGCGCTTCGTCAAATCCTGGGGGCGGCTATTGGGACCCGACGGTCACGCCCGCGAGATAGTGCCCGTCGACCCCTGGGCCTCGCTGACTGAAAGTTAGAGCCGGAAAAGGCAATCAGGTCGCCGCAGCGGGCGCTGCGAACAGCGGACCCCACTCATGTCGTGCCGCTGACTGCGCGTCCATGAAGCTAGGTGTCTTGTCGCCCTCGCCCGCCAAGTGAACAAGCGCCCACGCCATCGCGAACACCGGCACCTTGTGACGTTGTGCCGCGCTGTGCAATTCGTCGAACGCCGCGTCTGAACGGCACCGGCGAAGTCCGATGAGAATGCCCCGCGCGGTGTCGAGGATGCGCCCAGAGTTCGGGCCACCCGAAGCCGGGGTGGGAACCCAGTTCGCCATCATGCTGTGCATACCTCCAGTTGAGCCCTACCGATATCCGCTATCGGGTGGCGTTATGCGCAGAGTTCGCGACGCCGATCCCCCATTGCGCACTGTGCAATGATTTGTGCATCGTTGCTGTTATGCCATAGCACAACCGATTTCGGTATGTGCTTGTGATCGTGTTGATATGTGTCGGGACGGTGACGATCAGTTGCCGAGCACGCGCCGGGTGTGGTCGTTGACAAAGACGCGGTCGGGGTCGACCCGATCGCGTACGGCGCCGAAGCGGTCCCATTCGGGATAGCGTTCGCGCAGCGTGCGGGCGGTCTGATAATGACGTTTGCCCCAATGTGGCCGGCCCGCATAATCGTCCATGATCGCCTCGACGGCACGGAAGTAGGTTTCGAATTCCATCCCGCTGTATTGGTGCACGGCGATGTAACAGGTGTCGCGCCCGTGCGCGGTCGACAGGAAGGCGTCGTCAGGGGCCGAAAAGCGCACCTCGAGCGGCGTCGGCGTCAGTTCCTCGTACGTATGGCACGTGGTGCGCGTCAAAGCCGTTTCACCGTAGGGAAATAAGAAAAAATCGAAGTGGTCGTTGTCGTCAACGAACTCGTCGAGGCGTTCTAGTGTTTTAGTCAACGCGCGCCGCTCGCCTCGGCGAATCAACGTATACAGCGGCACCGTCTGGAGGGTGACCTGGGAGACCACGCGCAGCGCACCCGGCGATACCCGCGCCGCCAGGTAGTCCTCAGAGCCCTCCGACACGGTCAGCACGTCACCGGTCGCGGTGACGAGCCGCAGCGCGACGATCCGCGCCGACAGATTCGCGACGCAAAACGTGCCCCTGTCCCGTGAGTCGCAGTCGCGGTGGCGCCCGCGATCGATTGCAAGTCGATGTCACCCTGGTTTCCAGCCCGAGCCAGCGCCGGCGGTGGCAGCAACCTACGAACCCGCTGCAGCGTCCGACCCGGCACGGACGACATCGAATGCGAAGCGATCCGCGCCGAGGGTTGGACCTGACGATCCGCTGTGTTGGAAGCCCTAGAGCCGGTACGGCTGCATTGGCGCTTCATACGGTGAGGTAATGGCGGTAGGCGATATCCGGCGCGAAGATGTGCTCGGCGCGATTGCGCTGTTGGACGATCCCATCGCAGGTCCGAGACTTCTCGACGAACTTCACTTCGGGTAGCGTGTGCCTGTCTGTGCGTAACTCGAATCTTTTTTCGAGCCGAATTACGTACATTCGCAAACTTCGATTTGGAGGACTCTGATGACCTCGCCGCGCTGCTTGGGAAGCGGTACGGAGTGTGAGTAGCCCTCGGCTGCACGTCGCGTTTGTATGCAGTTTCAATCGCGCTCGATCGGTGATGGCTGCGGCGTTGTTCGCTGAGCAGCTGCGGGAGCGTGGTCTGGGTGATCTGGTGCGGGTGTCCAGTGCGGGCACCGCCGCTTGTGTGGGTGATCGCGCCGATGAGCAGGCGTGCTCGGTGCTGCGTGAGCGCGGTTATCCGGTGCCGGCGGATCATCGGGCTGCGCTGGTCGGTGATGAGCACCTTGGAGCTGATTTGGTGGTTGCGTTGGGTAGCGAACATGTTGGGGTGTTGGGGGCGTGCGGCGTTGATGACGACCGGCTTATGTGCGTCGACGTCCGGAATCCGTGCTTTGGTGCTGATTTCGAGGACGCCTTCGCAGCTATCGATGCCGCGATGCCCGGGCTGCATGAGTGGCTAGACGGGCGCCTGACCGCACCCGGTTTCGGCCGCTTGGAAACTGCCGTGGGCTTTCGCTTTTGGACGGGGATCTCCGGGGATGTGCTGAGGTCCCCATACTATTCGGACATCTCGTGGCCGACGAAATGGTCCTACGCCGGATGCTCCAACCCAAAGCACGTGCCGCCGGCGCCGGGGTGCGAGTGCGGCTGGTACGCCGATATCGAGGTCGCGGACCTGATCGCGCGGGCACGTGGGTTCCCACAAGTGTCGCGAGACGTGTCACGACTGGGGATTGAGGAGCCGCCGTGGTCGTATCTGGTTGTCGGCAAGGTTCTCTTGCACGACGTGCTGCCATTCCGGCCACCACCTTCGATGAAGATCAGCCCCCGTGCCGAGTACCGGGCGCGCTTGGGCGGCATCGTCGAGCTGGGCCTCCTAGACACAGACGGGGGCCCGGAGGTCATGGCGTTCGGCCAGGAGTTGTCGGAGAGGTACCACGTGGATGTCCTAGACATCAGCGATCGCGGGCAGCTTGGCGACTTTGCCCCAGGCATCGGCGGGTGAGCACACCACCGACCAAAAATCTCTAATACGTTGTTGCGCAGGCATTTTAGGATTCATTGGGGCGTTTCGAGATCGCTGGCTTGGGAATCCGTTGGTCCCGGGTTCGAGCCGCGCCCGGTCGCACAATCGCCGATGGTGCGCAGGACTGCTCGCAAGCCCACTTGCCCCACCGCGGGCTCATCGCGCCAACTCGCGCACCACGGATTCGGCGACAGTGACGGCATGGCTCACCGTCTCGTAGTCCAGGTTCTCGGGTGTGTCCGACATCAGGTGGTAGTTCGACAGCTCCTTGTAGCGGTCAAACGACGAAAAGCATGCCGTTGGGTAGCCCGCCCGGCTCATGAGCACCGCGTCAGTGCTGTTGCGCGACCGCAGGCCTCGCCGCAGCGGCGCGTCGGCGCCTTCCGCGGCGCGTACGACCAGGTCGCGGAATGGCAGGTGGAAGTAGTCCTCCATCACCGTCGTGCCCTCGCCCTCGAGCATGATCAGCTCGGGCGAGCCGACAGTGTCGAAATTCAAAAAGTACGTGCGGTCGCGGTCGAGCTCGGGCTTATGGCGCTGCATGAACCCGTAGATGCCGCCCTGCAGTATTTCCTCGGCTCCCAGCGAAACCAGCAGCACCCGAACGCCTTTCACCGGCCGCTCACGCAACCGTTCGGCCAGCGCGACGATCAGCGCGACGGCGGACAGGTTGTCGTTGGCCCCGGGGACGACCGGGCTACGCGCAATGTCGGTGAAGGCGGCGGCCGCGATCGCGCTCATGGCGACCCCCGCGATCATCATCCTGCGGCTGCCGCGCAGCGCGCCGACGCCGGCCAGCGCGGGCGCAAGGATCGGCGGCCACCAGAGCGGCAGCGAGGTCTCCACGCGTTCCACGACCCCGGGAAACCGCTCGCCGAAAAATCGCTGCGGGCCTTGGTCGAAGATCTTGCCGGTGTGCGCGGCGTCGTGATGGGCGCACACAACGACCGTCCGCTCGCCCGTGAGATCGCCGGCCTCGGCCACGGCGTTCCATGTCGTCCGGGGCTTTTCCGTCGCCCTGCGCGCAACGCGCGGGCCATTCGAGCAGTCGTCGGCGATCGCCAGCCCGGCAGCCAATCCCGCGAGCGCGGCGGGGACCCGTAGGCGTCGGCTGATCAGGCCCGCGGCGCCGGCGGCCACCCCGATCGCCGACAGCTTGACGTGCAGGCGCGGGTAGCCGTCGAGGTACTGCTCCTCCTCGATCCGCGCGTTCTGCGCGCCCGCCGCACCGAGGCGTTCGACGATCCAACTTGCCGCCTGCTGCTCGCCCGGCTCTCCGGCCGCGCGCTCGATTGGCGCGAGGGTCTCGACGACCTCGCGCATTGTGTCCAGCTCGGTCGGCAATGGGGTGATCGCGGTCATGGCCTCTCCTTTGCGCTGGCCTTCAACAATTACGGACCAAAATCAATTACAGAAATGTGCGCCCGTTGAAATTCCGCTACACCCACCTTGCGTTTCGCCGTGCCGCGCCGGAACGTTTCAACTATGTCGGCAGTGAATTCGCAAAGGGCCTCACAATATGGCTTTGAGGTCCTTTGCCCTTGCGATATCGTCCCAGTCGACGTCGAGCTCGAGCAGTATCTCCTCGGTGTGCTGCCCATGCTCCGGAGCACGTGCGGGAGCCGGCGGGGTTTCGTTGAATTGCACGGGCGCAGCGACGATCCGGTATTGCTCGCCATGGTCGTCGACATTCGTCACAACGTACCCGTTCGGTTCCACCTGCGGGTCATTGAGGGTTTCTCGCGGCGTCGCCAGGGCGGCCCACACGCCCGGTTCGTCTGCGAGCGCCTTTTGCCAGTGGACGAGGTCTTGGCTGGCAAAAGCTTTGACGAAGATCGCGGTCGCTTCGGCCGCGTTGGCTATCAGGTTCCTGGACGGCACAAATCGCTCGTCGGTGGCCAGCACCCCCAGCCCCATACGCTCACAGAAGCCGGCCCAGAATTTGTCGGGCTGCAAAAAGACCAGCTGAATCCACCTGCCGTCTTTGGTCTTGTAGCGGTTCACAAGTGGATTGATGGCCAAGCCCGGCGGTGCGCCGGGAATGCCGTCGATATTAAAGAAATCGGCGGCCGAAATCGACGGCGCGATAGCCCACATCGCCTGGGCCAGCAGCGAGGAGTCGACGATGGTCGGCTCGCCGGTCCGTTCTCGGTGGAACAACGCCGCGCACACCCCGCCGGCCAGCGTCGCCCCGCCCTGCAGGTCACCAAACGCCGGACCCTGAACGGCGGGCGCTTCCGTCCCGAATGGGGTGAGTGTGTACGCAACTCCGCCACGCGCGAGGTAGGTGGCGGCGTCGAAGCCGCCGCGGTTACGATCCGGGCCGCGCACCCCCAGACCCGTGCCGCGCGCGATAATGATTTTCGGGTTGAAACCGCGGACGTCCTCGACGGTGAGCCGGGCCCGCTCGAGCGCTCCGGGCAGCCAATTGGTCAGGAAGACATCCGCACTGGCCAATAGTCGGCCGAACAACCCCCTACCAGTCTCGGATTTGACATCGATCGCGATGCTGCGCTTTCCCCGGTTGCCCAATTCAAGGATGAAGTCGACATCAACGCGGGCGGCTTCGCGAGTGAAACCCCCGACGACCAACGCCCGTCCCGGATCGCCCGACGTGACGCCTTCCACCTTTATTACGTCGGCGCCCCAGTCCGATAGGGCGGTACCGGCTGACGGTACGTAGGTCCAAGACGCCAGCTCGATAATCCGGACACCGCTGAGCACGCCTGACCCATCCATCTCCTGCCAGTCCCCTCTTTCTTGCTATTTTAAGTATTCTAGTTACTGTAGGGGATACTGTTAGCCCGGCTGCAGCCACGTCAGTTTTTGGTGGCAGTATTTCGTGGAAGAGATGCGATGGAGCCGACCACTGGTCCGATCCCGATCCGCGATGCGGAGCCCGCGTGGCGAAGAGCCGCTGCGCCGGCCGACTCATCCTGGCTTCCCAGCCGCCCCAGACGCTTTGGTAGCGAACGGCTTTGGGCCGCAATGCGGGTGGCCGTAGTAGGCAGAGTGTAGGCACTGGCGCAAAGGACGGGCTATGGGCAGGGTGACGGGCAAGGTGGCCGTGATCAGCGGAGCCGCGCGCGGTCAGGGGCGTTCGCACGCGCGGATGCTGGCCGCCGAGGGCGCGGACATCATCGCCGTGGATATCTGTGCGGACATCGAAACGAACGAATATCCGTTGGCGCGGCCGGAGGATCTCGACGAGACCGCCAGGCTCGTCGAGAAGGAGGGGCAGCGGGCCGTCACCGCCGTCGCCGACGTCCGTGACCGCACGGCACTGTCCGCCGCGATCGATCGCGGCGTCGCCGAGCTCGGGCACCTGGACATCGTGGTCGCCAACGCCGGCATCTGCCCGCTGACCGCGGGCTTGCCGCCAAATGCTTTTGCCGACGCGGTGGACGTGGACCTGGTCGGCGTCCTCAACCTCGTGCATACGAGCCTCAAACATCTGCAAGCCGGCGCGTCGATCATCGTGATCGGTTCAAACGCGGCATTCATGTCGTCAATGAACACCAGCGGCATCGACGGCGGCCCCGGCGGAGCCGGCTACGCTTTCGCGAAACTCGCTGCCGCGCACTACGTCAACGACTTTGCCCGTGCCCTGGCTCCCTTCTACATCCGGATGAACGCGGTGCACCCGACGAACGTCAACACCGACATGCTGCACAGTGCGCCGATGTACCGTGCCTTCCGGCCCGACCTGAAGAACCCGACCCGCGAGGATGCCGAACCGGTCTTCCCGCTGGTTCAGTCGATGCCGATCCCCTACGTCGAACCCGAGGACATCAGCGAGGCCGTGCTGTTCCTCGCCTCCGACGCGGCGCGCTACATCACCGGGCAGCAGCTGCGCGTGGACGGCGGCGGCTTCCTCAAGGTCAAGCCGTGGTCGGGCGCGTGACCGCGGTGCGACGAATCATGCTGCTCCGCAAGGGAAATGGAACGGTGCCGTGAACGAGGATCACTCCGCTGAAACGCGCGCAACGCAGCGCCGCCTCTACGAGCTGATGGTGCTGATGAAGGCGGCCGACGACCGGCTGTCCAGGGGCATCAGCACCGGGGAGTTCATGTGCGTGTACTGGCCGTCGCGTGGCCAGGAGGCGATCGCCGCCGCGATGGGTGTCTCGCTGCGGCCCGACGACCAGCTGGTGACAACCTACCGTGGGCTGCACGATCTCATCGGCAAGGGTGTCCCGCTCGAGGAGATCTACGGCGAGATGATGGGGCGCACGGTCGGCGCCAGCCGCGGCAAGGGCGGCACCATGCACATCGCCAACCCCGACAAGGGTGTGATGCTCTCGACGGGGATCGTCGGCGCCGGACCGCCGGTGGCGGTGGGGCTGGCGATGTCCGCCAAGCGCAAAGGGCTGGACCGCGTCACGGTGGTCAGCTTCGGCGACGGCGCCACCAACACCGGCTCCTTCCACGAGGCGGCCAACATGGCCGCGCTGTGGGATCTGCCGTTGGTCTTCGTGTGCCAGAACAATCTCTACGCGGAGATGACCCCAACCTCGGACACGATGAAACTCGAGCAGGTCGCCGACCGGGCCGCCGGCTACGGCATGCCGGGCGTTCGCGTCGACGGTAACGACCCGCTGGTGGTGAAATCAGCCCTCGACGAAGCACTGCAGCGGGCACGCTCCGGCGGGGGACCGACGTTCCTCGAGTGTGTGACATTCCGCTTCCGCGGCCACTACTTCGGTGACCGGATGCCTTACATACCCAAGGACCAACTGGCCGCGGCGATCGCGGCCGACCCGGTGCCACGGTTCCGCAGCCACCTCGCCGAAGCCGGCATTGGCACCGACGAACTCGACAGCATCGAGAACGAGGCGCTGGCGATCGTGGAGTCCGCCTTACAGACGGTCATGAGCGCTGATGCCCCGTCGATCGAAGAACTCGACCACGACGTGTACGCGGCCCCGATCAAGTTTCCGGTCTGAGGACTCACGGATGGAAGAAAAAGAGATGACGATGCGCGAGGCCCTGAACCTCGCGCTCGACCAGGCGCT
>DATMMZ010000030.1:0-6937 GCA_035569455.1 Mycobacterium sp. | reverse complement strand
TGGATGGCCGAGACCACACTGGGCCGGGTGATGTTCAACGAGCTGCTGCCGCTGGGCTATGCGTTCGTGAACAAGCAGATGCACAAGAAGGTGCAGGCGTCGATCATCAACGACCTGGCCGAGCGCTACCCGATGATCGTGGTCGCGCAGACCGTCGACAAGCTCAAGGACGCCGGCTTCTACTGGGCGACCCGAAGCGGTGTCACCGTCTCGATGGCCGACGTGCTCGTTCCGCCGCGCAAGAAGGAGATCCTCGACCACTACGAGGAGCGGGCCGAGAAGGTCGAAAAGCAGTTCCAGCGTGGCGCTTTGAACCACGACGAGCGCAACGAGGCGCTGGTGGAGATCTGGAAGGAAGCCACCGACGAGGTCGGTCAGGCGCTGCGGGAGCACTACCCCAGCGACAACCCGATCATCACGATCGTCGACTCGGGTGCCACGGGTAACTTCACCCAGACCCGGACGCTGGCCGGCATGAAGGGCCTGGTGACCAACCCGAAGGGTGAGTTCATCCCGCGTCCGGTCAAGTCGTCGTTCCGCGAGGGCCTGACCGTGCTGGAGTACTTCATCAACACGCACGGCGCTCGAAAGGGCTTGGCGGACACCGCGCTGCGCACCGCGGACTCCGGCTACCTGACCCGTCGTCTGGTGGATGTGTCACAGGACGTCATCGTCCGCGAGCACGACTGCCAGACCGAGCGCGGCATCGTGGTCGAGCTGGCCGAGCGTCAGCCCGACGGCACGCTCATCCGCGACCCGTACATCGAAACATCCGCGTACGCGCGGACTCTGGGCGCCGACGCGGTCGACGAGGCCGGCAACGTCGTTGTCGCTCGCGGCGAGGACCTGGGTGACCCGTCCATCGACGCCCTGCTGGCGGCGGGCATCACGCAGGTCAAGGTGCGCTCGGTGCTGACGTGCACCACCGGCACCGGCGTCTGCGCGACCTGCTACGGACGTTCCATGGCCACCGGCAAGCTGGTCGACATCGGCGAAGCCGTCGGCATCGTCGCCGCCCAGTCCATCGGTGAGCCCGGCACGCAGCTGACCATGCGTACCTTCCACCAGGGCGGTGTCGGTGAGGACATCACCGGCGGTCTGCCCCGTGTGCAGGAGCTGTTCGAGGCCCGGGTGCCGCGCGGCAAGGCGCCGATCGCCGACGTCACCGGCCGGGTCCAGCTCGAGGACGGCGAGCGCTTCTACAAGATCATCATCGTCCCCGACGATGGCGGCGAGGAAGTGGTCTACGACAAGCTGTCCAAGCGGCAGCGGCTGCGTGTGTTCAAGCACGAGGACGGTTCCGAGCGGGTGCTCTCCGATGGCGACCACGTCGAGGTGGGCCAGCAGCTGATGGAAGGCTCCGCCGACCCGCACGAGGTGCTACGCGTGCAGGGCCCCCGCGAGGTGCAGATCCACCTGGTCCGCGAGGTCCAGGAGGTCTACCGCGCACAGGGCGTGTCGATCCACGACAAGCACATCGAGGTGATCGTTCGCCAGATGCTGCGCCGGGTCACCATCATCGACTCGGGTTCGACGGAGTTCCTGCCCGGCTCGCTGATCGAGCGTGCTGGGTTCGAGGCGGAGAACCGCCGGGTGGTGGCCGAGGGCGGCGAGCCCGCCGCCGGTCGTCCGGTGCTGATGGGTATCACGAAGGCGTCGCTGGCCACCGACTCGTGGCTGAGTGCGGCGTCGTTCCAGGAGACCACGCGAGTGCTGACCGATGCGGCCATCAACTGCCGCAGCGACAAGCTCAACGGTCTGAAGGAGAACGTGATCATCGGCAAGCTGATCCCGGCCGGTACCGGTATCAACCGCTACCGCAACATCCAGGTGCAGCCCACCGAGGAGGCCCGGGCCGCGGCGTACACGATCCCCTCGTACGAGGATCAGTACTACAGCCCGGACTTCGGCCAAGCCACCGGAGCCGCGGTTCCGCTGGACGACTACGGTTACTCGGACTATCGCTAGTCTGCACAGCGAAAGCCCCCGCACGCACGGCGTGTCGGGGGCTTTCGCGTTTGTGTTCAGGAGCGTGTAATCCATGACCGAAGGGATCTGGAAACTCGAACTGACCGAAGTCGCCGACCTGGTTCGGACCCGGCAACTCACGTCGGAAGCGCTGACCGACTCGACCCTGCGGCGAATTGAGAAGTTCGATCCGCAACTGAAGAGCTACGCGTTCGTCATGGCGGACTCTGCGCTGAAGGCGGCACGTGCCGCCGACGCCGACATCGCTGATGGCCACTACAAGGGCGTCCTGCATGGTGTACCGATCGGTGTGAAAGATGTCTGCTACACGGTGGACGCCCCAACCGCGGCCGGCACCACCATCTTTCGCGACTTTCGGCCGCCATATGACGCTACGGTTGTCGCGAGGCTGCGCGCTGCCGGCGCGGTGATCATTGGCAAGCTGGCCATGACGGAGGGCGCATACCTCGGCTATCACCCCAGCCTTCCGATACCGGTCAATCCGTGGGACCCGGCAACGTGGGCAGGTGTGTCCTCGAGCGGTTGCGCCGTGGCCACCGCGGCGGGATTGTGCTTCGGCTCGATCGGGTCAGACACCGGGGGATCGATCCGATATCCGACGAGCATGTGCGGTGTTACCGGGATGAAGCCGACGTGGGGCCGGGTGAGCCGGTACGGAATCGTCGAACTCGCGGCAAGTTTCGACCACGTCGGACCCATCGCCCGAAGCGCTCGGGATGTGGGAGCCTTGCTGACGGTCATGGCGGGATCCGATATCAGCGACCCCACCTCGTCGCTGGAGCCGGTCGCGGACTATGCGGCTGACTTGACTTTGACGCAGATACCCCGCGTCGGCGTGGACTCCTCGCAGCTGGCGGCATTCGACGAGGACACGAAGTCCATGATGGCCGACGTCATAAGGATCCTTGAAGTTATCGGATGGCCGGTCGTCGAGGTCGAGCTGCCCGCGCTGGGTCGGATGGTGGAGGCATTCGGAAAGATGCGCGCGGTTGAGACGGCCATCGCGCATGCCGAAACCTATCCGGCGCGCGCCGACGAGTACGGGCCGACGTTGCGCGCAATGATCGACAACGGGCGAAGACTGAGCGCGGTGGAGTACCAGACGTTCGTCAAGCAGCGGCTCGAATTCACCGGATCTCTGCGTCGTGTCTTTCAAGACGTGGAGATCGTGCTGATGCCCAGCTCCGGTTTTGCATCTCCGACGCTGGAAACCATGCGGAATCTGGGGCAGGACGCAACGTTTTACGCCACATTGGCAGCGCCGACCGCGCCTTTCAACGTGAGCGGCAACCCTGCGCTGTGTCTACCCGCGGGTGCCACGCCGCGAGGAACTCCGCTCGGGGTCCAGTTCATCGGCCGTGAATTCGCCGAGCAGTCGCTCGTTGCGGCCGGTCACGCGTTCCAGCAGGTCACCACATTCCATCGCCGGCGTCCGCCACTGTGATCGACTACTAGACTGGCCGGCGTGCTTATCGGTTCGCATGTCAGCCCGACCGACCCGCTGGCTGCAGCGGAGGCCGAGGGCGCCGACGTGGTGCAGATTTTCCTCGGCAACCCGCAGAGCTGGAAGAAGCCCAAGCCGCGCGATGACGCCGCCGTGCTGAAGGCCGCGGCATTGCCGATATACGTGCACGCGCCCTACCTGATCAATGTCGCGTCGGCGAACAACCGCGTGCGGATCCCGTCACGCAAGATCCTGCAGGAGACGTGTGACGCGGCGGCCGACATCGGCGCCGCCGCGGTGATCGTGCACGGCGGGCACGTCGCCGACGACAACGACCTCGACGAGGGCTTCCAGCGCTGGCGCAAGGCGCTCGACCAGCTGGAGACCAAGGTTCCGGTGTACCTGGAGAACACGGCTGGTGGCGACCATGCGATGGCCCGGCACTTCGAAACCATCGCGCGGCTGTGGGATGTCATCGGCGACAGCGGGATTGGTTTCTGCCTGGACACCTGTCACGCATGGGCAGCGGGGGAGGCGCTGGTCGATGCGGTGGATCGCATGAAGGCCATCACCGGCCGCATCGACTTGGTGCACTGCAACGATTCCAAGGACGAGGCGGGCTCAGGCCGTGACCGCCACGCCAACCTCGGGAGCGGCCAGATCGATACCGATTTATTGGTGGCGGCGGTAAACGCCGCGGGTGCGCCGGTTATTTGCGAAACCGCGGACGAGGGTCGCAAGGACGACATCGCGTTCCTGCGCGAAAAGACGAACAGCTGACTGTCCCGCCGCAGGCCTAGGGAAACAACCCGCACGGGACGGGGCCGCACATGCGCGGCGGCGGAGGAGGCGGCGCTTTCGCGGAATTCTTGCCCTCATTTCCGAGCCGGCGGACGCCGCCTACCGTTTAAGCCCTGCTCCACCGAGCCGCCACACGACCGCCGGATGCGCCGAGGGCCGCGGTGTCGTGCTCGTCACCATCGACGGCGGCGGCCACCAGTGGCCCCCCCTTTGCGACCCAGATGCTGTGGCGCTTCTTCGCCGCCCACCCGCGCACTAGTATTACGTGTCTTGTGCAATTGTCGAAAAAATGTAACATGGATGGCATGCCAGACACCCATGTCGTCAGCAACCAGGTCCCACCGCTACAGGACTACAACCCCGCCACGTCCCCGGTGCTTGTCGAGGCCCTGATCCGCGAGGGCGGACAGTGGGGCTTGGAAGAGGTGAACGAGCTCGGGGCGATCAACGGCTCCCGCCAAGCCCAGCGTTGGGGCGAGCTCGCCGACCGCAATCGGCCGGTCCTGCATACCCACGACCAGTACGGGCATCGCGTCGACGAGGTGGAATACGACCCGGCCTACCACGAGCTCATGCGGGTAGCGGTCTCCCACGGCCTGCACGCCGCGCCGTGGGCCGACGAGCGGCCGGGTGCACACGTCGTTCGGGCCGCGTTGACCTCGGTGTGGACCGTCGAACCGGGCCATATCTGCCCGATCTCGATGACGTATGCGGTCGTGCCTGCGCTGCGGTGCAACCCCGAGCTGGCAGCCATCTATGAGCCGTTGCTGACCAGCCGCGAGTACGACCCCGAGCTGAAGCTGGCCACCAGCAAGCCCGGCATTACCGCGGGCATGTCGATGACCGAGAAGCAGGGCGGCTCCGACGTGCGCGCCGGCACCACCCAGGCGACCGCCAACGCCGACGGCACGTACAGCCTGGCGGGTCACAAGTGGTTCACCTCGGCGCCGATGTGCGACATCTTCCTGGTACTCGCACAGGCACCCGGGGGGCTGTCGTGCTTCATGTTGCCTCGGGTGCTCCCCGACGGCACCCGCAACCGGATGTTTTTGCAACGGCTCAAGGACAAGCTCGGCAACCACGCCAACGCCTCGAGCGAGGTCGAATACGACGGCGCCACAGCGTGGTTGGTCGGTGAGGAGGGTCGCGGCGTACCGACCATCATCGAGATGGTCAACCTCACCCGGTTGGACTGCACCCTGGGCAGTGCCACCAGCATGCGCACCGGCCTGACCCGCGCCATCCACCACGCCCAGCACCGAAAGGCCTTCGGCGCCTATCTGATCGACCAGCCGCTGATGCGCAACGTGCTGGCGGACCTGGCCGTGGAGGCTGAGGCCGCCACGATGGTGGCGATGCGGATGGCCGGCGCCACCGACAAGGCGATGCGCGGGGACCAGACCGAAGCGCTATTTCGCCGCATCGGCCTGGCGGCCAGCAAGTACTGGGTGTGCAAGCGTTCCACCCCGCACGCCGCCGAGGCGCTGGAATGCCTGGGTGGCAACGGCTACGTCGAGGAATCCGGGATGCCACGGCTGTACCGTGAGGCGCCGCTGATGGGTATCTGGGAGGGTTCGGGCAATGTCAGCGCGCTGGATACGTTGCGTGCCATGGCAACTCGCCCCGAATGCGTCGAGGTGCTGTTCGACGAGCTGGCCGAGAGCGCGGGTTCCGATCCCCGGCTGGACAGCCATGTCGAGAAGCTGCGCCCGCAACTGGCTGATCTGGACACCATCCAGTACCGCGCCCGCAAGGTCGCCGAGGACATCTGCCTGGCGCTGCAGGGGTCGCTGTTGGCGCGCCACGGGCATCCCGCCGTCGCCGAGGCGTTCCTGGCAACCCGGCTCGGCGGTAATTGGGGCGGCGCGTTCGGCACCATGCCGGCCGGGCTGGATCTTGCACCCATCCTCGAGCGCGCACTGGTCAAGGGGTGACGCACGCGATCAGGCCGGTCGACTTCGGCAACCTGAAAACGATGACCTACGAGGTCACTGAACGGGTTGCGCGGATCACCTTCAACCGGCCGGAGAAGGGCAACGCGATTATCGCCGACACTCCGCTGGAGCTCTCGGCGTTGGTTGAGCGCGCCGATCTCGACCCCGGCGTGCATGTCATTCTGGTGTCCGGTCGCGGCGAGGGCTTCTGCGCGGGCTTCGATCTGTCCGCGTACGCGGACGGCACCGGATCCGCCGGTGGCACCGGTGCCTATCAGGGCACGGTGCTGGACGGCAAGACTCAGGCCATCAACCACATGTCGGACCGGCCGTGGGACCCGATGATCGACTACCAGATGATGAGCCGGTTCGTCCGTGGGTTCGCCAGCCTGATGCACGCCGACAAACCGACGGTCGTCAAGATCCACGGTTATTGCGTGGCCGGCGGAACCGATATCGCGCTGCACGCCGATCAGGTGATCGCCGCCGCCGACGCCAAGATCGGCTACCCGCCGACGCGGGTGTGGGGGGTCCCGGCGGCAGGCCTGTGGGCGCACCGGCTCGGCGACCAGCGCGCCAAACGCCTGCTGTTCACCGGTGATTGCATCACCGGCGCGCAGGCCGCCGAGTGGGGCCTGGCGGTCGAGGCGCCGGACCCGGAAGACCTCGACGAGCGCACCGAGCGGTTGGTGCAAAGGATCGCTGCGGTGCCGGTCAACCAGCTGGTCATGGTCAAGCTCGCGCTCAATTCGGCTCTGCTGCAACAGGG
>DATMMZ010000029.1:0-4257 GCA_035569455.1 Mycobacterium sp. | reverse complement strand
TCCCGATGGTCAGCCACGTCGACCACACCGAGCACGACGTAGATGTCGTCGTGACTGAGCAAGGCCTCGCCGACCTGCGCGGGCTGGCTCCCCGGGACCGGGCCCCACGGATCATCGAGGGCTGCGCGCACCCGTCGTTCCAGGATCAGCTGCGCGACTACTTCGACCGTGCCCTCGCGGCTCGCCCGAACGCCCGCCACACCCCACACCTGCTCGACGAGGCGCTGTCGTGGCATCAGCGCTACCTCGACACGGGAAGCATGCTCCCCCAGTTGCAGGTTTCCCGCGCCATCGACCAGAACGACGCAACAGCCCGCAGCTCAGGGTCCAGCTGACCGGGTCAGCCTGGGCGGCAGCGCCTCATCGAACCGATGCTCGGAAACGCGCGGCCGACGGCGCCGGGATCGAATGCCATTGTGCCGACGGTATCCTCGGGTTACCGGTAGAACCGTGATCATTGCATCAGATGCAGGATTGACCCCTCCTGCTGCCGGAGTTGACGTGCTGTCGAATAAGCCTATGACCAGCAGTTTCGGCGCTGAATCCGCCCTACTCAACCAGCGGCATAGAAGAGGTAAGACGCCGAATACGAGACACTGACCTGGGCTCCGTTGGCACATCGTCCCTTCGGCGCCAGCCCGCCCTTGGTCGCAAGGCGCTGAACGTAGGTGACCGCGCCGAACTGCCCGGCACCGTGATTCTCGGTGGCCTTCAACAGCAGCTCCGGTATCGCGTCGTCATGGTTCACCATGGCGTTGGGTACCGGTGTCGCGCTGACTGCACTACCGTCGACCGTCGAAATCCACACCGGGCCTTTGGAATGCAAGGCGATGGGGTTGCCGTCGTCGCTGATGATCGCCGCAGGCTGTAACAGTGTCCAGGAGTTGTTGGTGCACTGGTAGATCTGCACCCCGTGGCCGTCAAACGAACCGGCAAGCTTGTTGCCGGACGGCACCTTGACCGCGTCGGGGATCTGAACCTGCTGTGGCGCTGCGGTTTTACTCGAGGTTGACACGGGCTGGTGAGCCGACGAGCATGCTGCCAGACCGGACCCGATCGCGATCGCGATCGCGCCGGACGCCATCGACAGCGCGATAGGTTTCATGGGTCCGTTCTCCTCTGCGTCGTGCGACGCCCAGTGGAATCCTCCACCAACAAAACTTACGGCGACGGACTGCGGGTCAATCGTGTGACCTAATCGGCACGCCGTGCACGACGAGTCGGTCCCGCGTCGTGCCGGTCCACTAGCCGGGCCTGGCTTGGGCCAGTTTAGAGGCGACCTCCGGTGGACAGCCGAGCTGAGACAGGAACTGGACCACAGTCACGGCCGGCCGGTGGACGCACGCCCGCCCCGTATGTCCGCACCTTGCTTGCCTGCGTCGACAACACCTATGTCCGCAACCTTCTCGGCTACGATAACCGTCAACACGTCCCACGAACGGACCGCCTTCGACTCGCCAAAAACCGGAAATTTTATGCCACTTTTCACCGTCACAATGCGTTCCGGCAGAACGGTGACAGAAAAGGACGCAATAGCCACCGCCATCCATGAAGCTAGTGTCAGCGCTGGTTATCCCGAGGACGATCACTTCCAGAGGTTCATCTGTTTGGAAGAAGCTGACCTTCGCATCAGCCCTCTCTATCCCGATCTGCAGAAGCCTCGCAGCGAGCATGTCCTGATGATCGAGGTCCAGCTCTCGTCAGGGACTGAGCAAGACAGGAAGCGCTCGCTGCTTTCCGGGATCGTGACTCGCCTACAGGCGGCAGGAACGGACCCAAATGACGTCATGGTCTTCTTCGGCGAGACCGACCGTGCCAGTAGTTCTTTTGGCGGTGGCCGTCCCGCCCTGCCTGTCGAGGTGCGGCCCTAGACGCTGACTCACCCAGCGTTCCTTTCTAAGACTGCGCGCGCCATGCGCGGGTCGCTGCGGTAAAGCGCCCGCTACTTCTGGAGCTGGGTTGGCCATTTGCCAGGATGCGCCAGCCAGGGCGGACCTGGACGCTGCGAAAGCAGCCATCAAGGCGCTGTTCGTACCGCAGACGAAGCACGGGCGCAAGCAGCAGGACCCGCCCAGTCCGGAACTCCCACAGGACGCTCAGACCATGACGATGCAGTACGGATCAGCGGTTGCCCTACCGAGCCTGAAATGATCGACCTCAACGGCATCACGGCGGACCACGGTGCGCCAGAGCGGTGTTTCCAGCCCGTGCCGGGCGCGGCGTACACAAAACAGCGTTGCACGGCGCACTCCTGGGCGCCGTAGCAGCGGCCCGCGTCAAGTAGGTCCGGCGCGATGTCGGTGAGGTCAGCCAGGATGCGATGTCAGTGCGATGCGGCGGTTTGCGGGGCGTTCGACCACTATTTCGACGCGGTGCCTTCGCGTTCGTCGATGACGAAGAGAATGAGTGTGACGGCCAGCAGCCCGGCGGGCACCCAGATCGCATGCAACCCCCACGCACGGCTGGTGAACGCGCCGGCGATCGCGCCGGCGACAAACGCTCCGATCACGCAGGCATAAACCATGAACGCTCTCCGCGAATTGCTGTTCTTCTCCACGAAGAAGTCGTATCCGGCTTCAACCACCCGCATTAGATTGCCAGTGGTGGCGAGCGGCATGTATGCGAGGTCGCCGATGCTGCGGAACAGGCCAATCTGGATGCCGGCCAAGAAGGAGATCGGCACCACAACCAAACTGTGCGGCAGCGTTGCGGGCAGGAATCCGAAGCCGGCCAGGACGGCCGCTTGGCTCGCCATCGTCCAGCGGAGCGGCTGCGCCACCACTTTGTCGACTCGACCGGACTTGATATGTGACGACAACACGACGCCGGCGATGAAGGCGAACATCGGCCACAATCGTGACAGCGAATCGCCCCAATGCCTTTCAGACAAGTGAATCGCGAAAAAGATTACATTGCCGGTCTGCAGATTGGCGAACACCCCGCCGCGTACCAGGTAGGTGTGGGCATCCAGGAAACTGTTGGCGACCGTGAGCAGCACGGCGAACCGCAACGTGTACGGCGTGTATCTCACGACGGCTCCATGTCTCACTGGAACGATCGAAGCAACGTCCATCTCGATGGGCGTGTCCCATTCGATGCGCATGCCGCCGCGGACCTCCCCTTGGTGCTGCTGCATCTGAGCTCCTATCTCAAACTTGCTCGCCGGGATTGCGGATCGCGCGCTCCGGGGCCGCGGCGAGCACCTGTGTCGCACCTTTAGCCGTCACTGGCGAGCTCGGCCAGAACGTCGCGCGCTGATGGTGTCCAGCCGAGGACCCGGTGGGCGTGGGCGGCGGTGAAGCGCTGGTCGAGAGCGAACGCGTCGGCGAGCGGGCCGAATTCGTGCCGCGCCTGCTCCATCGTGATCGAGCTGGCGGTACCGGACTGCCCGGCGGCGACGCTCACCGCCTCGGCGATCTCGCGCATGGTTGGTGATTGGCTGTCGTCAACGCCGGCGTAAACGCCGCCCGCCGGGCTCGCCAGTGCCGCGACGCACAGTTCGGCGATGTCCTCGACGTGGACTACCGCCCACCGGTTGTCGCCGGCGCCGATGTAGTGGGCGGCGCCGGCGCGGCCCGGTGCGCCGAGGAACTGGCCGATGAGCCCGCCGCCGTGGCCGTAGACGACCCCGGGCATCACCAGAATGGGATGGCCGCCATCACCGGCGCGCTCAAGAATGCGTCGTTCGTTGGCGCCGCGCCACGCCGTTACCGGCGGGGGCGCTTGCGGCGCCGTTTCGTCGACGACACCTTCGGTGTTCCCGTAGACCCAGACTCCGCCGGTGTGCACATACGGCCTCGAGCCGAGACCGTCCTGGATTGCGGTGGCTGCGCGCAGGTCGACTCCCGCCGTGTCGGGACCGTAGTCCTGCGCGAGGTGAATCGCGGCGTCAACGTCTATCGCCGTCTTGTGGAGCACGTCGAGGTCGGTGAGGCCACCTCGCACGACGGTGGCACCGAGGTCCGTGACAGCTCGGTCGGCGTCGTGGCTGCGCGCCAGTGCGACGGCCTGGTACCCATGTCTTTGCAGGGCGCGGATGGTGGCTTGGCCGAGGTAGCCCGACCCACCGGTGATCAAAACCTTCATGTGTCCTCCATGGGTTCAGTGGTCTCGACGTCGAGCCTGCCTTCGCCAAAACTGCAGGTCCAAGACCTGTTACGTCGCGTGCAATACCCTGGAGGTATCAGTCGCCGTAGGAGGCCCGATGGATCTTGACCTGCGCAAAGTGCGTTACTTCGTCGCGGTCGCCGAAGAGTT
>DATMMZ010000028.1:0-12600 GCA_035569455.1 Mycobacterium sp. | reverse complement strand
CAAAAATTGAATCCACGGACCCGCGTGTGAGCGGGGCTGCGGACGGCTTGAGCTTTAGGAGCCGCCGCGGCCGGCGGTAGCAGCCGCCGGGCAGATCAGACCCCCGCTGTCGTGCCAGAACCGCCTGGCACGTCCCAAAAGCAGCAATCCCGCATGGACAAAGCACCCAACCCACACCCGTGGGCTGGCTTTGGCGCGCGCGCACCGCGAAAGGAACAATGTTGAAGAACGTCCGCAAGACGCTCGTCGTTGCCGCGATCACAGGGACGCTCGTGACTGTGCCGTCCACCGCTACCGCCTATGCGGACGCGGTGGGCTTTGAACCGAACGTGGCCCCCGCCGAGCCTGGCCCGGACGCCGCGGCTCCCGCACCGGTGGGCTTTGACCCGAACGTTCCGCCCCCGCCGCCAGCCCCGGACGCCCCGGCTCCGGTGGGCTTTGACCCGAACGTCCCGCCGCTTCCGGCGCCGGACGCCCCGCCGCCCCCGGCGCCGGACGCCCCGCCGCCCCCCGCTCCGGTGGGCTTTGACCCGAACGTTCCTCCGCCGCCCCCCGCTCCGGACGCAGCGCCCGTTCACCAGGCGTACAGCGTCAACTGGGACGCAATCGCTCAGTGTGAGTCTGGCGGGAACTGGGGGATCAGCACCGGTAACGGTTTCTCCGGCGGCCTGCAGTTCACCCCCAGCACCTGGCGGGCCAACGGTGGCTGGGGATCGCCGAATGGCGCGAGCCGTGAGGAGCAGATCCGGGTGGCCGAGAACGTCTTGCACTCACAGGGCATCGGCGCCTGGCCCGTCTGCGGCCGTCGCGGCTGACCAATGATTTGACGGCGCTGGCCGTTGGTCGTATGAAGTGTGCCGGGCCTTGTGCCCGGCACACTTCATATATGGGCTGAGGTAGCGTCGGGCCAGTGACCGCGACGCCGCGCGAATTCGACATCGTCTTGTACGGGGCGACCGGTTTCGTGGGGAAGCTGACCGCTGAATACTTGGCCCGGGCCGGCGGGGACGCACGCATCGCACTGGCCGGCCGCTCAACAGAACGGTTGCGCGCGGTTCGTGACACCTTGGGTGAATCGGCGCAGTCCTGGCCGGTTCTGGCCGCCGACGCGGCATCGCCGTCGACGCTGAATGAGATGGCCGCGCGGACGAGAGTCGTCGTCACCACCGTCGGGCCCTACACCCGTTACGGGTTGCCGCTGGTGGCCGCGTGCGCTGGCGCCGGCACCGATTACGCGGACCTGACCGGCGAGCCACCGTTCGTTCGCAGCAGCATCGACCTCTACCACAAGCAGGCCGTCGACACCGGCGCCCGCATCGTGCACGCCTGTGGATTCGACTCGGTACCTTCGGACCTGAGCGTCTACGCGCTGTATCAGGCAGCGCGGCAGGATGGCGCCGGCGAGCTCATCGACACCGACTTCGTGGTGCGCTCCCTGTCGGGCGGGCTATCGGGGGGCACCATCGCATCGCTGCTGGAAGTGCTGCACACAGTCTCCAGCGACCCCGACATGCGTCGTCAGTTCGCGGATCCGTACACACTGAGCACCGACCGCGGCGCCGAACCTGAACTCGGCCCGCAGCCCGATCTGAAGTGGCGTCGCGGTCGTCATATCGCGCCGGAACTGGCCGGTCTGTGGACGGCCGGATTCATGATGGCGCCGACCAACACCCGGATCGTGCGTCGCAGCAACGCACTATTGGACTGGGCGTACGGCAGGCGGTTCCGGTACAGCGAAAACATGAGCCTGGGGTCGTCGGTCGTGGCGCCGGTGGCATCGGCGATCGTCAGCGGGGTCGGCAACGTGATGTCCGGACTGGGCAGCCGCTATTTCCGGCTACTGCCGCGCCGGCTGGTGGAGCGTGTGGTCCCCCAACCCGGCACCGGGCCGAGTGCGGCGGCTCAAGAGCACGGCTACTACCGGACCGAGACCTACACCACCACGACCCGCGGCGCCCGGTACGTGGCGCGCATGGCGCAGCAGGGCGATCCGGGTTACAAGGCGACCTCGGTGCTGCTGGGAGAGTGTGGTCTTGCGCTGGCATTCGACAGCGACAAGCTCTCCGACCTGCGTGGCGTCCTAACGCCCGCGTCCGCAATGGGTGACGCGCTGCTGGCCCGATTCCCGGGCGCGGGCGTCTCGCTGCGGACCGAGCGGTTGAACTGACTCGGCGAAACGGGCTTTTGGTCGAGGTCGCGCGAGTCTAGTGTCGTAATTGGCTTGGCTCTACATTTCAGCAACACATCCCAGCGACGAAGGTGGACACCGATGGCCGGTCTTGACGATCTCTACGCGCAGATCCCCACGTCTGAAATCGCATCCAGGCTCGGCGCCGACCAAGGCGAGGTCGACAGCGCGCTGCACACTCTGGTGCCGGTGCTGCTCAGCGGAATCCAGCACAACTCGCAGGATCCCGAGCACGCCAGCAAGATCGAGTCCGCCGCCAGTAGTAACGCCGCCCGCGGGCTGCTCGACGCCGGCGGGGGTGTCGGCCAGGTTGACGAGAGCGACGGGCATCAGGCGGTCGCGGCGCTCTTCGGCGGCAATGACACCGACCAGGTCGCCGCGGCACTGGCGCAGGGAGGGGCCGGCAATAGCGACTTGCTCAAGAGGTTGCTTCCGGTGGTGCTCCCGATCGTGTTGGCCTACATCGGAAAACAGCTCAGCCCCGGTGGCGGGCAGACCACTACGGCACAGAGCAGGGAGGAAGCCTCCGGTGGCGGCCTGGGTGACATCCTGGGCAGCATCCTCGGCGGCGCCTCCGGCGACAAGTCCTTGGGTGGCATCCTGGGCAGCGTGCTGGGCAGCAAGGGCGGCGGCCTCGGCGATATCCTCGGCGGCCTGCTCAGCGGCAAGAAATAGCGCTGGCGCCGCGCTCCGCGCGGAGTGTTCATGCGCAGTTCCCGCGTGGTTTCTATTGCGTCGAGAAAGGGATGCCCAGGCCGAACCAAGATCAGTGGCGCCCGCCCATCGGGCAACGACAACGAGTCCGGCGTCAGCCGGCTGGACTGGATAAAAACTGGATAACGAGAGGGAATGCCATGTCAGACACGCTCACCGAAGGACAGAAGCTCGTACGAGGCGAATCGCTCGCCTCAAGCAACGGCGCCTATACCCTCACCCTCCAAGACGACGGCAACCTGGTGCTGGCCTCCCGCGGTCAGGCTCTGTGGGCCAGTTCGACCACCGGCCAGGATGTGGTGCGCGCCGAAGTGCAGCGCGACGGCAACTTCGTTCTCTACACGGCGGACAAACCGGTTTGGCACACCGACACCAAGGGCAAGAAGAACGTCAGACTCGTGCTTCAAGATGATCGCAACCTGGTGCTCTACGCCGCTGACGGACCGGCCTGGTCGACGCACACCGAGACCGATGCCGCGCCGCCGCCGGAGCCCGAGGCCGCCGAGGAATCAGCCACTGCTGACGGGCCGGCCATCGAGGAGGCTGTCGCGGAGGAGGTCCCTGAGCCCGCACCGGAACCCGCCGCGCGGACGTACACCGTGGTCTCCGGCGACACCCTGTGGGCCATCGCGGAGCGCTTCTACGGCGACGGCAACAAATACCAGGCGATCGCGGACGCCAGTGGCATCCCCAATCCTGACCTGATCTATCCCGGCCAAGTGCTCACGATTCCCTGATCCCCTGAGATCGCAGCTCCAAGACAACCGATCACCTGCGGCTCTGGGCGATTTAGCGCGCGCTGAGCGGTCTTCCTAGAATTGACCGGTGACCGCCAGCCGCAGCTCTGCCGCCGACCTGCTGCCCAAGTCGTGGGATCCGGGTGCGATGGAGAGCGCGATCTACCAGAAGTGGCTGGATGCGGGCTACTTCACCGCGGACCCGACCAGCGCCAAACCCGCGTATTCGATCGTGCTGCCGCCACCGAACGTGACCGGCAGCCTGCACATGGGCCATGCGCTGGAGCACACGATGATGGACGCCCTGACCCGCCGCAAGCGGATGCAGGGTTACGAGGTGCTGTGGCAGCCGGGCACGGACCACGCGGGTATCGCGACTCAGAGCGTGGTGGAAAAGCAGCTCGCTATCGACGGCAAGACCAAGGAAGACTTCGGCCGTGAGCTGTTCATCGAGAAGGTGTGGGACTGGAAGCGTGAGTCTGGCGGCGCCATTGGTGGCCAGATGCGTCGGCTCGGCGACGGAGTGGACTGGAGCCGCGACCGCTTCACCATGGACGAGGGTCTGTCGCGAGCGGTGCGGACGATCTTCAAGAGGCTCTACGACGCCGGACTGATTTATCAGGCCGAGCGGCTGGTCAACTGGTCGCCGGTGCTTGAGACGGCGATCTCGGACCTAGAGGTCAATTACCAGGACGTCGAAGGCGAGCTGGTGTCGTTCCGGTACGGCTCGCTCGACGATGCGCAGCCCCACATCGTGGTCGCCACCACTCGGGTCGAGACGATGTTGGGCGATACCGCGATCGCGGTCCATCCTGACGACGGGCGCTACCGCCACCTGGTCGGCACCACCCTGCCGCATCCCTTTATCGACCGGCAGCTCGTCATCGTCGCCGACGAGCACGTCGATCCCGAATTCGGCACCGGCGCAGTCAAAGTCACGCCGGCTCACGACCCGAACGACTTCGAGATCGGGCTGCGCCACCAGTTGCCGATGCCCTCGATCCTGGACACCAAGGGCCGGATCGTCGACACCGGAACGCAATTCGACGGCATGGACCGCTTCGAGGCACGGGTCGCGGTGCGGGAGGCACTTGCCGCGCAGGGCCGGATCGTCGAGGAGAAGCGACCCTACCTGCATAGCGTCGGACACTCCGAGCGCAGCGGCGAGCCGATCGAGCCACGCCTGTCGTTGCAGTGGTGGGTCAGGGTGGAATCGCTGGCCAAGGCCGCCGGCGATGCGGTGCGCAACGGGGACACCGTGATTCACCCCGCCAGCCTGGAACCACGCTGGTTTTCTTGGGTCGACGACATGCACGACTGGTGTATCTCGCGACAGCTGTGGTGGGGCCACCGCATCCCGATCTGGTACGGGCCCAACGGCGAGCAGGTGTGCATCGGTCCGGACGAAACGCCGCCGGAGGGCTGGGAGCAGGACCCCGACGTGCTGGACACCTGGTTCTCGTCGGCGCTGTGGCCGTTCTCCACGTTGGGCTGGCCGAAAAACACTCCGGAGCTGGAAAAGTTCTATCCGACAAGCGTTCTGGTGACAGGCTACGACATCCTGTTCTTCTGGGTCGCGCGGATGATGATGTTCGGTACCTTCGTCGGTGGCGACGACGTCATCACGCTCGGCGGCCGCCGCGGCCCGCAGGTGCCGTTCACCGACGTGTTTCTGCACGGGCTGATCCGTGACGAGTTCGGCCGAAAGATGAGTAAATCCAAGGGAAACGTCATCGATCCGCTGGAATGGGTGGAGATGTTCGGGGCCGATGCGCTGCGGTTCACGCTGGCCCGCGGCTCGAGCCCCGGCGGTGACCTGGCCGTCGGCGAGGACGCTGTCCGAGCGTCGCGCAATTTCGGTACCAAGTTGTTCAATGCCACCCGCTACGCGCTGCTCAACGGCGCCACCACTCAGTCAGGGGCCCCACTACCCGCTCAAGACAAGCTGACCGATGCCGATCGGTGGATTCTCGGACGATTGGAAGAGGTTCGGGCCGAAGTCGATTCGGCCTTGGACGGATATGAGTTCAGCCGGGCCTGCGAGGCGCTTTACCACTTCGCGTGGGACGAATTCTGCGACTGGTACGTCGAACTGGCCAAGACGCAGCTTGCCGACGGAATCACGCACACCACCGCCGTGCTGGCCACGGCACTGGACACGCTGCTGCGGCTGCTGCACCCGGTGATCCCGTTCATCACCGAAACGCTGTGGCAGCCCCTGACGGGGCGAGAGTCGCTGGTGATCGCCGACTGGCCGAAACCGTCCGGCGTCGCCCTTGATCCGATTGCCGCGCAACGAATCACGGATATGCAAAAGCTGGTGACCGAGGTCCGCCGATTCCGCAGCGACCAGGGTCTGGCTGACCGGCAAAAGGTGCCGGCCCGGTTGTCGGGCGTCCAGGCCGCCGACCTGAGCACCCAGGTGGGCGCCGTGGCCTCGTTGGCGTGGCTGACGGTGCCGGGCGCGGAGTTTGCGCCGTCGGCGTCTTTGGAGGTGCGCCTTGGTGGCGGCACGCTCGTCGTCGAACTCGACACCTCGGGCACCATCGATGTGGCCGCCGAGCGCCGCCGCCTGGAAAAGGATTTGGCCGCAGCGCAGAAGGAATTGGCATCGACGGCCGCCAAATTGGCCAACGCGGACTTTCTGGCCAAAGCCCCGGAGGCCGTCGTCGGGAAGATTCGCGACCGCCAGCGGGTGGCCCAGGAAGAATCCGAGCGGATCACCGCCAGGCTGGCCGGGCTGCAGTGAGTTTCGAGCAACCCGAGTGGGCAGCGGCGCCCGGCCCGGAACCCGGGATAGCTCCCACGCCGGACGAGATCGCGTCCTTGCTACAGGTCGAGCACCTGCTGGACCAGCGCTGGCCGGAGACGAAAATCGAGCCGAGCCTGACCCGGATCAGCGCATTGATGGACTTGCTCGGCTCACCGCAACTGGCCTATCCGTCGATCCACATCGCGGGCACCAACGGTAAGACTTCGGTGGCGCGGATGGTCGATGCGTTGGTGAGCGCGCTGCACCAGCGGACCGGCCGAACGACCAGCCCGCACTTGCAGTCGGCGGTCGAGCGCATCGCGCTCGACGGAAGACCGATCAGTCCGGCGCAGTACGTGGCGACGTATCGGGAGATCGAGCCGTTCGTGCAGATGGTCGATGCGCAGTCGCTGTCCGACGGCGGTCCGGCGATGAGCAAGTTCGAGGTCCTCACCGCGATGGCGTTCGCCTCGTTCGCGGATGCTCCCGTCGACGTCGCGGTGGTCGAGGTGGGCCTGGGCGGCCGTTGGGACGCCACCAATGTGATCAACGCGCCGGTGGCGGTCATCACCCCGGTCAGCGTTGACCATGTCGAATACCTCGGTGACGACATCGCCGGGATCGCCGGCGAGAAAGCCGGCATCATCACCAGGGCGGCCGACGGTTCGCCGGACACCGTCGCGGTCATCGCACGCCAGGTGCCGGCGGCTATGGAGGTGCTGCTGGCCCAATCGGTGCGCGCCGACGCCGCGGTCGCCCGGGAGGATTCGGAATTCGCGGTCTTGGGCCGCCAGGTCGCGATCGGTGGCCAGCTGCTGCAGCTACAGGGTCTTGGCGGGGTGTATTCGGACATCTACCTGCCGCTGCATGGCGAACATCAGGCGCACAACGCGGCGGTGGCACTGGCCGCCGTCGAGGCCTTCTTCGGGGCGGGTGCGGCCCGTCAGCTCGACGTCGAGGCCGTCCGGGCCGGTTTCGCCGCCGTCACCAGCCCCGGTCGGCTGGAGCGCATGCGCAGCGCACCCACCGTGTTCATCGACGCCGCGCACAATCCGGCCGGGGCGGGCGCGCTGGCGCAGACGCTGGTCGGCGAGTTCGACTTCCAAACCCTGGTCGGGGTGATCAGCGTGATGGCTGACAAGGACGTGGGTGGCATTCTTGCCGCGCTGGAGCCGGCGTTCGATTCCGTGGTGGTGACCCACAACGGGTCACGGCGGGCGCTGGATGTCGAGTCGCTGGCGTTGGCGGCAGGAGAGCGGTTCGGGCCCGACCGGGTGATGACGGCCGAGAACCTGCGCGACGCCATCGACGTCGCGACCGCGCTGGTCGACGAGGCCGCCCTAGAAGGGCCCGTCGGGGACGCCTTTGGGGAAGCTACGGCGTTTTCCGGCACCGGGATCGTCATCACCGGCTCCGTCGTCACCGCCGGGGCCGCACGAACCCTGTTTGGTCGTGATCCGGAATGACGCACCCGGACAGCCCGGATAGCCCTGCGGCCAAGGATCCGACACCACCGGCTGACCCGTGGAAGAGCTTCGGCGCGGTGATGGCCGCGACGTTGATGCTGGAGGCGATCGTGGTGCTGCTGGCAATACCGGTGGTAGGCGCGGTTGGCGGCGGGCTGACTGCGGCATCGCTGAGCTATCTGATCGGGCTGGCGGTGGTGCTCATCCTGCTCACCGCGCTGCAGCGCAGGCCCTGGGCGATCTGGGTGAACTTGGGCGTGCAACTGGTGCTGCTCGCCGGTTTCGCGGTGTACCCGGGCGTGGGATTCATCGGCGTGCTGTTCACCTGCGTGTGGGCGCTGATCGCCTACTTCCGTGCCGAGGTGCGGCGGCGCCAAGGATCTTCCGTGCACCAGCAACCGTCGGACTGATCGCCCCGCGGCTGAAGTACGCTGTGCGCCGTGACCGAACGGACCCTGGTATTGATCAAGCCCGATGGCGTCGAGCGGCAGCTGATAGGCGAGATCGTCGGCCGCATCGAGCGAAAGGGCCTCAACATCGCGGCGCTCGAGCTCAGGCAAGTCAGCAAGGAGCTGGCCGGCCAGCATTATGCCGAGCACGAAGGCAAACCATTCTTTGGCTCGTTACTCGAGTTCATCACTTCGGGACCCGTGGTGGCGGCGATCGTCGAGGGACCACGGGCGGTCGCGGCGGTTCGCCAACTCGCCGGGGGCACGGACCCGGTGGGGAGCGCCACGCCCGGCACCATCCGGGGCGATTTTGGGTTGGAAGTGCAGTTCAACCTGGTGCATGGGTCCGACTCGACCGATTCGGCCCAGCGCGAGATTGCGCTCTGGTTTCCCGGCGTTTAGCGCGCGAACGGCGGGGGCGACTGCCGGGCCACTGGGCGGGTTTGCGGCGTATCCAGATCAGGGGCGAGTGGGCGCAGCCAGCGATATGGGATACTGACACAGGGTGAACGTCGTCGTACCGGCGTCGGACACTCGAATGAAGACTTTGACAAGCGCGACAATCGCGATCCCGCGATATGGCGCAGCATGTCAAGCCGTCATTCAGCACGGCGCCGAGTGGGTTCTCAATGAGCCGCTCGGGGTGAGACCATCACAAGCCCGGGAGAAGTGACCCGGGCACATAGTGCAGCCCTCGCGTGGCCGCGTCGAATGGACGCGCCCGGGGGCTTGAGGAGAATACGTGGTAGACGGTGCCCCAACTTCAGACCCATCAAAAGAGCCGACACAGCATGAGGAACTGCCGGATCGCCTGAGAGTCCATTCGCTGGCGCGAACGCTGGGAACTACCAGCAAGCGGGTGCTAGATGCGCTGAGCGCACTCGACGGACGCATCCGCAGCGCGCATTCCAGCGTGGACCGCGTCGATGCGGTCCGGGTACGCGATCTATTGGCCGCCCAACCCGACGTAGGTGCTGAGCCAGGGACCACCGCCCCGCCCGACGACCCCGCGGTGGCGAACCCGCCCGACGAACCCGAATCCCGGCTGATGCTGGAGACCGCGATCGAACGGCCGCATTACATGCCGCTGTTCGTCGCGCCGCAACCGGTACAGGCGGATGAAGGCAGCGAAGACGATGAAGCGGAATCCGTCGACGACGACTCCGATATCGACGATGAAGATCAGGCCGACCGGCCGGCCGGCCGGCGGCGTCGTCGTGGCCGTCGGGGCCGTGGCCGAGGACGAGGTGACCAGGGCGGATCCGACGGCCAGAGCGAGTCGGGTGACCCTATCGCCGGGGCCGACGGCGAGGCCGAACAGCGCACCGACTTGACCGAATCTGAGGACGTCGATGGCCAAGACGCCGAAGACTCCGAGGAACCCGGCGACGACGAGAACGGTTCGGCCGACGCGGCCAGCAAACGGCGCCGTCGGCGCCGGCGCCGTAAGTCGGGCTCGGGCGACGACAACGACGACAGTCCGGCGCCCGACGATCCGCCGAACACCGTGGTGCACGAGCGGGCCCCACGCCCGGCCGGCAAGTCCGGTGCCCCTGACGATGGCGCCACCGACACGGGCGCCGCCGAAATCAAAGGCATCGACGGCTCTACTCGGCTGGAGGCCAAGCGGCAACGCCGCCGAGACGGGCGCGACGCCGGGCGACGCCGCCCGCCGGTATTGACCGAGGCCGAATTCCTGGCTCGCCGCGAAGCCGTCGAGCGGGTAATGGTGGTGCGCGACAGGGTCCGCGCTGAGCCACCGCACCCGGGCGCACGGTACACCCAGATCGCGGTGCTCGAGGACGGCATCGTCGTCGAGCACTTCGTCACCTCGGCCGCTTCTGCTTCCCTCGTGGGGAACATATACCTGGGCATCGTGCAGAACGTGCTGCCTTCGATGGAGGCGGCCTTCGTCGACATCGGTCGCGGCCGCAACGGCGTGCTCTACGCCGGCGAAGTCAATTGGGAGGCCGCGGGACTCGGCGGGGCCGATCGCAAGATCGAGCAAGCCCTCAAGCCCGGCGACTATGTCGTGGTCCAGGTAAGCAAGGACCCGGTCGGGCACAAGGGCGCGCGGTTGACCACCCAGGTGTCACTGGCCGGTCGCTACTTGGTGTACGTACCGGGTGCATCGTCGACCGGGATCAGCCGCAAGCTGCCTGACACCGAGCGCCAGCGGCTCAAGGAGATCCTGCGCGAGGTGGTCCCGCCCGACGCGGGGGTGATCATCCGCACGGCGTCCGAAGGTGTCAAAGAGGACGATATCCGCGCAGACGTCAGCCGGCTTCAGGAGCGTTGGCAGCAAATCGAGGCCACGGCAACTGAGACCAAGAAGAAAGCCGCCGGCGCCGCGGTAGCGCTGTACGAAGAACCGGACGTGTTGGTCAAGGTCATCCGAGACCTGTTCAACGAGGACTTCGCCGGGCTCATCGTCTCCGGGGACGAGGCTTGGAACACGATCAATGAGTATGTGAATTCTGTTGCTCCCGACCTAGTTTCGAAGCTGACAAAGTACGAACCCCCCGCCGGGCCCGATGGGCAGGCCGGACCGGATGTGTTCGCGGTGCATCGCATCGATGAGCAACTGGCCAAGGCCATGGACCGGAAGGTGTGGCTGCCGTCGGGTGGCACGCTGGTCATCGACCGGACCGAAGCGATGACGGTGATCGACGTCAACACCGGAAAGTTCACCGGCTCGGGAGGCAACCTCGAGCAAACCGTCACCAAGAACAACCTCGAGGCGGCCGAGGAGATCGTGCGCCAGCTGCGGCTGCGTGACATCGGCGGCATCGTGGTCATCGACTTCATCGACATGGTGCTGGAGTCCAACCGCGATTTGGTGCTGCGTCGATTCACCGAGGCGCTTGCGCGCGACCGCACCCGCCACCAGGTGTCCGAGGTGACTTCGCTGGGCCTGGTGCAATTGACCCGCAAGCGGTTGGGGACCGGGCTGGTCGAGGCGTTCTCGACGTCGTGCCCGAACTGTGGCGGTCGCGGGATCGTGCTGCACGCCGACCCGGTCGATTCGGCGGCGGCGACCGGGCGTAAGTCTGAGTCCGGTGGCCGGCGCGGCAGGCGATCGAAGAAGAGGTCCGATGAGCCAGCCGTGGCCAAGGTACCCGCTCACGCTCCCGGCGAGCATCCGATGTTCAAGGCGATGGCCGCGGGCTCGTCCGCGCCGGCCGGCCGGGATGAGGACGAGTCCGGCGAGCCCGTTGACGAACTCGCCACCGAGATCGAGGAGCGGACCGAAGAGCAGCGTCCGGCTGACCTGGAGGACACCGACCAGGATGACTTCGAAGGCACCGACGAAGACACCGACGAAGACACCGACGAGGACGACGACACCGAAGACGACACCGACGACGACGAGCTCGACGATGACGAGGACCTCGTTGACGACGAGGACCTCGTTGACGACGAGGACGACGAGGACGACGAAGACCTTGACCTAGACGACGACCTCGACCTGGAGGGATCCGACTCCGGCTCCGACTCTGAGGAAGACGACGCTGACTCCGAGGTCGACAACGACAACGGGGAGATGCCCCGCGGCTCCGCTGTCCCCATCGAAACCGCGTCATCGTTTGGACGTCCGCGGCGGCGCGCGGCCGGCCGGCCGGCCGGCCCGCCGATCCACGTCGATTGAATGGACCTGCCGCCGGCAACGGGACAGTCACATTTGTCAGCGGGGTCACTCGGGTCACTTTGGCCTCTGGGACGAAGGGGTGGTGTTTTGTCCACCTCAGCGCGACAAACGGTTGTCGCGCTGAGGCGGACAAAAGGCCAAGTCCGGACCTTCAGTGATCCGCGTGGCGGATGTGGCGGATGTGCAAGGTCGGTAGGCGGTTTGACCCTGTAGCCGCTGGTCACGTACCCTTGACCAGTTGTCGCCAGGCGGGCAATTAGACTTTGGCCGGCGACAGCGGCCCCAGACCCACTACGCGCACGCAGCTTGCACGCGCCCGGAAGACGTTAAGGCAGGAGCAACGATGGCGACCTACGCAATCGTCAAGACCGGCGGCAAGCAGTACAAGGTCGCCGTCGGGGACGTGGTCAAGGTCGAAAAGCTCGACTCCGAGCCCGGAGCCCGGGTGTCGCTGCCGGTCGCCTTGGTCGTCGACGGCGCCACCGTCACCAGCGATGCCCAGGCGCTGGCCAAGGTCGCGGTGACCGGCGAGGTGCTCGAGCACACCAAGGGCCCCAAGATCCGTATCCACAAGTTCAAGAACAAGACCGGCTACCACAAGCGGCAGGGACACCGTCAGCAGTTGACGGTCCTCAAGGTCACCGG
>DATMMZ010000027.1:0-7420 GCA_035569455.1 Mycobacterium sp. | reverse complement strand
AATGTCGTCCGGGTCCGCGCCAGACAGGTCTGGCAGCTCGATCGTGAATTCGGTGGCTGTCGCGAACAAGTCCTGCTTGCTACCGAAGTAGCGGATCACCAGGGCCGCATCCACACCGACATCCGCCGCGATGGCGCGCAGCGTGGTGCGTTCAAATCCTTCCGTAGCGAAGCGCCGGCGCGCCGCAGAGAGGATGTCGGCGCGTGTTTGGGCGGCATTGCGAGGCCTTTGTGGTGCCATCACAAAACTCTATGTCAGCCGCTGTTGACTTCGGAGACCGGGTAGGCGTACTGTCCAAGTCACCGGATGTTGACAAAAGTCACCGATTGTTGAAATCGAGATCTTGGACGGCGGGTGGTCCCCATGGCTGGCGGCATTGAGCGGTCTAGCACCGCGACTCCTGAGACGCCGATCGGCGAGCATCGGGTTGGCGTGCTGCACCGCATCGCTCGGCTCGCAATCGCGGCACCGAGGCGGACCATCGCGATCGCGGCGCTGGTAACGGTGGCCGCGGCCATCTTTGGTATCCCTGTCGCAAGCAGCCTGTCCGCCAGCGGATTTCAAGACCCGACATCGCAATCAGCAAGGGCGGGCCAGCTCCTGACCGACAAGTACGGTCAGGGTGACGTGCAGCTGCTAGTCACCGTCTCAACGCCAGACGGCGTTGATGGTCCAGCCGCCCGAGCCGCGGGCACTGAAATCGTCCACCAATTGAAAAGCTCGCCGCATGTCGTGAATGTCACCTCGCCGTGGACAGCCCCGCCGCAGGCCGCCGCCGAGCTTGTTAGCAAGGATCGGACATCCGGGTTGATCGTCGCGGGCATCAAGGGAAACGAAAGCGAGCAGCAGAAATACGCCAAAGAGCTTTCCGCGCAGGTGACGCACGACCGGAACGGCGCCGCCGTGCAGACCGGCGGCGTCGCGATGGTCAATGTGCAGATCACCCAGCAGTCGCAGCGCGACTTGCGGGTGGTGGAATCGATCGCGATTCCGCTCAGCTTTCTCGTGTTGGTCTGGGTGTTTGGCGGTCTGATCGCCGCAGCGCTGCCCGTGGCCGTCGGCGGAATGGCGATTTTCGGCGCCCTTGCCGTGCTGCGCACGATCTCGTTCACCACCGACGTTTCGATATTCGCCCTCAACCTCACCACCGCCATGGGTTTGGCGCTGGCCATCGACTACACGCTGTTGATAGTCAGTCGGTACCGCGACGAATTGGCTAACGGCGCAGACCGCGAGGTTGCCGTCGTTCGCACCGTCGTCACGGCGGGTCGCACCGTGTTGTTCTCGGCCACGACGGTCGCGCTCTCGATGGCCGTGATGGTGCTGTTCCCGATGCACTTCTTGAAGTCCTTCGCCTACGCGGGTGTCGCCACCGTTGCATTCGCCGCCTTCGCCGCCGTGGTTGTCACGCCTGCCGCGCTGGTCGTGCTCGGCGACCGGCTGGAGTCGTTGGATGTCCGTCGGCTCGTTCGCCGCCTGTTGGGCCGGCCCGAGCCCGTACCGACTCCCCTACGGCAGCAGTTCTGGTATCGCTGGACGAGGTTTGTCATCCGCCGATCCCTGCCGATCGGATTGACCGGCGTGGCCTTCTTGATGTTCCTCGGTCTGCCGTTCCTGAACATCAAATGGGGTTTCCCCGATGACCGCGTGCTGCCGCACTCGGCTTCCGCGCACCAAGTTGGCGACGAACTGCGCAACGACTTCGTCAACAACTCCGAAACCGCGGTGACGATCGTCATCCCGCACACTGGCCGCCTGACCGGCGACGAGATCGGACGATACGCCGCCGATCTGTCGCGCGTGCCCCGCGTCTCGGGCGTGTCGGTCCCGACAGGCACGTTTGTCAACGGCGTCCCCGTCGGACCACCGTCAGCGCCTACCGGAGAGAAGCAGGGCAGCACGTTCCTCACGGTCGACACCTCAGCTCCGCTGTTCTCCGACCGCTCCGAAACTCAACTCGACCGCCTGCACGCGGTCCCGACTCCTGGCGGCGAGGAAGTCAATTTCACCGGCACCGCCCAGATCAATCGAGACAGCGTCGATGCCATCGCATCACACTTGCCTTTGGTGCTCGGGCTAATCGCCAGCTTCATGTTCATACTTCTCTTCCTATTGACGGGCAGCGTCGTGATGCCACTGAAAGCGTTGGTGCTCAACGCCCTTTCACTCACCGCCGCCTTCGGCGCGATGGTGTGGATCTTCCAGGACGGAAACCTCGGCGCGCTCGGAACGACGCCCAGCGGGGTCTTGGTCGCCAACATACCGGTGCTGCTGTTCTGTATCGCCTTCGGCTTGTCAATGGACTACGAGGTGTTCCTCGTCTCCCGGATACGCGAGTTCGCGCTGGCGTCCGGAAAGACCCACGCGGACAACGACGAAAGCGTGGCTCGGGGAATCGCCCGCACCGGTCCGGTAATCACCGCTGCCGCTCTGATCATGTCGATCTCGTTCGCGGCGCTGATCGCGGCCAACGTGTCCTTCCTGCGGATGTTCGGGCTGGGCCTCACGCTGGCCGTCCTCGTCGATGCCACCTTGGTGCGAATGGTGCTGGTGCCGGCATTTATGCACGTCCTCGGACGACGGAACTGGTGGGCTCCCGCGCCGCTGGTCCGGCTACACAAACGTCTCGGGCTGAACGACGGTCACTCCGTCGCGCCGCCGGAGCATGGAGTGGAGGCGAGCCCAACCCGTCAACAATCAATACCGAAATCACAACTGGCTTGGGGTGTTTGAACCGAATCGCGCCAACAAGCATCTTCTAGGAGACGCACTATGAGTGTTATAGCAGGAGTCCACGGCGTGTGGCTCGCGCTATCGCTCCGGTAAGCGCGTCGCGGATCGTCGGTTCGCCAATGCTGGGCGGCCCGTCCGGGGTGCGGGCCGCCGCCGCCCCAGCACCAGCGCGTTTGACGCTGACGCAAAATCTATTTGGACGGCCGCTGAAGCCCAAGATGATCGCGCAACGTATGGCCGGTGTACTCGGTGCGGAAACGGCCGCAGCGCTGCAGGATCGGCACGACATGATCGACGAACGCCTTGAGCTCATGCGGCAGTGTCGACCCCATAAACGTGAATCCGTCGACGGCACCTGCGTCCTGCCAAGCGATCACATGAGCGGCCAGCTGCTCGGGCGTGCCGATGAAATGCATCCCCCCCGCGCCACCGGCCACCTGCTGGGCGACCTCACGTAAGGGAGCGTCCGGTCGCGCTCGCGCGGCCGCATAGAGCTGCTCCGCGCGGCTTGACGGTGTCGACTGCTCAGCCCAAAGCTTCGCGGGCAGCGGTGCGTCCGGATCGTAAGCATCTGGGTCGAGCCCCGCCGTATATAAGGCGTTTTGCCATCGAAACTCTGGACTTGCCAGGTCTTCGAGTTGCCGTGCCCGCGCCTGAGCTTCGGCCACGGTGCCGCCCAAAGTCACCATCAACGCGGGGAGGACCAGCACCTGCTCGGGCTTACGACCTACAGCGCCGGCCTGCGCGTGGAGATCGGTGCGGAAGGCGACCGCCGCCTCGAGCGATGGTGGCCCCGAGAACACCACCTCGGCGTATCGCGCGGCCAGCCCGACGCCCGTTGCAGACTGTCCTGCTTGAACGAGCACCGGGTGCCCCTGGGGGCTGCGGGGAAATGGCAGGACCCCTTCAATGTCGTAGTAATGGCCGTGGAAGCGCGGCGCGTGCAGCTTGGCGCGGTCTGCCCACACGCCGCGTTCACGGTCACCGATGACCGCGTCGTCCTCCCAGCTGTCCCACACACGCGTGACGGCCTCGACGAATTCGTGAGCGCGCGCGTAACGCTCGGCATGCTCAGGATGGAACGGTTCACCGAAGTTCGCCGCGGCCAGCGGCGTGACGGTGGTGACGATGTTCCAGCCGGCTCGACCGCCGCTGAGATGATCCAGCGTCGCAAACCGGCGGGCGAGCTCCCATGGCTTGCTGTAGGTCGTCGAGCCCGTCCCGATCAGTCCGATGCGGCTGGTGACCGCGGTCAGCGCCGACAGCACCGAAATCGGGTCGAATTGCGTCTGCGGGAGATACGTCGCGCGGTATTCGGCGATGGCGATGTTGTCGGCCAAGAAGATCGAGTCCATCAAACCGCGTTCAGCGATCCGCGCGATGTCGGTGTAGTAGGACAGGCCGAGGACGTTGCGAACATCGCCGTCGACGACGCGCCACGCGGCTTCGTGATAGCCGCTCGGCCAGATGAAAGCGTTGAAGTGCAGTGGCCGCGTGCTCATAGGTTCGACTCCCTCGAGGACTTTTCGCCGAGTAGATGATCCGTGGCTGTCACAATCGCGTCGATGATGGTTACCGACTGCTCGGCATCTTCACCGCCGTCAAACTGCGTCACACCCCACGACGCAACGCGATCTGAGGTTGAAAAAGTCCTCCGTCTCACTGACAGGAGCGTGCCGACACAGATCCGCGCCAAGCGGTGCCGTATGGGTTGTGAAGTTCTACTACTGCCCCCGAGTCGGCTTCGCGACAGCGCGACATGTCAGCTCCGACGAGCTGCGCCGCCTCAAGGCAGCGCGAAGTCTCGTCTGGAGAAGGTTGGCTGCGACCGTCACAATTCGTTCTTCGCATCCGCGCGCGCCGCCGGGCCTCGCAACCCCGAGGCCCGCCGTTGAGCGGATGACCGCGGAGCGCGCCGCGGCTTCCCACATTTCACATTCGCGTGATGAATGACATCGCGACACCAAAAATGTGACCCGATCATAGATTTGGGAACTATATGCGCGTGCCGGTGTGCCGGCGCAACCACTGTCCGGTCGAGGTCCATTTCACCTAGACACCACGTTGAATTGGTCAGCTTGCCGACTGCAGGCGGGCCACGACGCGGCCGCGGCGGATCACGTTGATCGTTTCGCCTGCCGCTACGCGATCGAGGTATTCGCTAGCACCCGCGCGCAGTTGGCCGATTCCGATACGGATTGGTTCAGGGGTAGGGCTGATTGGAGGTGTCGCGTGAAAACTGCTCAAAAGCCTGTCGACGACTACCAGTGCTTCTTGGCGGGCCAACGCCTGATCGCTGGATTGTGCGACCTCAAAAGATAATTCGGTCAAAGTGCCGCGCATAGTTGCCGCGAGCATGGCCGACGCGTAGTCACCCGGCCCCGTGGGCGCCAGCAGATCGATGAAGGCGCGTACCAGGTGGGCGTAGTAATCAGTGTCGAGTTCTCGCCAGCGCTCCCAGCCGATGGCCGCGGGGCCTTCTTTGAGCACAATGGTCTGGTATGCGGGTTGGGCGCAGGCGTCCAAGAATGCCGCGATGCCGGCGCGGGCCTGTTCCCAGGGTTCTTGGTGCTCGTCGATGGCTTGTGTTATTTGGAGGGAAACGTCGTGTTGGAGGCCTTCGAATACGGCCATAAATAGCCCCAGCTTGCTGCCGAAGTGATGTTGCAGGGCGCCACGGGTGACGCCTGCCTGGTTACAGATTTCCAGGCCGCTGACCTCGGAATACGAGTGTTGGGAAAAGATTTCGCGTCCCGCTGCCAGGATGTCGCGTCGGGTGGCCTCGGCGTTGCGGTCCCGTCGGGTCATGGGTTCGGCCATAAGTTTCCCCTCCCTCCGAGCCCGGTGGCGGTCCCGCATTCTCGATGAATGCTACATTCTTCGTGAATGTTGGTTCGTGAAGGGGTCGTCCATGAATCGCCGAAATGACAAAGATGTCGACGCGATGTCCGATACGGCCGCGACGGCCGAGTTTGCGGTGGGCGCCCGGGTGCGTGTCTATCCCGGCAGCAGCGACGAACGCTCGGGAATCATTGTCGACGATTTCGGCGACGACGCCGGCTATGCCGTCGACATCGGCGGCCAGCACATTGCCGATGCAAGCCGCCGGTGGGCGATCACCCTCGATGACGGCACTCTGGTGTTTGTCGACGGCTTCCAACTCGCCACCGACGAAGGCCACCATCGGTGACCGATCAGTCGGCGCTGATACCCCAGCGGTCCCGATATGGCTAGCCGGAGCACGGAGTGGCTCGTGCCACCGGCGAGAACCTAAGCGCGAGCCCAGTTGAGTTGTGGAGGCGGCCTATGTCGCGCATCAATTGCCCTGTCCTAGCCGCGAAAGTGGTCGCGGCAGAAGAGGCCGTGGCGCACATCCACGACGGCGACAACGTAGGGTTCAGCGGGTTCACCGGCGCCGGCTATCCCAAGGCGGTCCCCGCCGCGCTGGCCGCAACCATGATCCAAGCCCACGACGAGGGACGGCAGTTCCAGGTCGGGCTGTGGACCGGCGCGTCGACGGCACCCGACGCCGACGGCGTACTGGCCGCTGCCCATGGGATCTCGACCCGGCTGCCGTACAACTCCGACCCCACGCTGCGCCGCATGATCAACGCCGGCGATGTTCGCTACATCGACGCCCACCTGAGCCACTCCGCACAGCACATGTGGTTCGGCTTCTACGGCAAGCTCGACGTGGCGGTCGTGGAGGTGACCGCGGCCCTGCCGGAAGGGCTGCTGGTGCCCAGCTCCTCGGTGGGCAACAACAAGACCTGGCTCGACCAGGCCGAGCGGGTAATCCTCGAGGTCAACCACTGGCAGCCGCGCGAGCTGGAGGGCTTCCACGACATCTACTACGGCACCGCGCTGCCGCCTTCGCGCCGCCCGATCATGCTCACCGAGGCACTGCAACGCATCGGCGAGCCATACCTGCACGTCGACCGCGACAAGGTCGTCGCCGTGGTCGAGACGCACAGCCCCGACCGCAACGCGCCGTTCAACCCCCCCGACGACACCTCACAGGCGATCGCCGGACACCTGGTGGACTTCCTCCGCCACGAGGTCCGCGCCGGACGGATGCCGCCGGAGCTGCTGCCGATCCAGTCCGGCGTCGGCAACGTCGCCAACGCCGTCTTGGCCGGGCTCGACGACAGCGAGTTCACCGACCTGCTCGCCTTCACCGAGGTGCTGCAAGACGGCATGCTCGACCTGCTCGACTCCGGGACGCTCCGGGCGGCGTCGGCCACGTCGTTCGGGCTGTCCAGCGATGGCGTACACCGGTTCATGGCCGGCATTGACGGCTACAAGGGCCGCATCCTGCTGCGCAGTCAGGAGATCTCCAACCACCCGGAGGTGGTGCGCCGGCTGGGGGTGCTGGCCATGAACGGCATGATCGAGGCCGACATCTACGGCAACGTGAACTCCACCCACATCATGGGCAGCGCGATCATGAACGGGATCGGCGGCAGCGGGGACTTCGCGCGCAACGGGTTCTGCAGCTTCTTCCTGTCGCCCTCGACGGCCAAGGGTGGCGCCATCTCGGCGATCGTCCCGATGGTCAGCCACGTCGACCACACCGAGCACGACGTAGATGTCGTCGTGACTGAGCAAGGCCTCGCCGACCTGCGCGGGCTGGCTCCCCGGGACCGGGCCCCACGGATCATCGAGGGCTGCGCGCACCCGTCGTTCC